>NZ_JBVVQJ010000018.1:0-44733 GCF_055811475.1 Mesorhizobium sp. WSM4829 | reverse complement strand
AACGCTTTGCTGCCCCTACCCGGCAAACCACTCCCGCAAACCGCGGCCCCCCCTGATACCTATCAATCCCCCCCGCCCAGGTTTGCGCTGCCCCTCATTGCCCGGCAGGGCAATGAGGGGCAGCGCAGACCTGAAGCGATTGCCCTGCTGGACCGAATTCGGCCGGCGCCTGGCGTAGCAAAAGTCGATTCCGATTTTCGGGGTCATGCGCTACGGTCGCGCCAAAGCATCGGGCCCAAAAGTGGAAACCGGTTTTGGGAAAACCCGACGCTCAAACATAAAAGCTGGATGTGAGCGGCGGCACGGTTCGACTTGAAAGTCCGCCGCTCACATCCAGCATCCGAGGAGAGGCCATGATGTTCCAGACCTTTGATTCCGCAGGCGACCCCGCCGTCGGCAAGCCGCGTGTGGCGTTGCTGCGTCGATGGCTGGCGGCCAACGGGCTGGATGGCTTCATCGTGCCTCGTGCAGACGAGCATCAGGGCGAATATGTCGCCGACCGCTCGGCGCGGCTGAAATGGCTGACCGGCTTCAGCGGCTCGGCCGGCGTCGCCATCGTGCTCGGCGACCGTGCTATCATGTTCGTCGACGGCCGCTACACGCTGCAGGTGCGCCACGAGGTCGATCTCGACATCTTTTCGATCGAAAGCCTGGTCGACAATCCGCCCGCCACCTGGATCAAGGACAATCTCGGCAAGGGCGTGCGGCTTGGCTTCGATCCGTGGCTGCAGACGATCGGCGACGTGAAAGCGCTGAAAGCGTCGGCCGAAAAATCGGGAGCGACATTGGTGCCGCTCGAGAGGAATCCGATCGACGCCATTTGGGAGAACCAGCCCGAACCGCCGCTGGCGCCGGTCGAGCTTCATCCAATCGGCTTTGCCGGCGAATTGGCCAAGGACAAGCTGGCGCGGCTGGCCGAGTCGATCGGCAAGGATGGCGCCTCCCATGCCGTGCTGACCGACCCGTCGTCCATCGCCTGGGCCTTCGACATCCGCGGCGGCGATGTGCCGCACACGCCCCTGGCGCTCGGCTTCGCCGTGCTCGCCGCCGATCGATCGCACCTGCTTTTCATGGACCAGCGTAAGTTTTCACGCACCGTCGCGGCCTATCTGACGCAGCTCGCCGAATTGCACGAACCCGGTGAATTCGAAGCTGTTATCGCAGCCCTGGCCAAGGGCGGCGCGAAGATCGCGCTGGATCCGGTGCTGGCGGCGGAGAAGCTCAGGATGCTGGTCGAGGACAATGGCGGCACCGTCATCACTGCGCCAGACCCTGCCCGCATTCCGCGCGCGACGAAAAACCAGGCCGAGATCAACGGCGCCCGCGCCGCGCACCGCCGCGATGGCGCCGCGGTCGCCAAGCTGCTTTGCTGGCTCGACCGCCAGGAACCGGGCAAGCTCGACGAGATCGCGGTCGTCACCAAGCTCGAGGAGTGCCGCCGCAGCACCGGCGAGGAAACACAGATGCCGCTGCGCGACGTGTCCTTCGACACCATCGCCGGCGCCGGCCCGAACGGCGCCATCATGCACTACCGCGTTTCCCGCGCCACCAGCCGAAAGCTTCAGTCTGGCGAACTGTTCCTGCTCGATTCGGGCGGGCAGTATCAGGACGGCACCACCGACATCACCCGCACCGTACCGATCGGCACACCGACCGAGGAAATGCGCGAACGCTTCACGCTGGTGCTGAAGGGCATGATCGGCATTTCCATGCTGCGCTTTCCCCCGGGCACGCGCGGCTCCGAGATCGACGCCGTGGCGCGCCTTGCCCTGTGGAAACACGGTTGCGATTTCGCCCATGGCACGGGCCATGGCGTCGGCTCCTATCTGGCCGTGCACGAGGGCCCGCAGCGCATCGCCAGGACCGGCACCGAAAAGCTGCTGGCAGGCATGATCGTCTCCAACGAGCCGGGCTACTACAAGGAGGGTTCTTACGGCATTCGCATCGAGAATCTCATGCTGGTGACGCCGGCCGAGCCGATAGAGGGCGGCGACATCGCCATGCACGGCTTCGAGACGCTGACGCTGGCGCCCATCGACACCAGGCTGGTGCGATCCGACCTTCTGACGCGAGACGAGTTGCATTGGCTCGACACATACCACCAGCGTGTGCTGGCCGAGATCGGATCGATGCTCGACGGCGAGACGCTGGCCTGGCTGGAGAAGGCAACCGCACCGCTGGCGCACGATGCAAAGATCTGATTTTCGGCAAGGCCGGGAACGGCCTGTGGCTTTATCGCTGCCAACCGGCTTTCTTCAACAGATGCGCCATCTCGTCTGCCCAATGTGGATTGCGCAGCCTGAACGGCGCCAAGGCATCGCCTGAAGGGTTTTCCATTTCCCGCATCAGCTCAACGCAAGATCCAGCCTCCGGCAAGCGGCCGAGCGAAACGTAGCAGCAGGCTAGTGTTTCGTGGGTGGGCCGCCATGCCGGAGCGATCTTGCGCGCCTTGATGGCCGCGGCAAGCGCCTCGCTTGCCTGTCCTCCAAACAGGTAGGCGAGCGCCAGGATATTGAACCAGACGAAGTTCTGCGGATCGTAAGGGTTCAACATAAGGCCGTGTTCGAGCGGCGCTATTGCCTCGGATGCACTGCCGCGGAAAAGCTGCCCCATTCCCATCACCAGATGACCAAGGGCGAAGCTTGGGCTGATCTCGATCGCCTTTTCCGCGGCAAGAATAGCCTGTTCCGGTGCATTGGCGTAGATGCTGCAGATGGCCAGCGCGTAATGGGAATAGGGATTCTTCTCGTCGAGCCGAACCGCCTTCAAGGCTGCATCGAGGCCTTCCCGGATGTCCCGTTGCGGTTCGTCACTCCAGCCGTAAGCGACGATGCCGGCGCTGACGCGACCGAGCCAAAGGTGGGCCTCTGCGAGTTCAGGATCGAGCCTGCATGCCTCCCGGAACAGCCTGCGGGCACTCAAGTGAGTCTGACGGCCGACGTGGTGGAAATGCCAGGTACCTTGCCGCACCAGGTCCCAGGCCGTCGCGTTTCCGCTGCTGCGTGCGGCGGCTGGTAGCGACTCCGTCTTGAGAAGTTCGGGCTCGATCGCCCCAGCCACCCGCTCGGCTATGGCATCCTGGACGGCGAATGCCTCCGTCAGTTCCATCTCGTATCGTTCGGCCCAGATCTGATTGGCCGAGGCCGCATCGACCAATTGCGTCGAGACCCGGATGTGCTGGCCGGACCGGCGCACGCTGCCTTCCAGCACATAACGGACGCCAAGCTCGCGGGCCACCTGTTTGGAGTCGACGGGCTTGTCCTTGTAGACGAAGCTGGAATTGCGGCCGATCACCCGGAACCAGCGGAACTTCGTCAGTGCTGTGATGATGTCCTCCGTGATGCCGTCAGCCAGATAGGCCTGTTCCCTGTCGCCGCTGACATTGGCGAACGGCAAGACCGCGATGGACGGTCTTTCGGAGAATCCCGGCGGCTGGCCGGAACTTGGCAGCGCGCCGTCTGCAGCGGCGTCCAGCACATGGACGCTGCCGGCGAAACGATATCCGGTGCGGGGAACCGTGGCGATCCACTCGCTGCCGTCTGGCTGTGGCCCGAGCAGCTTGCGCAGGGCGGCAATCTGCACAGAGAGATTGCTTTCTTCGACAACGGTATCGGGCCAAGCCGCTTCCATAAGCGCCGTCTTGCTCAGCACTTGAGCCGGTGCCTCCAGCAGGGCTTGAAGCAACGACAAGCCTTTGTGCCCGAGCGCAACCGGCCGGCCCTCGCGGACAAGCCCCCCGCGCAGCATGTCGAGCACGAACGGGCCGAACGCTAAGCATCGCGGCGCTGCGACACTCCGCCTGCCGGCTTCGGAAGAATTCGGAACTTTTCGCCTCCCCTTTTAGGACTCCGGCCGGACGTGCGGTCATCTTGGCCATTCTTCGCACAGACTAACACATATGGAGGTCAAAATGACGATGTTGAAGCAAGCGTCCGGAGCGGACAACGTCACGCCCAGCGACAGAAAAGCTGTAATCGTCGGGGGTGGCGAGGCTTATCGAGCCGAACAGGGGTCGGACTATCTGCCGGGAATAAGTGCTGAGACCGTCGGCGCGAAGGCGCTTTGGCTGGGTGTCGTCACGATGCCTCCGGGGAAACGGACCAAGGCCCACGTCCACGCACGTCACGAAACAGCATTTTATATGCTGAGCGGAGAGGAGCTGGAGATGTGGAGCGGGGACGAACTGCAATTTCGGGATGTCGTGCATCCCGGCGACTATCTCTATATTCCCGCCAACGTGCTCCACGTTGCAGTGAACAGGGCAAGCACGCCGGCCATTTTTATTGGCGCCCGCAACGAACCGACCGCTCAGGAAAGCGTCGTCCTGTTCCCGGAGATGGACGGGAGGATACCGTAGAAAGGCGACCTTCCAGGAATGATTGGTGGGGCGTCCTTCAACCGAACATTCCGCCAATGGTGTGCCGCCAGACCGGAGCCATGTCTATCACACCAAGCACGGTCGCCGACGGATTTCGCTTTGAAACTCGTTGAAGACACATGGCGGGTGCAGGGTGACGGTCGTGTCGGCACAAGGTCTGGCGTGGTGGAACGAGAAGGCAGAGCGTGGGCGAAACCGACGAGCGGCTGCTGGCGCTGATCGCTCAGAACAATGCGGCTGCGGTGGAAGCCATGGTCGAGCGCAAGCTGCCGCGGCTGATCCGTCTCGCCACGCGAATGCTGGGCGACCGCGGCGAGGCCGAGGATGTCGCGCAGGAGACGTTCTTGCGCATCTGGCGGGCGGCTCCGGGCTGGTGCGCCGGCGAGGCGAAGTTCGACACCTGGCTGCATCGCGTCGCACTCAATCTCTGCTACGACCGGCTGCGCAGGCGGCGGGAGACGCCGGTGGCGGAACTTCCCGATCGCCCCGACGAACGCCCGGGCGCGGAAGCGGATATGCTCGCGGCCGACGATCAGCACCAGGTGCGACGCGCGCTGGCCGAGTTGCCGGAGCGCCAGCGCGAGGCGATCGTGCTGCAGTATTATCAGGAGCTTTCGAACAGCGATGCGGCAGAGGTCATGGGCATCAGCATCGAGGCATTGGAAAGCCTGTTGTCGCGGGCGCGGCGGCAGCTGCGCTCCAGGCTCGGACGAGACAGGGACGAAATGACATGACTCCAGAGAGGTTTTCCGAGCTCGTTGCCGCCTATGGCGGGTCGCCGCAGCGCTGGCCTGAAAACGAGCGCACGGCAGCGCTGGACTTCATCGCCGCCAACCCTGTGCAAGCCGAAGCCGCGCTTGCACCGGCGGTGGAGCTCGACGATCTGCTGTCGCGCCATCGCGTCGCAGCTCCGGACGACGCGCTCGCGCGAAGGATCATCGCCACGGCGCCGTCTGCGCTTTGGCGCCGCACCCAACTCGTCTGGCGGTGTGCCGGATTGGCCGGCATCGGACTGGCGGGCGCGCTGGCCGGGGCGCTGACAGTCGCCGTGCTGCTGCCGCCCAACAGCGCCCCTGACGATGGCGACACCGATGCGCTGACCGCATTCGGCGACATGCAGGGGGACGTGCAATGAGCGAACGCAGCATCAGGATCCTGCTTGCCGTCTCGCTGGCACTGAACGTCTTCGTGCTCGGCGCCGCCGCCGGCGCTGGCTATATATGGCAGGCGCAGCAGGGGCAGCGCGACAGAGCGGGCGACCAGCGCGGCCTGCGCTTCGCCGCGGCCGGCCTGTCGCCCGACCAGCGCAAGGCGTTCCGCCAGGCGCTCGCAGAGGCGCGGCGCCAGTCGGCTGCCGACATCGAAGCGGCTCGGGTCAGCCGCGAGGCGGTGGCGCGCCTGATCGAGGCTGAGCCGATCGACGCAGCGGCGGTCAATGAGACGCTCGCCTCGGTCCGGCAAGCCGATATGGCGCTGCGCGGCCGGCTCGAACAGGCAATCGTGACCTTCGCGACGGGACTGACGCCAGCCGACAGGGCGCGACTTGTCGACGGCCTGCGCGGCCGCAGCAACATGCTGCGCCGAGCGGGCGAAAAATAGAGCTGGAAACAGCGACGGATTCCAGTCGCTGCCGCGTTGAAGCTTCCAAAAGCAATGCTGACGGAGGCACCATTGGCAAGTCCGAGCGATGTCGCGGTTGCGCTCAACCGCTTCGGCCTGGGCGCCCGGCCCGACGACGAGGCGCCGGCCGACCCGAAATCCTGGCTGATAGCGCAGTTCGAAAGCTACGACGCAAACCCGGCGGTCTTTTCCGGCGCGCAGGACTCGGCCACACTCGGCGCCGGCTATGCCGAAGCGATGCTCGAGGCCAAAGACGCCGACGCGGCCGCAAAGATGGCCGCCCGCAAGGCGGCGCGCCAGGAGGCTCAAGCGCTTTATCGCGACGAGGTCGACATGCGAGCACGCGCAGCGCTCGAAACATCGACCCCCTTCGTCGAACGGCTCGTGCATTTCTGGTCGAACCATTTCGCCATCTCGGCGGAGAAACCGCAGGTGACCCTGATCGCCGGCGCCTTCGAGCGCGAGGCGATCCGCCCACATGTGCTCGGCCGCTTCGAAGATATGCTGCTCGCCGCCGAGCGCCACCCGGCGATGCTGTTCTATCTCGACCAGGTGCGCTCGATCGGTCCCAACTCGAAAGTTGCCAAACGCGCCGCAAAACGCAACGCCAAGCGCAAACCCGGCATCAACGAGAACCTGGCCCGCGAAATCATGGAACTGCACACACTCGGTGCACGCTCCGGCTACAGCCAGGCCGACGTGGCCGAATTCGCACTGGCGCTGACCGGTTTCAGCACCGGACGCGCTAAAGGGCGAGGCCAGGCCGGCGCTTTCACCTTTCGACCCGGGCTGCACGAACCGGGCCAACGCACGATCATCGGCAAGACCTACGACCAGCGCGGCGACAAACAGGCGCTCGCCGTGCTCGGCGACCTCGCGGCGGCCAACGCGACCGCAACGCACGTCGCGACCAAGCTGGCGCGCCACTTCATTGCAGACGAACCGCCGGCAGCGGTCGTGACACGGCTCGCCGAAGCCTTTCGCCGGTCAAAGGGCGATCTCGTCGCGGTCTACCGCGCGCTCCTCGACAGTCCAGAAGCCTGGCAACCAGCAGCGGCGAAGTTCAAGACGCCGTGGGAATGGACGATCTCGGCGCTGCGCGGCCTGGGCCGCAGCGAACTCGGCAAGCCGCGTCTGGCGCAACTGCTCAACCAACTCGGCCAACCGGCATGGCGGCCGCGTTCGCCGGCCGGCTATGACGATGTTGCCGGGAGCTGGGGCAGCACCCGACGCACTGGTCCGCCGGGTCGAGGTGGCGCAGCGCCTCGCCGCGCAGGTTGGCGATATCGATCCGCGAGATCTCGCGCGAAAACTCTTTGCCGGCTCGCTCAGCGACCTGGCGATGGCCGAGATCGAGCGCGCCGAGAGCCGGCGCACCGGCATCGCGCTGCTGCTCGTGTCGCCCGAATTCCAACGAAGATGACTTTCAGCGAAGATGATTTCCAGAGGAGATGACCAAGATGGAACGCCGTCAATTCCTTACTCTCGCCGGCGCCGGCCTCGGCTCGATGCTGATCGCGCCGCGCATCGTCTTGGCCAATGTGGAAACCGATCGCCGCTTCGTTTTCATCATCCAGCGCGGCGCCGCGGACGGGGTGGACACCATCGTTCCCTATGCCGACCCCGCCTACCGAGCACTGCGCGGCCCATTGGCCATCGACGATCCGATAAAGCTTGACGGCACGTTTGGCCTGCATCCTTCGCTCACCGGTCTCCGCAAGCTGCATCAGGACAAGCAGGCGCTGTTCGTCCACGCGGTCGCTTCGCCCTATCGCGAGCGCTCGCATTTCGATGGTCAAAATGTGCTCGAAAGCGGCGGCAGCTCGCCCTATGAGCGCAAGGACGGTTGGCTGAACCGGCTGGTCGGCATGCTGCCGAAGTCTCGCGGCGAAGCAATCGCTTTTGCACCGACCATCCCGCTGGCGCTGCGAGGCGAGGCAGACGTCACCTCCTATGCGCCGTCCGCCCTGCCGGAGGCGCCGGACGACCTGATGATACGCGTCGGCAAGCTCTATGACGCCGACGAACAGCTGCATGCGCTGTGGAGCAGCGCGATGGAGACAAGGGCGTTGGGCGCGGTGAACGCGCAGCGCAAGGACGCAGCGAGCGTCGGCCGCACCGCCGCGGGCTTCCTCGCCAAGGCCGGCGGACTGCGCGTTGCCATGATCGAAACCAGCGGCTGGGACACCCATAGCGGCCAGCAAGCCAGGCTGGCCAACCAGCTCAGAGCGCTCGACGCGCTCATCGATGGGTTGCACGTTGGCCTCAGCGATGTCTGGAAGGATACGACCGTGCTGGTCGCCACCGAGTTCGGCCGCACTGTCGCCGTCAACGGCACTGGCGGCACCGACCACGGTACGGCATCGGCTGCGATGATCGCTGGCGGAGCGGTGAATGGCGGGCGGGTGCTGGCCGATTGGCCGGGACTGTCTGCCGGTGCGCTCTACCAAGGACGCGACCTCGCCCCGACGCTCGACCTCGACGCGCTGATTGCGGTGACATCAGCCGAAACGTTTGGTCTCGATCCGCAAGAGACGATGCGCAGGCTCTTTGCAGGAAGTCGATTCGATCCCGCGATCTCCAACATCGTGCGCAAGTAAGACTGGCGTACTCAGCCGGTCCGGTTACCCGACGAACTGCCGGGCCAGCACCAGCACGACGGCGCCGGCCAAAAACATCGCCATCAGCCCGCCGCGCAGCGAGACCAGCCCGGCAACGATCAAAGCCGCCCATTCCGCCGGCCCGCCGCCAAGTGCTGCCGGCGCAACCAGCGTCGTCAGCACCGCCGCCGGCACGGCGTTCAGCCCCGCCTCGACGCGCGGATGGATGTTTTCGAAGCGCGAGATCACCAGATGGCCGCCGATGCGGGTCAGATAGGTCGCGATCGCACCGGCGATGATGATCCACAAGGTTGTGCTCATGGCCGCGCCTCCACGCCGCTGTGGCGCGGCGGCAGGATGACCGCGAGCAGCACGCCGGCCACGGCGCCAATCGAGACGTGCCAGGGCGAGCCCACCGTCTTGTAGGCGATGATGGAGGCAGCAGCACTGGCGACGACCACCGGCAGCCACAGTGGCCGTTTGCGAAAGCCCATAACCAGTCCGAGAAAATAGATCGGCAGCAGAAAATCGATGCCCAGCGCATGGGTATCGGGAATAAGCCTGCCGAATACCGCGCCAAGCGCGCTTTCGGTCACCCAGAACACATAGACCGGCAGGCCAAGCCCCATATACCAGGCGAAGCCGACCGTCTCGCCAGCCTCCGCCTTGCGCTCGGCCACGGCGAACTGCGGATCGGTGAGCAGGAAATAGCCGACCGCCTGCTGCACCGGCGGCCAGTGCGCGATGCGCCGGCCGATGCCCGCGGAGTAAAGCACATGGCGGAAATTCACGGCGAAGATCGACAGCACGATCAGCCATGGCGCGACATGCTGCCCGAACAATTCGATGCCGACCATCTGGCTGGCGCCGCCAAAAACCATGGCGCTCATCAGCAAGGCTTCAAGCACCGAAAATCCGTTGTCGACGGCGAGCGCCCCGAACAGCAGTCCAAATGGCGCCGCCGCCACCACGACGGGCATGCCGAGCCGCACGCCTTGCCAGAAATCGCTTTTTACGCGGTTTTCGGAGATTGCTTCCGCCGACATCAGCCACTCCTTAGAGCGCCGCTCGTCCTTTTGGACGAGCAAAGGACGCTCTAACACTTTGAATCCACGCGTCGGGCCATCCGAAAATCGATCCCGATTTTCGGGCCGATGCGGGGGAAAGCTGGTATGTAGGGAGCGCTGTCAGCCTTGTCACACCAATTCGCTTGAGCCGACGATCAGCGGAAATGATCCCTCGACGCAGGTTCCAGGCGTGCGCGTTTCGGCCAGTGCTCAGTCCACCGGGACCTTGGCTTCGATCGCCCTGCCCCAGTCGAGCAGCGGCTTGGCCCGCAAGGCGAAATCGACCAGCTCGTCGACCAGCGCCGGCCCGTGGATTCCCGCAGGGTCGATTTCGTGCCGGACGGCGAAATGCCGGTTGCGGATGGCCGCCGCGAGATCGGCCGCCGTGACATGCTCGAAGCCGCGTGGCGCGCGCTTCATGCAGCCTTCCGCATCGAGTTCGAGGCGGTTTTGCTTCAGCGCCTCGATCAGCGCCCGGAATTCACCCGGCCGCGTCGCGATGGCGTTGCGCATTGCCAGCAGCAGCGCCGGTCCGGGCTGCCACCAGGCGACGCCGGCAAAACAGCGCTCAAGCCCGATATGGATGAAGAACACGCCCTGTTCCATCTTGGTGCCATCAGGCGAGAGGATTGCCGACAGATGCCGGTTGTAGGGCCGCTTGTCCCTGGCGAAGCGCACGTCGCGATTGATCCGGAACAGCGACTTCTTGCGATCGCCGCGCAAGCCCAGCCCCGCTGCCGCGAAGCGCTCGGAGAGCGTTTCGACCAGATCGCCGAAGGGGTCGCGCAGCTCACTTTCGAAGAGGTCGCGGTTTTCCAGAAACCACTCCCGGCTCTGGTGAAAATCGAGCGCCTTGAGGAAGGGAATTGCCTTTTGGCCGAAACCGCTGAACGCCACCGTCACGCCTTGCCGATCCGCGCCAACCACGCATCCTCGTCGATCACTTCAATGCCGAATTCGGTGGCTAGCTTGAGCTTGGAGCCGGCACCTGGCCCGGCAACGACGAGATCGGTCTTCTTCGACACCGAGCCGGCGACCTTGGCGCCGAGCTTTTCGGCCATCGCCTTGGCCTCGTCGCGCGACATCTTTTCCAGCGCGCCGGTGAAGACCACCGTCTTGCCGGAGACCGGCGACGACACGCCACCGACCGGCTCCTCGTCGAGCACAGTTACTTCCGCCAGCAATGCATCGAGCGCCTGCCGGTTATGATCTTCAGCGAAGAAATCGACCACTGCTTCGGCAACGATCGAGCCGATGCCGTTGATGCCGTTCAGTTCCTGCCAGGCAGCGTTGCCAGGGTCGCCCTTGCCGGCCGGCATGACGGCGTTCTGCCCGGCTTCGCGGAAGGCGGCAAAGGATAGGAAATGACGGGCCAGCCGCTTGGCGTTGGTCTCGCCGATGTGGCGGATCCCGAGCGCATAGAGGAAGCGCGAGAACTCGACCTGCCGCCGATCGTCGATTGCCGCGAACAGCTTGCGTACCGAGGTCGCGCCGAAACCGTCAACGTTCTCGAGCTTGGTCAGCGATGCTGCCTGCCGCTTCTTCAGCGTGAAAATGTCGGCCGGCGAATAGATGCGTAGTGACGGATCCTCGGCGTGGAAGAAGAACTCGATCTGCTTCTCACCGAGCCCCTCGATATCGAAAGCACCCCGAGAGACGAAATGGCGCAGACGCTCCACCGCCTGCGCGGGGCAGATCAATCCGCCGGTGCAGCGCCTGACTGCTTCCCCCTCCTCGCGCACGGCGTGGCTGCCGCAGGCCGGGCAAAGCACTGGGAAAGCATATGGCACACTGTCGGGCGGCCGCTTTTCCATGACCACGTCGATGACCTGCGGAATGACATCGCCAGCACGCTGGATGCTCACCGTGTCGCCGATGCGAATGTCGCGGCCTTCGCGGATCGGCTGACCGTTGTTGCCGATGCCCTTGATGTAGTCCTCATTGTGCAGTGTCGCGTTGGTCACCACGACGCCGCCGACCGTCACCGGCACCAGCCGCGCCACCGGGGTCAGCGCGCCGGTGCGGCCGACCTGGATGTCGATGCCGGTCAGGATCGTCGTCGCCTTCTCGGCCGGGAATTTGTGCGCGATCGCCCAGCGCGGCGAACGCGAGACGAAGCCCAGCCGCTGCTGCAGCTCAAGGCTGTTCACCTTGTAGACGACACCGTCGATGTCGTAGCCGAGCGTCGCCCGGTTGGATTCGATCAGCCGGTATTGCTCGAGCAGTCCCACGACGCTGTCGAACAGCTTCATCAGCGGATTGACCCTGAAGCCAAAGCGCTCGAACGCCGCCACCATGCCCATCTGCGTGTCGGCGGGCATGGCGCTCACTTCACCCCAGGTATAGGCGAAAAACCGCAGCGGCCGGCTGGCGGTGATCGAGGTGTCGAGTTGGCGCAAGGAGCCTGCCGCCGAGTTGCGCGGATTGGCAAAAACCTGCTTTCCGGCCTCGGCATTGCGGCGATTGAGCTCGGCAAAGTCGGTGAGGCGCATATAGACCTCGCCCCGCACCTCCAACACTTCGGGAAAGTCCCCCGAAAGCACATTGGGAATCTCGGCGATGGTGCGGGCGTTGGCCGTCACATCCTCGCCGACCTGGCCGTTGCCGCGCGTTGCCGCCGTCACCAGCCGTCCAGCCTCGTAGCGCAGCGATAGCGACAGGCCGTCGATCTTCGGCTCGGCAGTCATCGCCAACGGCGCGTCGGCGCCGAGCCTGAGGAAGCGGCGAATGCGGCCGACGAAATCGATCACGTCCGCATCGGCAAAAGCGTTGTCGAGCGACAGCATCGGAACGGCATGGACGATCTTGCGGAATTTTTCCGAGACCGCCGCGCCGACTTTGCGTGACGGCGAATCCTCGCGCACAATGGCGGGAAACCGCTGCTCGATGGCAAGGTTGCGCCGCCGCAGCGCGTCGTAGGCCGCGTCCGAAATCGTCGGCGCGTCCTCGGCGTGGTAACGCTGGTCGTGGGCGGCGATTTCCTCGGCCAACCGCTTCAGCTCGCTGGCTGCTTCACTCTCGCTGAGCGAATCGACTGGTTTTTCGGGCATGCACGGCTCCTCGACGCTGACCCGGAACAATTTCCTGGGCCATGCGCGAAATCAAACTGCTACAGCGTCCTTGCGCGTTCGAAGGACGCGCGGCGCGCCACAATAGATCAGCATTTTGAGAAAATCATTGCTGAACAGCAGGATGGAGCCACATCCTGACTCGATCCACAATGCCGAGCATGAGCTCCGCTAATGCATGTCGCGCAAAAGCATGCCGTCGCGCCCGACCCGAGGGTGCGCAGCGGTTTCGCGACAACGACATGCATAAAAACAAGGACCTAAAGCGCGTCGCATGAATTCGTTCAAATGCGACGCGCTTTAGGCCGCGGTGTTTTCGCGAAGCAGCCGCTCGGCCGCTGCGCGCGCCTCGTCGGTGATGGTCGCCCCGGCAAGCATCCGCGCGATCTCTTCCTGGCGCGCCGCCCGGTCCATCTCGGCGATGCCGGTGGCGACGCGATCGGCGCCGCCGGACTTGGAGATCAGGAAATGCGTCGCCGCGCGTGCCGCCACTTGCGGCGCGTGCGTGACCGAAAGCACCTGCACGCGCTTCGACAGCCGCGCCAGCCTTTGCCCGATGGCGTCAGCCACCGCGCCGCCAACGCCGGTGTCGATTTCATCGAACACCAACGTCGGCGCCGAGCCGCGGTCGGCCAGCGCCACCTTCAGCGCCAGCAGGAACCGCGAAAGTTCGCCTCCGGAGGCGACTTTCATCATCGGGCCCGGTCTTGTGCCGGGATTGGTGCGCACCCAGAACTCGACCTGATCGATGCCGTCTTCCATGCGGCTCTCGGCCTCGCTCGCCATCTCGATGATGAAGGCTGCCCGTTCGAGCTTCAGCGCCGGCAGTTCGGCCATCACCGCCTTGGTCAATCCGACCGCCGCCGCATGGCGAAGCGACGAAAGCTGGGCAGCGGAAATGTCATAGGTCTCGCGCGCGGCGCCGGCCTGCTTCTGCAGCCCGTGCAGGCGCTCCTCGCCGGCGTCGAGATCGGCGAGGTCTGCGGCCATCGTATCGCGCAATTGCGCCAGGTCGTCGACCGCCACACTGTGCTTGCGTGAGGCGGCGCGCAGCGAAAACAGCCGCTCCTCGGCCTGTTCCAGCCGCCGCGGATCGTATTCGGTGGCGCGAAGTGCAGCTTCCACGCCCGATTGCGCTGCGTCGAGCGACAGCATCGCCTCATCGAGCGATTCGACCACGTCGTCGAGCAGGCCGGGCGCCTCCGTCACCTTGCGCTGCAGCCGCCGCAACAGGCTGGCGAGTTGCGGCAGGGGCGAAGACGGGCCTGAGAGCACATCTTGCGCATCGTGGATTTCCGAGGCTATCTTTTCCGCCCGCATCATCGAGGCGCGCAGCTCGGCAAGGTCGGCTTCCTCGCCTGGCTGGGGGTCGAGCTTCGTCAATTCGGCGACCGCGGCGCGCAGATAGTCGGCCTCGCGGGCCGCCGCTTCCACCTTGGCGCGATGCCGCGAAAATTCCTGTTCGCAGGCCCGCCAGTACCGCCATGCCTCGCCGGTCGCCCGCACAGCGCCGAGATGACCGCCAAAACTGTCGAGCAATTCGCGATGGGCGCCGGGATCGACCAGGGCACGCTCGTCATGCTGGCCGTGGATCTCGACCAGCGCGTGACCGACATCGCGCATCAGTGTCACGCTGGAAGGCTGGTCGTTGACGAAGACGCGGGTACGGCCATCCGCCGTCTGCACGCGGCGCAGGATGATGTCGCCATCGTCCTCGATAGCGTTGTCGGCAAGCAGCATGCGGGCAGGATGGTTGCGCGGCACGTCGAACACGGCGATGACCTGGCCCTGTGCCGCGCCATGCCGCACCAGCGAGGCGTCGCCGCGGGCGCCAAGCGCCAACGACAGCGCGTCGAGCAGGATGGATTTTCCAGCACCGGTTTCGCCGGTCAGCACCGAAAGACCGGACGAGAAGTCGATGTCCAGCTTCTCGATCAGAACGATATCGCGGATCGACAGTCTGGAAAGCATGTGACGCGCCGCTCAGGCGCCGGTGATCAGCTTCCCGGCCTTGGCGATCCACGAGCCCGCATTCTCGCGCGGCTCGAGCCCACCAGTCTGCAGGAGCTTGTAGGAATCCTTGTACCACACGCTGTCGGGATAGTTGGTGCCAAGCACAGCAGCGGCAGTCTGCGCTTCCGATGTCAGTCCCATCGCATAATAGGTTTCGGTAAGGCGAGCGAGCGCTTCCTCGACATGGCGCGTGTTGGAATAGGTCTCCACCACGACGCGGAACCGCTTGACGGCTGCGATGTATTCACGGCGCTCGAGATAATAGCGGCCGATCTGCATCTCCTTGCCGGCGAGCTGGTCGTTGGCGAAGCGGATCTTTTCCTTGGCGTCGTCGACATATTCGGAATCGGGCCAGCGCGTCACCAGATCCTGCATCGTCTGCACGGTCTGACGCGCTTCCTTCTGATCCTGGGTGACATCCCTGATTTGCCGGTAATAGCTCAGCCCGATGATATACTGGGCATAGGCAGCGTCGTCGGTCGACGGATAGAGCGTGAGATAGCGCTTGGCCGAACCGATCGCCTCGGTATAGTTGCCTTGGCGATAGTCGGCAAAGGCGCCCATCACCATCGATTTGCGGGCGTATTCGGAATAGGGATGCTGGCGGTCGACAGCGCCGAATTTGCGGCTCGCCTCCTGCAGGCGCCCGGCATTCAGATTGGCGAGGCCCTGATTGTAGAGAACGTCTGCCGGCTCGGTCTGCTCGACATAGGTCGACAGGTCGACATCCTTTTCGGACGACATGCAGGCCGACAGCAACAGCGATGGAACAACCACCGAAAGCGCCAGGAAAACAGCCCGATGCGGCGCTTTCGATTGACCAATTCGCTTGAAGAACATGATTGGATTCCGCCCTTTCGGCGTCATTTCAGTCGACATCTCGCCCTGGGGCAGCAGGCATAACCATAATCGCCGTGCCCGGCAACGCTATCTCCGGCCATTCGCACATTTTTGTGGCAGCCTGGCGCAACCCGCACACTTGCGTGATTTCGCCGGCCGATGGTGCATTCATGCAACACAGGCCGGCGGCCATAAAACCCGAAAAACGTTAAGAATCAGATCATCCAGGGCGCGTAGACAGGTGCATAGACGGCGCTCTTTTCGACCGTCCGACCGCGCTCGCGGCGTGTCGTCTCGACGATCTCGAACGCCGAACGGTCCGACAAAAGGCGGCGCAGCGCTGCCGCATTCAGCCTGTGGCCGCCGCGATAGGAACGGAAGCAGCCAATGAACCGGGCGCCGGCCAGCGCCAGATCGCCCATGGCATCCATCGTCTTGTGGCGCACGAATTCGTTGGGATAGCGCAAGCCTCCGATGTTGATCACGCGGTTGTCGTCGCCGATCACCAGGGAGTTTTCCAGCGAGGAGCCGAGCGCATAGCCGGCTGCCCACAGCCGCTCGACGTCCTTCATGAAACCAAAGGTGCGCGCCCGCGCGATATCGCGGCGAAAAATGTCGGCGTTCATGTCGGATGCAAACAGCTGACGGCCGATCGCCGGGCTTTCGAAATCGATCTCGATTTCGAAGCGCGTGCCGTCATAGGGCCTGAACTCCGCCCAGGAGGCACCGTTCTCGATGCGAACCGGCTTGACCACCCTGATGTAGCGGCGCTTGACCGGCAGCGTATCGATGCCCGCCTGGTCGATAGCCTCGACGAACGCAATGGCGCTGCCGTCGAGGATCGGAACCTCACGGCCGTCGATCTCGATGACGACATTGTCGATGCCGAGCCCGAAAACCGTGGCCATCAGATGTTCGACTGTGGCGATGTGCTCGCCTGCCGGATCGCCGAGCATGGTGCACAGATCGGTGGCGCCGACCTCGGAAACGAGCGCGCGGAACTCCCGGACTTCGCTTCCATTCGAAAGCTGGAACACGACACCCGTATCAGCGTCTGCCGGCAGGAAATGAACGGTAACGGAATTGCCGCTGTGAACGCCGGTGCCGGTCAGCGTCGCACGCGATCTAAGTGTCGTCTGATAGTCGTGCAAAACAAACCCCATAGCCCATACTGCCTACGTCCGCTTCATAAGCCCAAGGGCGCGGCTCTTTGATCGGCAGGCAGGGCCACTTCCCCGAATCCCAGCAAACCGAAATTGATCGCGGCGAAGATAGTGGTCCGGCAGGAAGTCTCCAAATCACGGTTTCTTACTCTGTGTAACCGCGATCCGAAGCGGATGCGGTCTCCTAACTCCTTGTTTTACAAGCACTTTTAACATTAACAGGCAAACAATTTCTTGTCTGCCTGTTAACAACTATTACGGACCGTTAACAGGTCAATTGGCCTGGCGGCGCAGGAATGCCGGAATCTCCAGCTGATCGTCCTCCTGGACAGCCCTGCTCTGCGGCGTCAGCCGGCCCTGGTCGTCCAACTGGCCGCGGCGCGGCGCGTAAAGCTGCGGATCCTGGCTGGCAAGGCGGCGCACTTCGGGTGCCGCCTGGCGCAGTTTCGGCTCGCGCGGCTGCGCCGGCTGCAGCCGTGCAGGCTCTTCTTCGCGACGGGTAAGGCCGTTGGTCAGGCGCTTGAGCAGTCCCATCGGTCCGCTGTTCTCGTGGTCGGCCGGACGGCTTTTGGCTTCCACCTCGGCTTTCACCACCGGCGGAAAGTCCTCGACGCGCGGCATGCGCTGGGGCGCTGCCGGCTGAAGCGCTTCACGCTGCGGCGCGGGCTGCATCGTTTGCTGAACCATTGGCTGCAGCATCGGCTGCGGCTGGGCCGGCGGCGCCTGGAAGATCTTGCTCTGCGGGCGGAAATCTTCCGCCGGCGCGGGACGCGCCATCGCCGCCGCATTCGCCTCGGCGAGCTGGATTGCCTCGGCGACCGGGTCGGCGGCGCGCGGCTCGTAGCCTCCCTGCTGGACAGGCGCCGGACGGCTTTCCGTGACCGGAGCGGCCGGGCGGCTGACCGGCTTTGGCGGAGCCGTGCGGATGGCGATCGGCGCGGCAGCGATGTCTGCCGCCGATTTGTCGATGCCGGTAGCAACCACCGAGACGCGGATGACGCCTTCGAGATCCTCGTCGAACGTCGCACCCAGGATGATGTTGGCTTCCTGGTCGACCTCCTCGCGAATTCGGGTCGCCGCCTCGTCGACTTCGAACAGGGTCAGGTCGCGGCCGCCGGTGATCGAGATCAACAGCCCCTTGGCGCCCTTCATCGAGGTCTCGTCGAGCAGCGGATTGGCGATCGCGGCTTCGGCGGCGGCCATGGCGCGCCCCTCGCCGGAAGCTTCGCCCGTCCCCATCATCGCCTTGCCCATCTCGCGCATGACCGAGCGGACGTCGGCGAAGTCGAGGTTGATCAGCCCTTCCTTGACCATCAGATCGGTGATGCAGGCGACGCCGGAATAGAGCACCTGGTCGGCCATGGCGAAAGCGTCGGCAAAGGTCGTCTTGTCATTGGCCAGCCGGAACAGGTTCTGGTTGGGGATGACGATGAGGGTATCGACGCATTTCTGCAATTCCTCGATGCCCAGATCCGCCGTCTTCATGCGGCGCTGGCCTTCGAAATGGAACGGCTTGGTGACGACGCCGACGGTGAGAATCCCCTTCTCGCGCGCCGCACGTGCAACGACCGGCGCGGCCCCCGTGCCGGTGCCGCCGCCCATGCCGGCAGTGACGAAGCACATATGGGTGTTGGAGAGATGATCGACGATCTCGTCGATGCATTCCTCCGCCGCGGCGCGTCCGACTTCCGGCTGCGACCCCGCACCCAGGCCCTCGGTGACATGCGCGCCGAGCTGGATCAGGCGATCCGCCTTGGACATGGTCAGCGCCTGCGCATCGGTATTGGCCACCACGAACTCGACGCCGCGCAAGCCGGCGGTGATCATGTTGTTGACGGCATTGCCGCCGCCGCCGCCGACACCGAACACGGTGATACGCGGCTTCAGCTCGGTGATGTCCGGCTTTTGCAGATTGATGGTCATTGTCTCCGTCCTTTGCCTTTCCCGCCGCTTCGCCGCTGCGGCCGCCTATGGGGCTGTCCCCGTCAATTTAAAAACTGTCTCTCAACCACTGACTCATTCGATGCAGTTTTCCGCCTGTTCCGGTCATCCTGAGACCAGAAATTCCTTTCGCCGGATGGCTCTCGAAATTCGCCATCTGCGGGTAGATCAGAAGCCCGACCGGCGTCGAGAAAGCCGGCCCCTTGGCCGCCTCCGGCAGGCCCGCTACACCGAGCGGACGGCCGATGCGCACATTGCGTCCGAGAATGCGGCGCGCTGCCTCGGGCAGGCCGGAAAGCTGGCTGGCACCGCCGGTCAGCACGACGCGCTTGCCGGCCGCGTTGCCGTAGCCGGACCTGTTCAGCCGGTCGCGCAACAGTTCGAGCGTCTCGTCGATGCGCGCCCGGATGATGCGCGTCATCACCGAACGCGGGATCTGAAGCGGCACCTCGCCGTCCTCGCCGATCGGCTGTATCGAGACCAGGTCGCGGTCGTCGGCACTGCCGGGCAGCGCCGAGCCATGCATCACTTTCAGCCTCTCGGCGGCATCGAGCGAGGTTGACAGGCCCTTGGCCATGTCCAGCGTGACGTGGTTGCCGCCGATGGCGATGGCGTCGCCATGAACGAACTTGCCTTCCGAAAACATCGAGATCGTCGTGGTGCCGCCGCCCATGTCGATGCAGGCTGCGCCCATCTCGAGTTCGTCGTCGACCAGTGCGGCAAGACCGCTGGCATAGGGCGTCGCCACCATGCGCTCGACCGACAGGTGCGAACGGTTGATGCAAAGCTCCAGATTGCGCAACGGTGCCGCGTCACCCGTCAGCACGTGCATGTCGACGCCGAGCTGGTCGCCGACCATGCCGCGCGGATCACGCACGCCGCGCTCGGCGTCCAGCGAAAAGCCGACGGGAAGCGAATGGATCACTTCGCGCTCGGCCCGCAGCGCCTGCTTGGCGCCGGCGGCAAGCACGCGCTTGATGTCGGCCTCGTCCGCCTCATGGCCGCCAAGGTTGATGGTTGCCGAGAAGCTTTCGCTCTTCAGCCGGCCGGCCGTCATGTTGACGATCAGCGAATCGACGGTCAGCCCGGCCATGCGCTCGGCGGCATCGACGGCAAGGCGGATGGCGTGCTCGGCCCTGTCGAGATCGATGACGACACCCGATTTCACGCCTTGCGATTTCTGGTGGCCGATGCCGATCACCTGGATGCGATGCGAGCGCCCGCGCAGCAGCATGCCGTCCTCGCGCGGCTTGAGCTTGGCCACCACGCAGCAGACCTTGCTCGAGCCGACATCCAGCACCGTCATGATGCCGGACCGGCGCGATGAGGCATCGCTGTTGCCGCCAAGCCAGCTCATATCTTCGTCTCCGGCTTGCGCTTCGGCATTTTCGGCTTTTCATTGAGCGCGGCCTGACGCTGCGTCGCCGCCTCGGGCGTCAACTGGACGACGAGGCGATCGGAAAGGCGCATGTCGACGGCGGCGATATCGCGCGTCAAAAGCCCGTTCTCTCGGTCCATCCTGAGCAGATCGGCGATCGCCTGGTCCTCGCCATCCTCGGGGAGCTTGACCGTGATGCCGTTTTCCAGCTTCAGGTCCCAACGCCGTTCGCCGATGCGGATGTAGCCTTTGATCCGTGCGGCAAGCTCTGGGTATTTCTTGATCCTGGCCAGGAAATCCGGCGCCTTGGCCGGGGCGCCGGTGCCGACGATCAGCGGCAGCAGCGACTGCTTGCCGCCGGAGAATGGCGCGATCACGGCGCCGGAGCGCTCGATGACCGAAAGCTCGCTGCCCTGCTGCCAGAGCGCGAAGGGCTCACGCTCCTCGATGCGCACCTCCAGCGTGTGCGGATAGACCTTGCGCACCGCCGCAACCTCGACCCAGGGCAGCGTGGCGATGCGCTCCCGCGCGGCTTCGGCATCGAAGCCGATCAGCGACGTCCAGCCATCGAGCTGCATCCTGTCGAGAATATCGATCTCGGAGGTTGCGCGATTGCCGACGACCTTGATCTGATCGACGGCAAACCCGGTGCGGGCGGTGATGCCCTGGACGATAGCGTCGACATGCCCGCCGAGATAGGCGCCATAGGCACCGCTCGATACGAGCAGCGCCGCCGACAGCACGGCTGCGGAAAACGGCGGCACCTCGAAGTCGTCCTCGCCCAGACGCGCCAGCATGCGCGCCGGCCGGCGAAGCAGGCGCGGCAGCACGAAATGGTCGAACGACAACGCCACACCGAACAGCGTCGGCCCGGCCGCGCCCTTCCCCTTGCCCTGTCCCCACCTCAACGCAGACACGAAGCGTCCTCCACCATCCAACTCAACAAATCGCCGAACGAGTGTCCCGCCTGCGCGGCGATCTCAGGCACCAAGGATGTCGGCGTCATGCCGGGCTGAGTGTTGACCTCGAGCCAGACAATTTCGCCGTTCTCGGAGTGTCGATCATCATAACGGAAGTCCGACCGGGAAACGCCCCGGCAGCCGATAGCTTGGTGAGCCCTGAGCGTCAGTGTCTGTATTTTTTGGTAAATATTCGGTGAAATTTTTGCAGGGCATTCGTGTTTTGATCCGCCCGCGACGTATTTTGAATCATAGTCGTAGAAGGAATGGCCGGTCGGGATGATCTCGCAGACGCCAAGCGCCACATCGCCCATCACCGCACAGGTCAACTCCCGCCCGTGCACATAGCGCTCCGCCATGACGGTATCGCCATACTTCCAGTCGGACGAACCGATGACCTGCGGCGGATGCGACTGCCCTTCGTGCACGATGACGACACCGAAGCTCGACCCCTCATTGACCGGCTTGACGACGTAGGGCGGCTTCATCGGGTGCTTGTTCTGGATGGCGAAGCGATTGACCACCTTCGATTCGGCGACCGGTATGCCGACAGACTTGGCGATCTTCTTGGCTTGCTCCTTGTTCATGGCAAGCGCGGAGGCGAGCACGCCGGAATGGGTGTAGGGGATGGCAAGATATTCGAGGATGCCCTGGATGGTGCCGTCCTCGCCGAAAGGACCATGCAGCGCATTGAAGACAACATCAGGCTTGAGCTCGGCCAGCACCGATCCAACATCGCGCGAGACGTCGACGCGAGTGACCTGGTAGCCTTCCGTCTCGAGCGCATCAGCACAGGCTTTCCCCGAGGACAAGGACACGGGCCGCTCGGACGAGAATCCACCCAGAAGGACGGCCACGTGCTTGCTTTTCATTTCCCGTCATTCCCTCTCACGGCGGGCCCTTTCACGGCGGGTCTGCATCTCACGCCCCCGGAAAGGGCCATACACTCAAACGCTCGGAGCAGCCCCTGCTCTGACGATTTCTGCACCATCGAGTCCCCAAGCCTCCCGGCAGGCAGCCCCTGACGGAAAAACGCTGGTGACGCGTCGAAACGACTCAAATCAGGAAACGCTTCAGGGCAGAGAATCAGAGAGTTGAATCGCTGGCAAGTCCTTACGATTCCGCGAGATTCACTTTCCGCAAAAACAGCTGCGAAAACTGTGTTGTTGAGTCCTTACAGCAACTGTCCGAGGAATTCCTGGACCTCGTGCCCCGGCCGGAATTTGCCGATGCGCTTGATTTCCCAATGCAGCCGGATGCCCGACCGTTCGAGCACGCGCGCGCGCACCGTCTCGCCAAGATATTCAAGGTCGTAGCCGGTCGCGGTTCCCGTGTTGATCATGAAGTTGCAATGCATCGGCGACATCTGCGCGCCGCCGATCATCAGCCCCCGACAGCCCGCTCTGTCGATCTCCTTCCAGGCCGAGGTGCCCTCCGGATTCTTGAAGGTCGAGCCGCCGGTCTTTTCGCGGATCGGCTGCACGGTCTCGCGATGGTGCTGGACGGCGTCCATTGCCGCCTTGATCGCGGCCTTGTCTGCCAAAACGCCTTCGAACACGGCTGATGTGAAGATCAGCCCGGCAGGTGCTGCCGAATGGCGATAGGCGTAGCCCATATCAGCGTTGCTCAGCGTATGCACATTGCCCTTGCGGTCGAGCGCCCGCACCGCGACAACGCGCTCGCGCGTCTCGACGCCGTTGGCGCCGGCATTCATCCTCAGCGCACCGCCGATGGCGCCCGGAATGCCGTGGTAGAACTCAAAGCCGCCTATGCCAGCCTGATAGGCGACAGCGGCAAGGCGTTTGTCGGGCGTGGCCGCACCCGCCTTGATTGTGGTCGGCGCAATCACTTCGGCTTCGCCAAAGCCCTTGGCCGAAAGCCGGATGACGAAGCCCGCAATACCGCCGTCACGGACAAGCAGGTTCGAGCCGATACCGACGGTGGTCAGCGGTATCTCTTCGGGCACTGCTCCCAGGAACGCAGCGAGATCGTCTTCGTCGGCCGGCTGGAACAGTGCGTCGGCCAGCCCGCCGGCGCGGAACCAGGTGATCTTGTCCATCTCGGCATTCGGCGTGATGCGGCCGCGCAGGCCGGCAAGCCGGCCGCCAAGCTTGTCGATCAATGCCTGGCCACGCATCATGAGGCAGTACCGCCGAGTTCCCTGGGCAGCGCGTAGGCCCATTGCGTGATGTTGCCGGCACCGAGGAAGACGATGAAATCGCCTGGTTTGGCCAGGTCGCGGATAACCGGCGCAATCGCCGCGGGGCCTTCGATGTAGCGCGCGTCGCGATGGCCGCCGGAGCGGATGCGCGACACCAATGCCTCGGACGTCACCCCGTCGATCGGCTCTTCGCCTGCCGCATAGACCGGCGCCACCATCACCGTGTCGGCATCGTTGAAGCAGACGGAAAACTCGTCGAACAGGTCGTGAAGCCGGGTGAAGCGGTGTGGCTGGGCAATGGCGATGACGCGGCCCTTGGTGGCATCGCGCGCCGCCTTGAGAACCGCTGTGATCTCGACCGGATGGTGGCCGTAATCATCGAACACATCGACGCCGTTCCACGAACCGGTACGGGTGAAGCGCCGCTTGACGCCGGCGAAGGACGACAGGCCCTTCCTGATCGCCTCGGCCGAAAGGCCGAGTTCATGCGCGACGGCGATCGCCGCCGTCGCATTGGCGACGTTGTGACGGCCGGGCATCGGCAGGCGCAGGCCTGATATCGTCGACTGGCCGCCGGTCTTGCGGTCGCGGATCACCACGTCGAATTCCGAGGTCGGGCCATCCATGCGGTGATTGATGAAACGCACGTCGGCCTGTGCGTTCTCGCCATAGGTGATGACGCGCCGGTCCTCGATGCGGCTGACCAGCGCCTGCACCTCGGGATGGTCGGTGCACATGACGCCGAAGCCGTAGAACGGCACGTTTTCGACGAACTGGCGAAAGGCCTCGCGCACCTTGTCGAAGGAGCCGTAATGGTCGAGATGTTCGGGATCGATGTTGGTGACGACGGCAATCTCGGCCGGCAGCTTCAGGAACGTACCGTCGCTCTCATCGGCCTCCACCACCATCCATTCGCCATCGCCCATGCGGGCGTTGGTGCCGTAGGCATTGATAATGCCGCCATTGATCACGGTCGGATCGAGCCCGCCGGCCTCGAGCAGCGTCGCCACCATCGAGGTCGTCGTCGTCTTGCCATGCGTGCCGCCGATGGCCACCGCCTGCCGGAAGCGCATCAGTTCCGCCAGCATCTCGGCGCGACGGACGATGGGAAGCAGTTTCTCGCGTGCCGCCTTCAGCTCCGGATTGGATTTCTTGATCGCCGTCGAGACGACGACCACTTCGGCATCGCCGATATTGTCGGCATGATGACCGACAAAGCACTCGATGCCCTTGTCGCGCAGCCGCTGCACATTGGCGCTGTC
The DNA here is from genome assembly GCF_055811475.1 of Mesorhizobium sp. WSM4829. Lineage (NCBI taxonomy): Bacteria > Pseudomonadati > Pseudomonadota > Alphaproteobacteria > Hyphomicrobiales > Phyllobacteriaceae > Mesorhizobium > Mesorhizobium sp. WSM4829. Next base: position 20,283 of record NZ_JBVVQJ010000018.1, on the reverse strand, counting down.
GGCCTGGTCGGATCCCTGCACCTGGTAGCCGAGATTATGCAGCACCTCGGCGATGCCGCTCATGCCGATACCGCCGATGCCGATGAAATGCACGAGGCCGATCGTCTGCGGCATCTTCATACGTGCGTCTCCTTCCTGAATTCCGATACGCTTTTCTTCGACGCAATAGCCTCTGTCAGATCGGCGAGCAACCGTGCCGCGTCCGGTTTTCCGGCCGATTTCGCCGCCGCTGCCATTGTCGTCAGCCGCTCCGGATCGTCCATCAGCGCTCCGACGAGCGCAGCGATGCGCTCGGGCGAAAGCGTCGATTGCGGATGCACTTCGGCGCCGCCTGCCGCGGCCAATGCCGCGGCATTGGCGGCCTGGTCGTGGTCGAGCGCATGCGGATAGGGCACCAGCAGCGCCGGCCGGCCGATCACCGCGATTTCCGATACGGTCGATGCACCGGACCGCGACATCACCAGGTGCGCCGCAGCCAGGCGCGCCGCCATGTCGGTGAAGAAGGGCGACACCTCAGCCTCGACGCCAAGGGCGGCATAGGCCGCCTTCACCCGCTCGACATCGTCGGCACGCGCCTGCTGGGTGATATCAAGCCGCCCGCGTTGTGCATCGGAAAGCTGTCGAACCGCCGCCGGCACCGCATCGGAAAAGAACTGTGCGCCCTGGCTGCCGCCGAACACCAGGAAGCGGAACCGCTGCTCCCCGGTCGACGCCGCATAGGGCGTCCTTGCCGCCTCCAGCACTTGCGGCCTGACCGGATTGCCGGTCGTCACCGTCTTGGCGCCTGCAGCGCTTGAATCTTCCGGCAAGAACCCGCCGGCGATGGCATCGACACGGCCGGCGAGCGCCCGGTTCGCGCGCCCCATCACCGCGTTCTGCTCGTGGATCAGCGTCGGCACCTTGCGCCGCGTCGCGGCGTAGAGCGGCGGCAGCGTCGGATAGCCGCCGAAACCGACCACCACGGCTGGCTTGACCCGACCGATCACGGCCGACGCCTGCCGCACGCCGCCCCAGATCTTCCAGAAGGCGGCGAGCACGGCGAACGGGTTTTTCGAGCCAATGGTCGCCGACTGGATCGGATGGATGCCCGCCGCCGGAAACTGGCCGGCAAAACGCTCGGCACGATCATCGGCGGCCAGATGCACCGTCCAGCCGCGCCTGATCAGCTCGTGCGCCAGCGCCTCGGCCGGGAAGAGATGCCCGCCCGTGCCGCCGGCCGCCAGAAGGATCGCGCCCCTCGACATTTCACTCCGCCGGCATGGCGCGCCGCGACGGCGCGAAGCCCAATTGCTTGCGCTTTTCCGGCCGCTTGCGCGTCAGCGCCAGCACCATGCCCATCGAGATGGCGATGGCGATCTGCGAGGAGCCGCCATAGGAGATGAACGGCAAGGTCATGCCCTTGGCCGGCATCAGCTGCAGATTGACGGCCATGTTGATGACCGACTGCAGACCGAAGACCGTGACCAGGCCGCCGACCGCATAGCGTGTGAAATCGTCCTGCTCCTTGAGCGCGGTGCCGAGGCCGCGCAGCACGATGAAGGCGAAGATGGTCATGATGAAGAAGCACATGATCAGTCCGAACTCCTCGCCGGCCACCGAGTAGACGAAATCGGCATGGCTGTCGGGTATCACCCGCTTGACGGTGCCCTCGCCTGGCCCGACGCCGAACCAGCCGCCATTGATCAGCGCATCGCGGCCCATATCGACCTGGAACGTGTCGCCCTCGCCGGTCATGAAGCGATCGATGCGGCCGGCGACATGCGGGAACACGGTGTAGGCGGCAAACACGCCGCCGACGCCGACAGCGCCCAGCGCGATGATCCACAGCCATGGCAGCCCGGCCATGAAGAACATCACCCCCCAGGTGCCGAGCACCAGCATGGTCTGGCCGAAATCGGGCTGCGCCACCAGCAGCGAGATGACGAGGGCCAGCAGCAGCATGGCGAACAGATTGCCTGGAATGTCGGGCTGGCGCTTGTGTTCGGCAAACAGCCAGGCGCAGATGACGACGAAGGCAGGCTTCAGGAATTCCGACGGCTGCAGCGACACGCCGGCGAGCGACACCCAGCGACGCGCGCCCTTCACCTCGACGCCGATGTAGAGCACCGCCACCATCAGCACCAGCGTGATGCACAGCATCGCCAGGGCCATGCGCCTGATCTGCCGCGATTCCAGGAAGGAGACGGCCAGCATCACGCCAAGTGCGGGAATGGTGAAGATGATCTGCCTCGTGGCGAAGTGGAAACTGTCCAGGCCGATGCGCTGGGCCACCGCCGGGCTTGCCGCGAAGGACAGCACGATGCCGAGCCCCATCAGCGACAGGAACGCAGCCAGGAACCAGCGATCGATCGTCCACCACCAGGTGGCAACCGGGCTTTTGTCGAGACGGCTTTGCATTATCGTGCCCCTCCGATGAGCTTCACGCCATCGATAGTGCTCGCAGCTTGCCTGAAGGCTTCGCCGCGCACTTCGAAATTCTTGAACTGGTCGAAACTGGCGCAGGCCGGCGAAAGCAGCACCACCACCTCGCCGTTGCCATCGTCCCTGGCCGCGTCGCTTGCCGCATGCTCGACTGCTGCGGCCAGCGTGCCGGAGATCTCGTATGGCACCGCCTCGCCGAGCGTCGCCGAGAAGGCTGGTGCGGCCTCGCCGATCAGATAGGCCTTGGCGATGCGCGGAAAGAGGCCGCGCAACGGCTCGATGCCACCCTCTTTCGGCAGCCCGCCGGCGATCCAGTAGATGCGCGGAAAGCTGGACAATGCGGGCGCTGCCGCATCGGCATTGGTCGCCTTGGAATCGTTGATGAACAGCACATGGCCCATGCGGCCGACCTGCTCCATACGGTGCGCCAGCCCGGGAAAGCTCTCCAGCCCCGACTGGATCTCGCCCAGCTCGAGCCCGACCTTGAGGCAGGCGGCGAGAGCGGCCAGCGCATTCTGCGCATTGTGCTGGCCGCGCAGCGAGCCGATGCCTTCGAGAAAGGCGACCCGGCTGTAACGGCCGTGCACCGCCTCCATCAGATCGGTGCCGTCGGCGAAATAGCCGTCGGTCAGCGGCAGGCGCTTCGAAATGCGGATGACGTGCCGGCCTGCCCGCTCCAGCCGGTCGGCGAGCTGGGCGCACCAGGAATCGTCGACGCCGACGATGGCCGTTTCGCTGCCGGCCGCCAGCCGCTCCTTGATCGCGGCGTAGTGCTGCATCGTGCCATGACGGTCGAGATGATCGGGCGTCAGGTTGAGCAGGACGCCGGCGGTCGGATTGATCGAGGGCGCCAGGTCTATCTGGTAGGACGAGCATTCCACGACATAGTGCCGCCCCGGTTCCGGTGGATCGAGCGTCATCACCGCGCGGCCGATATTGCCGCCCATCTGCGTGTCGCGTCCGGCCGATTTCAGGATATGCGCCGTCAGCGCCGTGGTCGTCGATTTGCCGTTGGTGCCGGTTATGGCGATGAAGGGTGCAGCCGGCGCCAGCAAGGTCCGCTGCCGGCAGAACAGCTCGATGTCGCCAATGATCTCGACGCCTGAAGCGCGGGCCAGTTCCACTGTCCAGTGCGGCTTCGGATGCGTCAGCGGCACGCCGGGCGAAAGCACGAAGGCCGAGAACTTCGCCCAGTCGGCGCCACGCAGGTCGCCGGTCGCGATACCGACGGCCGCGGCATTGGCGACACTGCCGGGATTGTCGTCCCAGGCGAGCACCTCCGCCCCGCCCTCGATCAACGCGCGCGCAGTGGCGATCCCCGAGCCGCCGAGCCCGAAGAGTGAAACGCGCTTGCCTGCGAAGGATGCGGCGGGGATCAAGCAGCCTCCTATCGCAGCTTGAGGGTCGACAGGCCGACCAGCGCCAGGATGACGGCGATGATCCAGAAGCGGATCACCACCTGGCTTTCGGTCCAGCCGAGCTTTTCGAAATGATGGTGGATCGGCGCCATCAGGAACACCCGCTTGCCGGTCATTTTGAAGTAGCCGACCTGGATGATGACCGACAGGATCTCGACGACGAACAGGCCGCCGACGATGACCAGCACGATCTCGTGCTTGGTGGCAACCGCAACCGTGCCGATCAGGCCGCCAAGCGCCAGCGAGCCGGTATCGCCCATGAAGATCGCCGCCGGCGGTGCGTTGAACCACAGGAAGCCGAGGCCGGCGCCGATCACTGCGCCGAGGACCACCGCCAGTTCACCGGTGCCGGGCACGAAATGGATCTGCAGATACTCGGCGAACACCGCATTGCCGGACAGGTAGGCGATGACGCCGAAGGACGCCGCCGCGATCATGATCGGCACGATCGCCAGGCCGTCGAGGCCATCGGTCAGGTTCACCGCGTTGCCGGCGCCGACGATGACGAAGCACGAGAACGGGATGAAGAACCAGCCGAGATTGATGAGGAACTCCTTGGCGAAGGGGAAGGTCAGCGACGATGAGAACGGCGCCTGGCCATTGTGCATGATCACCCAGGCGGCGATGCCGGCGATGACGAATTCAAGCCCCAGCCGCGCCTTGCCGGAGAAGCCAAGATGCGATTGCTTCGTCACCTTGAGATAATCGTCGTAGAAGCCGATCGAGCCGAAACCCAGGGTCACCAGCAGCACCACCCAGACATAGATGCTGGACAGGTTCGCCCACAGCAGCGACGAGCCGATGATGCCGCACAGGATCATCAGCCCGCCCATGGTCGGCGTGCCGGCTTTCTTGAAATGCGTCTGCGGCCCGTCGGCACGGATAGGCTGGCCCTTGCCCTGCCGCAGCCTCAGCGAATTGATGATGGCCGGACCGAAGATGAAGACGATCAGCGCCGCGGTGATTAGCGCGCCGCCGGTGCGGAAGGTTATGTAGCGGAAGACGTTGAAGACCGAGATCTTGTCCGCGAATTCGACGAGCAGTGTGAACATGCGATTCGGTCCCCGGACCTGGCTCTAGGTCTGTTTAGCGGTTGCGGCTGCCGCCGGAAATTTGCTGAGCAGTGCGTCGACCAGTTTGGAAAACCCGATGCCTTTCGACGATTTGATCATCACCACGTCGCCCGGCTTCAGCGCCGACAGAAGCACCAGTTTCAGATCCTCCGCGCCGGCGCGATATTCTGTCTCGATCTCATCAGGCAGGATGTCGGCCAGCGCCCGCATTTGCGGGCCGGCGAGAAACACCGTGCGCGTCTCGGTGCCGATGATGAGATCGGCAAGGGCAGCGTGCAGCTTCGCCGAATGATCGCCGAGCTCGAGCATGTCGCCGAGCACCGCGATGCGCCTGCCTTCGCCTGACACCGGCGTCGCATTGAGCAGCGCCATCGCTGCGCTCATCGACGCCGGATTGGCGTTGTAGCTCTCGTCGATCAGCGTGATCGGACCTTTGGGGTGGCGCAGCACATGGCGCTTGCCGCGTCCGCGTTCGGCCGAAAGATCGGCCAGCGCCAGCGCCACCCTGGCGATGTCGGCGCCGACCAGGTGCGCGGCGCCGAGCACGGCCAGCACATTCTGCACCATGTGTCGGCCCGGCGCGCCGACCCTGGCGGTGATCTCCTGACCGCCGATCTTGGCAGTGATGACGGAATGATCGGCATGCAGCGCGCATGTCAGCAGCTTGAAGGTCGCACGGGCATTCTCGCCAAAGCCGTAGATGTGCTCGACGCCGGCGGCTCTCGCCATCTTGTCCAGAAGCTTCCAGCGCGGGTCGTCGCGGTTGAGAAGGACGGCGCCGTCCGGTTCCAGTCCTTCGAAAATCTCGGCCTTGGCCTTGGCGATCTCGTCCAGATTGCGGAAGAAGCCGAGATGTGCCGCGGCGATCAGCGTGACGATGGCGGCATGCGGCCGGACCATCCTTGCCAGTGGCCGGACCTCGTCGGGATGGTTCATGCCGATCTCGAACACGGCATAGTCGCAATCCACAGGCATCCGCGCCAGCGTCAGCGGCACGCCCCAGTGGTTGTTGAAAGACTGCGCCGATGCGTGCACCTTGCCGACTACTGACAGCACATGGCGCAGCGCTTCCTTGGTGGTGGTCTTGCCCGCCGAACCGGTCACCGCGATGATCTTGGCATTCGAGCGCGCGCGCGCGGCCAGCCCCAGCTTTTCCAGCGCGGCCAAGACGTCCTGCACGACGATCATCGGCGCCGTCAGCCGCCCGAGCGACGGCAGCTTGCCCTCGGCGACGACCAGCACGCCGGCGCCGGCCTTGATGGCGGCGGTCGCGAAATCATGGCCGTCCATCGCCTCGCCCTTGATCGCGAAGAAAGCATCGCCCGGCTCAAGGCTGCGGCTGTCGATCGAGATGCCGCTGATACCCTCCGGCATCGGACCGAGCGGTCGTCCGCCCATGGCGGCGACGAGATCCTCTGAGGTCCACAGGAAGCTCATGCGGCGTGCTCCTGGAGCGCGGCGCGGACTTCCTCATGGTCGGAAAAATGCAGCGTTTCGGCGCCGACGGTCTGGCCTTCCTCATGCCCCTTGCCGGCCACGATCAGCGTATCGCCGGCATGGAGCATGGCGACTGCCTGGTGGATCGCCTTGCGCCGGTCACCGATCTCGATGGCGCCGGGTGCAGCGGCAAGAATCGCGGCACGGATCGTTTCGGGCACTTCCGAGCGCGGATTGTCGTCGGTGACGATGACGACATCGGCGAGCCGCGTGGCGATCTCGCCCATGATCGGACGCTTGCCACGGTCGCGGTCGCCGCCGCAGCCGAACACGACGATGACGCGGCCGGTGGTGAACGGCCGCACCGAAGCCAACACGTTTTCCAGCGCGTCCGGCTTGTGCGCGTAATCGACATAGACCGGCGCACCGTTGGCAGCGGTGCCAACAAGGTCCAGCCGGCCCGGGGCGCCCTTCAATTTCTCCAACGCCATCAGGGCTTTGGCGGCAGGTGTTCCAGTAGAAATGGCGAGGCCCGCCGAAACCAGGGCATTGGCGATCTGGAAATCGCCGGCCAGCGGCAGGTCGATCTCGTGGAGAACGCCATCGACTTCCACCTCGGCACGCTGGCGGTGGCGCTCGTGCTCGACCCGCTTCAGTGTCAGGAACTCGCCGTGGCGGCCGACCGTCAGCACATCCAGTCCCGCGGCCCTTGCCGCCTGGATCGTCGGCTCCGACCAGGGATCGTCGGCAAAGATGACGGCCGGCGCGCCCTTCGGCAGCAGCGCGTCGAACAGGCGCAGCTTGGCGCGATGATAGTCCTCGACTGTCGGATGATAGTCCATATGATCGCGGCCGAGATTGGTGAACCCGCCGGCAGCGAGTTTCACGCCGTCAAGCCGGCGCTGATCGAGACCATGGCTGGAGGCCTCCATCGATGCGTGGGTGACGCCGGCATCCGCCAGTTCGCGCAGCAGCCTGTGCAGGTCGACCGGGTCGGGGGTGGTCAGCGAGCCGTACTCGTTGCGGCCCGGCGCCACCACGCCGGTCGTGCCGATCGAAGCAGCGGCAAAGCCTGACTGCTCCCAGATCTGCCTGGTGAAAGCCGCAACCGATGTCTTGCCGCTGGTGCCGGTCACCGCGACCATGGTTTGCGGCTGCCTGCCGAAGTAGCGGGCCGCACTCAGCGCCAGCGCCAGGCGCGGATCGTCGACAGCGAAAACCGGCACCGGCAGTCCGGTGACGGCGCCGCTGCCCTTGCCGGTCACGATCGCTGCGGCGCCGCGCTTGGCGGCATCGGCGGCATAGGCCGCGCCATCGGTCCTGGTGCCAGCGAGCGCGAAGAAGACCACGCCCGGTCCTACCTGGCGGGAATCCGAAGAAATCCCGGTAACCTCCGTATCGAAGGACGCTGTCCCCTCGACAGGCAGGATACCGGCTAGGTCTTTCAGCTTCATCGAACCCCGTTCATAGCAACAAAATAGCGCGCAGTTGCCGGCGCGCCCTCAGAATCACTGATAGGAAACCAGCGTTGCGCCATTTTCATGGCTGAAATCTGGCTTCACGCCAAGCATGGAAGCCGAACGTCGGATAATGTTTGCAGCCATGGCGCCAGCATTCGAGGCGGCCGTCGCACCCATGCCGGGTTTTTCCGGCTTCGGTTCGTCGGCGATGGTAAGCACGATGTATTGCGGATCGTCCATCGGGAACGCCGCGACGAAGGCGTTGAAGTTCTTGTCCTTTGAGTAGCGGCCGTTGACAACCTTCTCGGCCGTTCCCGTCTTGCCGCCGACGCGATAACCTGGAACCCTGGCGTTCCTGCCTGAGCCTTTCTCGGCATTGAGTGCATAGAGATAGCGCATGTTCTCGGATGTCTTGTCGCTGACGACTTTCTTGGCCACCGACATCGCCTGTTCCTGCGCCCGTCTCAGGAATGTCGGCTGGATCAGATAGCCGCCGTTCATCAGCGCGGCACAGCCGACCGCCGTCTGCAGCGGCGTCGTCGACACACCGTGACCAAAGGCGATGGTGATCGAATGGACCTGTTTCCAGACCTTTGGCTCGGTCGGGCGGGCGACCTCAGGCAGTTCCGTCTGCATTCTCTCGAGGATGCCCAGGCGATGCAGGAATTCGCGGTGCCCCTCGATGCCGACCGCTTCGGCTTCCTTGGCCGAACCGATGTTGGACGAATAGATGAACACTTCGGGCACCGACAGCACGCGGGACTTGCCATGAAAATCATGGATGGTCTGGCGGCCGATCCTGATCGGGCGCGTAGCGTCGAAACGACTTTCCAGCGTCACTTTGCCGGAATCGAGCGCCATGGCGGTGGTAAAGCTCTTCAAGGTCGAGCCCATCTCGTAGAGCCCGGCCGACATGCGGTTCAAGCGGTCCTTGTCGTGCGCATTATAGGGGTTGTTCGGATCGAAATCCGGAACCGAGGCCATCGCGACCACTTCGCCGGTCTTGACGTTGAGAACGACGGCGCCCGCCGCGATTGCGCGGTATTTTTCCATGCCGCTGGCGACCTCGTCACGCACGATATGCTGGACGCGCAGGTCGATCGAGAGCTGCACCGGCTTCAGATCCTTGGCCACCGCCAGACCGGACGCCTGAAGATCGCTCAGCCCCTGTTCGTCGATGTATTTCTCCATGCCGGAGATGCCCTGGTTGTCGATGTTGGTGAGGCCGACAATGTAGGACGAGGTTTCGCCGGCCGGGTAGAAGCGGCGCTTTTCAGTGCGGAAGCCGATGCCGGGAATGCCGAGCTGCAGAATCTCCGATTGTTGCTTGGGCGTCAGTTGCCGCTGCAGCCAGACGAAGCCGGCGCCGCTCTTCAGCTTGTGATAGGTCTGCTCGTAGTCGATTTCGGGAAGCACCGTCGCCAGTTTTTCGATCGCCTCGTCGGCGTCGACAATGCGGCGCGGTTCGGCAAACAGCGACGCCGTCTTGATGTCGGTCGCCAGAACTTCGCCGTTGCGGTCGACGATGTCGGGCCGCGACGCCGTCACCCGGCTCTGCGGACCGCCGGACAGGTCGGGGTTCTGGAAACCGAGATAGACCAGCCGCCCGGTGATGGTCAGATAGATGCCCAAAAACACCGCCATCGTCATCACGACGCGGGTCCTGCCCTTGCCGCCGGTCGCCTTGCGGGCGCCTTCGACCACAATCGATCCGTCGTCGCCGGACTTGGCGCGGCGCGTCAGCAGACTGGTGATCACTGGAAGTCTGGCGATCATTGGACGATGCCTCCGGTGACCACGGGGTCGTTGCCCATCGGTTCCTTGCTGGAACTGTCGGCCATGCCGCCCAGCCGCTCGGACGAAAGGTCCTCGATGGTGAGGGGTTTTGCCGGAAGATCGTCCAGCCCGATGATCTGGCGGGCGCTGACCGGCTCGAGCTCGAGTTGCGATTTATAGGTCTCGGCCAGCTTTTGCAGGCGCGACGGTTGGGTAAGCAGGCTCCAGTCCGCCTTGAGGAGATCGATCGTATCCTCCTCGTAGCGGATCTGCGCCTGGATCTTGTGCACCGCCGCCAATTGTTCCTCGGCCTCGCGCTTGGTCTTGAAGGTCAAGGCCGCGGCCGAAACCATGACGGCGATAAGGACTATGTCGCTGGTACGAAACACGTGCTCACCTCTCTCTCGGCCGCTCGGCACCGGGAAGTTTTGGATCAGGAAGTTTTGGAAGCCCGAAAATCGAAAAATCGCCGGCGCGCGCCGGCGCGTCGGTGCGGATCGCCGCGCGCAGCCTTGCCGAGCGCGCCCGCGGATTGGCCGATATCTCGGCCTCACCGGGCGTCACGCCGCTGCCCACCTTGTTGAAGGTGGCGCTGCGCGCCTGCGCCTCGGGCAGGTGCCGCGATCCGGTCGCCGCATCGGCGCGATCGGCGATGAAGCGCTTGACGATGCGGTCTTCCAGGGAATGGAACGTCACCACGGCCAGCCGTCCGCCCGGTTTCAGCACGCGTTCAGCCGCAAACAGCGCTTTGGCCAGTTCGCCGAGTTCGTCATTGACGAAAATGCGCAGCGCCTGGAAGACGCGGGTCGCTGGATGGATCTTGTCCTTCGGCGCGCGGCCGATATGCGTCTCAATGGCGTCTGCAAGGTCGAGCGTGCGCTCGAACGGATGTTTTTCGCGACGGCTTTCAATCATGCGGGCGATGCGGCCGGCATGGCGCTCTTCGCCAAGAAACCCGAAGATGCGGGCAAGATCGCCCACCTTGAAAGAGTTGACGACATCGGCGGCGCTGAGGCCAGCCTGCGCCATGCGCATATCGAGCGGTCCGTCGGCACGGAACGAAAAACCGCGCTCCGCCTGATCGATCTGCATGGAGGAGATGCCGATGTCGAGCACGACGCCGTCAGCGCTTTCGACATGCTCGTCCAATGTCGAGAACGGCGCCTGGACAAGCCGGAGCCTGCCGCCCGATTGTTGCTCGAGAACACGACCGGCAGCAATCGCATCCGGATCGCGGTCGATCGCGACAACCGAGGCGCCGCTCGCCAGAATGGCTTTGGAGTAGCCGCCGGCGCCGAATGTGCCGTCGACGACCACCTCGCCCGTCTTGGGCGAAAGCGCCTCCAGCACTTCGGCAAGGAGGACCGGAATGTGACGGGCTGGTCCGCCAACGGCGTGAGGGTCATCGCCGTAGCCCGCCATCATTCCGGCCGCTCCCCAGGCTTCGTCCCCTGCCGAAGCTGCAAAAGCCGGGCGCGTGCTTCCGCCCCATAGGCGGTGAGCCGTCCAGGTTCCCAGATCTGAAAGAAATTGCCGCGGCCGACAAAAGCCACTTCCGCGGAAATGCCGGTATGCTCGCGGATGAAATCGGTCATCGAGATGCGGCCGTCCTGATCGAGCTTGAGAAAGGTTCCATCGCCATGGCAGAAGAACGACATGTCGTCCGAGGTCTGCAGGAAGGGGTCTTCCTGCGCGATGCGCTGCTCGTAGCGGTCGAGCAGGTCGAGCCCGCCGACATCCATCGCCGGACGGTCCAGGCAGCGCAGCGCATAGAGTTCCGAATAACCGCGCTTCTGCACAACCGCACGGAAATGCGCTGGAACGGACACCCGCCCCTTCGCATCGATCCTGTTCACCGCGCTTGACAGAAACCGGTCCATTACGCGTTACGGCCGCTTGCGCCGCCGCACCCCTCTGCATCTTCCCGCCCGCGCCGCCGCAGCGCGGTCCCTGCCCAAAACTCACTTCGTTCCAGATGGCAAAAACAGGCGAACGCGCAGCCGCCGCGGCTGCCCGATTGGCGTACGCTTCACCCTGACGCGGAACGAAGGCTTGAATATCTGAATGGGATATCATGGGGCACTATGGGCGTCAACGGGAACAGGCTTCACAAAACGCGCGCCACAACCGATGAGGGCAGCTTTGACGGCACTCCCGTGTTTATGCTCCATTAAGCCTAACGAACCGTTTAGAGCCGATTGGCCTAACCGGAGGCGACTTGCCGCGGAGCGCCACCACGCATAGCGTTGGCCTGTCTTTTCTCGGTCAGAAACAGGTTCTTTTCTCGGTCAGAAGGTTGAAAATACATGTCCGAAACAGCCAAGTCGCGCGCCGCCACCCTCGCCCATTTGCGTGGCGTCAAGCTCGCCAAGGGCGATCCGGTCTCGCTGCCGCTGACAATGACGACCACTTTCCATCTGCCCGGCAATCCGGCCGGCGTCAGCCAGTACGGGCGCTACGACAATCCGACGTGGGAAGCGGTGGAAGACATGCTCGGCCACCTCGAGGACGCGCCGTCCGTAGCGTTCCCGTCGGGCATGGCTGCGATCGCTGCGGTCTTCTTCGCGCTGCTCAAGGCGGGCGATCGCATCCTGTTGCCGTCCGATGGTTACTACACGCCGCGCCTGCTTGCCGAGCGCTTCCTCAAACCTTTCGACCTCCCGTTCGACACACGACCGACCAAGTCCTTTGTGGATGGCGGTTTTTCCGGCTACCGGCTGGTGTTCGTCGAGACCCCATCCAATCCTGGGCTGGACATTTGCGACCTGGCCGGCGTGGCGCGCCTTGCGCACGAGGCCGGCGCGCTGGTCGTCGCCGACAACACCACGATGACGCCTTACGGTCAGCGCCCGCTCGACCTCGGCGCCGATATCGTCGTTGCCGCTGACACCAAGGCGCCCAATGGCCATTCCGACGCGCTGTTCGGCCATGTCGCCAGCCGTGACGCCGGCATCATCTCCGCCATCCGCGAGTGGCGCAAACTGTCGGGCTCGATCCCCGGACCATTCGAAGCCTGGCTGGTCCATCGAGGCCTCGAGACGCTGGAAGTCCGCTTCGAGCGCATGTGCAAATCGGCCGAGCTGATCGCCCGACGCCTGACAAATCATCGGGCCGTGAATCCGTCCGCTTTCCTGGACTGGAGGATGACCCTTCGCACAATCTGGCGACCACCCAGATGCAACGTTTCGGCTTCCTTGTCGGCCTCGACCTGGGGAGTGAAGCCAGGGCCGAAGCGTTCATCGGCGCCTGCGCGCTGATCCAGCCGGCGACCTCCTTCGGCGGCGTCCACTCTTCGGCCGAGCGGCGCGCCCGTTGGGGTGATGCGGTGCCGCCCGGCTTTGTTCGCCTGTCGGTCGGCTGCGAGCCGGTGGAAGCGCTTTGGCAGGCGATCGATGCGTCGCTGGCCCGGGGGCTAGACAGCGTCGACGGTTGAGCGAACCGATCACGAAGCGAGATCGTCGGCTTCGATATTGCGCCGGCCATGCAGCACACGCAGGATCTCGACTGCATCCTCGCCGACACGGTACAGTGTGAGGTATTCGCCGACGACCAGATGGCGGATGCCGGGCGCAATGTCTTCGCGCGGTGCGCCGGAGAAAGGATGCAGGGTCAGCAAATCCCAGCGCCTCTCCAGGATATTCACGAGGCGGATCGCCGCATCAGGGTTGTGTTCGGCAATGTAGTCGCCGATACGTTCGAGGTCGATTACTGCTTGGGGAAGCAGGCGGTATTTCACTCCTCAAGGCCTTTGGCCTCAGCCATTTTCAGATATTTGGCGCGCAGTCGTTCCATGATTGGCGGGCCGTCCAGCGCCGGTCCGCTGTCGATCCCCTCCTGCACCAGCTTGCGCAACTCCTCGACCGTGTAGCCGTGCAAGTCACGGCGGTCCTTCCATTGCCTGAGTGCGTCGCGGATCACCTCGCTCGCCGAAGCATATTCGCCGGCGGCGACCACATCGTCGACCGCCGCCGCCAATTCCGGCGAAAGCGTGATGCTGCGTTTGTCGACCTGACCCATGGTGCGCTCCTGATATCACCCGCACCTAGGAAGGTACGATTTAATCGTACCAGTTTCAAGAAACGCATGCTTTACGCACAGCCAGTGAAAGCTGATTCAGTCAATCAAGCGCCTGAACCAGCAAGCACGCCCGAAGACGCAACCTGCTGATATCAGGGAATTTCCTTGTAAAAATCTGGACGAAAATTGCCAGCTGGCCTGTAAGCCGGGTTCTGTATGGCCCTCGCCCCTTGCGGCGCGAGAACGTGGCGGCCATTCATCTTGGGCGCATGTTGCCATGCGCCTCACGCAACCTACCCGGGCGGTGAGCCGGAAACAGCCCTCGAGGGTTTCCCCTCGCACCGCCCCTATTCGGTCTTGCTCCCGGTGGGGTTTACCGTGCCGCTCCTGTTGCCAGTCGCGCGGTGGGCTCTTACCCCACCCTTTCACCCTTACCACGACGGATCGTGGCGGTTTGCTTTCTGTGGCACTTTCCCTAGGGTCGCCCCCGCCGGCCATTAACCGGCACCGTGTCTCCATGGAGCCCGGACTTTCCTCACCCGCAGCCTTTCGGCTTCGCGGGTGCGGCCGCCCGGCCAGCTGGCAAGGCGTATAAAGGGATTCACATTCGAAAACGCAAACAAAAAAGCAGGTCCCAGTCTATTACGATCTATTACGTCTATTACGCCGGCGCTCCAAGCGCGGCCAGCTGCACTTTGACCTTGCCGCAATAGGCCGCGGAAATCGGGTTCATCCGCTTGGCGCCATGGCCGGCATTGTACTTCAGGATCGTGCCGCAGGTCGTGCCGTCGCCGAGGTTGCGCGCCATGGCGAGGTATTTCATGCCGTATTTGATGTTGGTCTCGGGATCGTGGAGACCCTTGATCGAGCCGCTGTAACCCATCATCCGCGCCGTCGACGGCTTGATCTGCATCAGGCCGATCTCACCGGCGCGGCCGACCTGGTTCGGCTGAAACCTGCTCTCGATCATGATGACGGCCTTGGCGAGCGAGACCGGCACACCATTGCTGGCCGCATGACGCTCGATGATCGTCGAATACTGGCCGCTATCGCCAGCGGCCGCCGGCTTCGGCGCTGCCGCCCGGCTTTGCCGGCCGATCGACGCCGTCGTCGCCTGGTCGATGCGGGTCCTGTTGCGCTTCACATGCCGCTTGGAGACTGCCTTCTTTGCAAGGACTGGCTTCTTTGCAAGGACTGGCTTCTTTGCAAGAACTGCCTTCTTTGCAACGACTGCCTTCTTTGCAGAGACCTTTTCCGCCTTTGCGGATGCTGGCTTTTTCGCTTTCACCGCAGCAACTTTTTTCGCCTTTGCGGAGGCTGTCCTTTTTTCTCCGGCATCTTGCCCGGCTTTCGGCGTGGCAGTCTTATCGGACGCGGTCATGAAACCCTGGTCGGCCCGCTGGCTCAAAGGCGCGCCATTGGCCGCACCGATGGCAAAAGTCATTACGCCGGCAGCAACAGCTGCCGTTAAAACGGTCAATTTCTGCATGGTATCCTGTTCTGTTTGAACCGCGCGAAGAACTTCACGCAGCTACGCCAATCAACGTCGGAACATTTGGGAGGCTGTAGGTCCGACGATTTGCACGGATCGCCTTTGACGGTCGAATTGGTGGCAAAAAAGGCGGGGCAAGTCACTTTAAATGACAGGCTGTAACTTACAGCCAGGAAAAGACTACTTGGACGGAACTGCCCTCACCGAGCCAAGCAGCCGTTCCAGCGTGCGAATTGTCGATCCGTCGGCCACGCTATCCACTTTGCGTTGCCGGAAATGCCTCTGGAAAGCCTCGACCACGATTTCGGTTTGCCGATCGAAAGCGCCTGATATCTCCACGCCATAACCGTAGAGCGCCAGCATCGACTGCAACGCCTCGACCTCGGCAGACGCGTCGCCGGCCTTCAGCACCGCGCCGCGCCTGACGGGTGCCGCTTCGACAAGATGGCCGACACCGGCCTCGAACAGGGCCTTCCAGGGGAATCTCTCGCCCGGGTCGATCTTGCGTCCCGGCGCAACGTCGGAATGGGCGAGCACCCGTTGAGCCGGGATGGAATGGCGCTGAACAATCCCCTTGCACAGGCCGATCAGGGCTTCGATCTGCCGTTTCGGAAAATTCCGGTAGCCCAGCGAATGTCCCGGATTGACGATCTCGATGCCGACCGAACAGGAGTTGATGTCGCTACGTCCGAACCAGGAACTCTTGCCGGCATGCCAGGCACGGTCGCTTTCCCTGACCATCTGGACGATGCGGCCGTCCTCATGGACGAGGTAGTGCGACGAAACCTCGCTGGCGGGATCGCACAGCCATGCTTCGGCGCCGGCGCCGGTCTCCATGCCGGTGTAGTGCAGCACGATCATGTCGACCGTCTCGCGTCGTGGACCGAAATTCGGCGATACCCTGACCTCGGCGCTCGGCTCGTCGGGCAGGAAGCCGCTCATGCGTGCCGCAGGCCCCGTTCGATCATCTCATAGGCCGCGTTGATCGCCGCTATCCTGCTGGTTGCGATCTTGATGAATTCCTGCGGCAGGCCGCGTGCGATCAGCCGGTCGGGATGGTTGTCCGAAACCAGCTTGCGGTAACGCTTCCTGACCTCCTCGAAGGTTTTTCCCCGCTCGATGCCGAGCACGACATAGGGATCGGCCGCACCCAGATCGACGTGCCGGGCCAGAATGCTCTGGTAATGCGCCTCCTCGATCCGGAAGATCTCGGCGATGCGATGCAGGAACTGACCTTCGCGCTCGTGGACCAGCCCGTCGGCCTTGGCGATATGGAACAGCCCGTCGAGAATGTCCTCCAGCATCGCGCAGTTCGAATGGCCGGAGCCGCAAAGCTGCGCCATGCGCGCGGCATAGGTCTCGAAGCCGGCGATGTCGCGCTTGGCCAGATCGTAGAGCCGCGCCACATTGCGCGTCTGCTCCTTCGGCACTTCGAATATCTGCTGGAAGGCGCGCACCTCGTCCTGGGTGACGATGCCGTCGGCCTTGGCCATCTTGGCCGACAGCGCGATCATCGCCACCGAGAAAGCGACGCGCCGGCGCAGGTCGGGGTCGCCGGAGAAAACCGTGCGCACAGCCTCGACCACGTCGGCGACGCCGGACGAGGTTGAGGACGAAACGCGGGTGATGAAGTCGCCGAGGCGATCCCAAATCGACATGGGCACCTATTAGGGCTAACTGGCCGCCGCTATCAAGCCCACAGCTATAAGCGGAAGACAATGCCGCAGGGCCGGCCCAGCCGATTTCGCGCCCTCCTGAGCAGGCGGCCTCCCTGAGCAGCTGGCACAACCGTCGATCATGGAAATTGGCAGGCAGCAACGGCCATGGCGCGCGAAACTGCAAGCCTTCGTCACCTCGCCATTTCGGCCCCTTCTGCTGGGCCAAAAAGTGACAGGCGAAACCGAGCTTGCGGCGGCGGCCGCAAGAAGACTGTCCTCAAGTCAGAAGGCCGACAGGATGCCGGCCTTCTGTTCATCACATAAGAATTACTGCGCCGGCGCAGATGGCTGTGCCGGAGCCGGCTCGGCCGGCTTGGTCGCGTCGGGAGCCGGCTGCATCGGCTGTTCGTTCGCCGGCGGATTGGTGCTCTGCGTGGTGGTGGCGTCCCCGCCCGTGCCGCTGTCGCTGCAAGCAGCAACGCCAAGCAGGGCAAGCGCCGAAACCGACGCAAGAATGAGTTTCTTCATGACATCTCTCCTCTGATCACGCCCCCGCTACCGGTGACGATCGAGGACAGAATGCACCAAATGCCCCATGGGTTTCATAACGTTGCATTTCCGTATGTAACATCATCTGCTTTTGCGTTGCCGGCGAAGCCATGGCGAATTAACACCAGACCATGGCGAATTAGCATATTTGAATCAATAAAATGCCCGGGAGAGCTGCCGTGACCGTCAAATGGGATTTCTGGATCGACCGCGGCGGCACCTTCACCGATGTCATCGGCCGGGACCCGCAAGGCGGGCTGCACCCGCGCAAGCTGCTATCCGAAAATCCCGAAGCCTATGCCGACGCCGCCATCCAGGGCATTCGCGATCTGCTCGGGCTAAAATCCGGCGCGCCGATCCCATCCGGCCTGATCGGCGACATCAAGATGGGCACCACCGTTGCCACCAACGCGCTTCTGGAGCGCAAGGGCGACCGTGTGCTGCTGCTCATCACCAGGGGATTTCGCGACGCGCTGAGGATCGCCTATCAGGCGCGGCTCGATATCTTCGCCAAGCAGATCATCCTTCCCGAACAGCTCAACGAGCGCGTCATCGAGGTCGATGAGCGCGTGCGCGCCGACGGCCGCGTCGAAAGGCTGCTCGACATCGCCGCCATGCGCCCGGCCATCGAACAAGCCAGGGCCGACGGCATCGACGCGGTGGCGATCGTGTTCATGCATGCCTGGAAATATCCCGACCACGAAATAGCGGTTGCAAAAGTCTGCAGGAAACTGGGGTTTTCGCAGGTCTCGGTCAGTCATGAGGTCTCGCCGCTCATCAAGCTGGTCGGCCGCGGCGACACGACCGTGGTCGACGCCTATTTGTCGCCGATTCTGTCGCGCTATGTGCAGGGGGTGGCGGAAGAGCTGGGCGTCCTCTCCCCCCTCGAGGGGGGTGAGGAGCGGTCGGCCAAAGGCCGAGAAAAAGCCAACGATTTGGCTTTTTCAGCGACGAACGCCCGGAGCCATAGCGAAGGGCAGGCTGCGCAGCAGCCAGAGAGTGTCATCTCAGAAGGCACCGCCAGAGCGTCGAATCCAGTCGAGCCGACCCCACCCGGCGGCTTCGCCGCCACCCTCCCCTCGAGGGGGAGGGAATCTCCCCGCCTGATGTTCATGATGTCGTCCGGCGGCCTTACCGCCGCCGATATGTTCCAGGGCAAGGACGCATTGCTGTCCGGTCCGGCCGGCGGCGTCGTCGGCATGGTCGAGACAGCAAAGCTCGCCGGTTTCGACAAGGTCATCGGCTTCGACATGGGCGGCACCTCAACCGACGTCGCCCATTATGACGGCGACTATGAGCGCGCCTTCGACACCGAGGTTGCCGGCGTGCGCATCCGCGCGCCGATGATGCGCATTCACACCGTCGCCGCCGGCGGCGGCTCCATCCTGCACTACGAGGCCGGCCGTTTTCGCGCCGGGCCGGAATCGGCCGGCGCCAATCCCGGCCCGGCCGCCTACCGACGCGGCGGCCCGCTGGCCGTCACCGACGCCAATGTCATGCTGGGCAAGCTGCAGCCCGACTTCTTCCCGGCCATTTTTGGACCCGGCCAGGACGAGCCGCTCGACGTGCAAACCGTGCGCGAGAAATTCGCCGCACTCGCCGCCGAAATCGGCGACGGCCGCGCGCCGGAGGCGGTCGCCGAAGGGTTCGTCACCATCGCCGTCGAAAACATGGCCAACGCCATCAAGAAGATTTCCGTGCAGCGCGGCTACGACGTCACCGAGTATCTCCTGAACTGTTTTGGCGGCGCCGGCGGCCAGCACGCCTGCCTCGTTGCCGACGCACTCGGCATGGAGGCGGTGCTGATCCATCCCTTCTCCGGCCTGCTGTCGGCCTATGGCATTGGATTGTCCTCGATTTTTTCGTCGCGCCAGCAGGCGCTGCTGAAACCGCTGGCGGAAGTGTCCAGGCCGGCAATCGACGAGCTCATCGCGACGCTGCGCAAAGCCGTCATCGACGAACTTGCCGCGCAAGGCATTGCCGAGGACGCCGTCGCCTCGAAACCGGTGCTGCAGATCCGCTACGACGGCACCGACACCGCGCTGCCGGTGAATTTCGGGCACGGTTCGATCGCACGGGCCAAGGCGGATTTCGAAGCCGCCCACAAGGCGCAGTTCGGCTTCGTCTATGACGACAAGCCGATGATCGTGGAATCGGTCGGCGTCGAAGGTATCGACAGCGGCGCCGCCGGCCGCGAGGAAAGTGATTCAATCCTTGAGGACATCGCCGCAAGCCCTTCGGAAAATCGGCAAATCTTCATCGACAGCACCTGGCAAGACGCCGGCATTTTCCGCCGCGAGGCGCTTAAACCGGGGCACAAGCTAGGCGGCCCGGCCCTGGTCATCGAACCGAACCAGACCATCGTCGTCGAGCCGGGCTGGCAGGCCGAAATCACCGCCAGGAACCACGTGCTCCTGCGTCGCATCGAGAAAAAGCGCCGGCTGGCGGCACTCGGCACCGAGGCCGATCCGGTCATGCTGGAGGTGTTCAACAACCTGTTCATGTCGATCGCCGAACAGATGGGCGTGACGCTGCAAAACACCGCCTATTCGGTCAACATCAAGGAACGGCTGGATTTCTCCTGTGCCGTCTTCGACCGCAATGGCGCGCTGGTCGCCAATGCGCCGCACATGCCGGTGCATCTCGGCTCCATGGACCGTTCGGTGGAAACCATCATCCGGCTGAACTCCGGCGACATCCACCCCGGCGACGTCTTCGCACTGAATGCGCCTTATAATGGCGGCACACATCTGCCTGACATTACGGTGGTGACGCCGGTCTTTTCCCTCCCCCTCGAGGGGAGGGTGGCGGCGAAGCCGCCGGGTGGGGTCGCCTCAGACGGCACCACAAGAACGTCGAGCACTGCCGCAGCGGCCCCCCCCCCCCCCCCCGCCCGCCGCCCCCCCCCCCCCCCCGGGGGGGGGGAGCGAAGAAAAAACCCACACCCCCCCCCCACCACCCAAAACACACCCCCCCCCCCCC
>NZ_JBVVQJ010000017.1:0-132230 GCF_055811475.1 Mesorhizobium sp. WSM4829 | reverse complement strand
GCCGATATTGGCATTGATCTTGACCAGGAAATTGCGGCCGATGATCATCGGCTCGCTCTCCGGGTGGTTGATGTTGGAGGGAATGATAGCCCGTCCGCGCGCTATCTCGTCGCGCACGAATTCCGGCGTGACGAAGTCCGGGATCGCCGCGCCGAAAGAGTTGCCGTCGCGCTGCATCCCGCCGCGTAGACTCTCGCAGCCGAGATTCTCGCGAATGGCGACGAACTCCATTTCGGGGGTGATGATCCCGGCGCGCGCATAGGCAAGCTGGGTCACCGCTTGGCCCGTTTTTGCCTTTAGCGGCCGGTGGCGCACGGGAAATTCCGGCGTCAGGCGCTCACCTGACGCGAAGCCGTTGTCCTCCGGCCTGACACTGCGGCCATCGTGGAATTCGACGTCGCCGCGCGCCGTAACCCATTCATGGCGAAACCTGGCGAGGCCCTTTTCGATGCTGGTTTCGACAGTCGGGTCCGTATAGGGACCGGACGGATCGTAAACGGTGACAGGCGGTTCGCCTGCCGTCGGATGGACGGCGATTTCCCGCATCGGCACCTTGATCTGCGGATAGAGGACACCGGACTTGTGGATTTTCCGTGAGGCAGGCAGCGGTCCCGTTGAGACGGCTGGGGTTAGGGCATTCATCTTGAGGCTCCTTTGCTCATGCATTGGAGACCCAGTTCTGTGCCGGAAGGATGAAAAGACGCTCTGGTTGGCCTGGCTTACAGGTTTTCGGGCATGGACTCCCGCAAAGCGCTTGCACCGTCCCTACGCCAGTATGAACTGGATCAGGTTCAACGGGTCACTGCGCCGCGAAAGCCAGCAGTATCTCAGCCCCTTGCCGGGACCCCCCTGGTGAATGGGTCAAATTGAGCGGGCGATCGCCATTTTGTCAAGCGCATTCGGCCCATCAGTCGGCAACGCTAGCTGGGCGCGCACGGACAATCGAGGCCGATATCCAGGAACTATTGAGCCTGCGTAAGCCATTTAGGCTTAGGCACAGCCTGCAGCAGGCTTTGCGTATAGTCGTGGCGAGGCGCCCCGAACAGCGCCGCGGTTTGGCCTTCCTCGACAATCCGTCCGTCTTTCATGACCATGATCCGGTCGGCGAAATGGCGCACGATCGGCAGATCGTGGGTGATGAAAATATAGGAGAGGCCGAGCCTCGTCCTGAGGTCGGCCAGAAGGTCGATCACCTGCGCCTGGATAGAGACGTCAAGCGCCGAAACCGCCTCGTCGCAGACGATCAGTTCCGGCTCGCTGGCAAGTGCGCGCGCAATGGCGATGCGCTGTCGCTGGCCGCCGGAAAACTGGTGCGGGTAGCGCTCGGCGTGCTCCGGCAACAGCCCAACCAATTCCAGGAGCTCTGCCACGCGAGCCTTCCACCTGTCCTTCGGCAGGATATCGCGGTGGATCACCCAGGGCTCGGAAATGATCGAATAAACGCGCATGCGTGGATTCATCGATCCGTACGGATCCTGGAAGATCATCTGGACCTTGCGCCGAAACGCCATGAGGCGCTTCCCATTCATGTCGAAGATGTTCTCACCGGCAAAGACTGCCTTGCCGGCGCTTGGCGCGTTCAGCCCCAACAGCATGCGCGCGACGCTCGATTTGCCGGACCCGGACTCGCCGACGATGCCGAGCGTTTCTCCTCTCCTGACCTCGAAGCTTATGTCATCCACCGCCTTGAACGTCCGCTTGCTGCTAAAAGCTCCGGAAGCAAGCTCATAGTGCTTGGTGAGATGTTCCACCTTGAGCAGCGTCTCGCCGGCGACCGCCGTCGAACGCCTGTTCGGCGCCTCCGCTGCGTTGCCGTGGGGCAGGGCGGCGATGAGGCGGCGGGTATAGGGGTGCTGCGGATTGCTGAAGACCTCCCTGGCGATGCCCGTCTCGACGACCTTGCCGCCGTTCATGACGATGATCCGGTCCGCCATGGACGCGGCGACTTCGAGGTCATGGGTGATCATGATCAACGCCATGCCGGTTTCGCGCTGGAGATCGCGCAGCAGATCGAGGATCTGCGCTTGCACGCTGACGTCCAGGGCGGTCGTCGGCTCATCGGCGATCAGGATGTCCGGTTTCAACGCGATCGCCATGGCAATCATCACGCGCTGGCGCTGTCCGCCCGAGAACTGATGCGGATAGAAGTCGACGCGGTTTTGCGGCTCTGGAATGCCGACGCGCCGAAGCAGTTCTATCGTGTTGGCGCGTGCGCCCTTGCCGGCTGCCGCACCGTGGCTCTCAAAGACCTCCTCGATCTGGCGCCCCACTGTGTAGACCGGGTTCAAATAGGCGAGCGGATCCTGAAAGATCATCGCAATCCTGCGGCCGTTGATGCTTCGGCGCGCCTCGGCGCCGAGGCCTGACAGTTCGACGCCGTCGAAGAGGCAGGAGCCGGCCACGATATCGCCCGGCGGGCAGTCGACGAGATCCATCACCGTGCTGGTGCTGACGCTCTTTCCCGAACCGCTTTCGCCGAGGATCACCAGCGTCTCGCCACGGCTGACGTGGAAAGAGACATCGTCGACGGCGCGTACCGGTTGATCATCCGAAAGAAAATCGACGGTCAGGCCCTCGACCTTGAGAATGGTCGCGTTGCTCATCGGGCAGCTTTTCGCAATGTCTGGAGGCGCCAGCGTTGCTGCGGATCGGCAACGGTGCGCGCCCAGTTCGAGAGGATGTTGAGCGACAGCGTCGTCAGCATGATTGCAAGGCCTGGCCAGAATGCGATCCACCAGGCGGTGGCGAGATAACCGCGGCCGTTTGCCACCATCGCACCCCAGGTGAAGTCCGGTGGCTGAATGCCGAGGCCAAGGAAACTCAGCGCCGATTCCGACAAAATGACGGTCGCGAAATCAATGGCTGAAATCGTCACCAATGTCGGCAGGACCAGGGGGGCGATGTGCCGGATGATGATCCGGGCCGGCTTCGCGCCCATGGCTCGCGCCGCGCTGACGAACATGCGCTCGCGCAGCTCCAGCACTTCCGCGCGCGCCGTTCTGAGGTAGATCGGCATGCGCGTGACGGCGAGAACGATCACCAGGTTGGTGATGCTCGGACCCAGCGTGTAGAGCACGATGAGCGCCAGCAGCAGCGAGGGAAAGCTCATGACGACATCGGCCAGACGCAGGATGAGATGACTGTACCAGCGCTCCGAATAGCCCGCTATCAGGCCCAGCGTTCCACCGACCAGCATCGACGCGAACACCGCCGCCGCGGCAATGCCGAACGTGTTCTGCGCGCCGACAATCAGCCTGGCCAGGATCGGCCGGCCGAGGGTGTCGGCGCCAAGGACGTAGATCCAGCCACTGGCCAGCGAGAACGGGGCGAGGTTGCGCTGGCGCAGCCCGAGCCGCGATGCGGCGTCGCCCACCAGCCACGCGCCGAGGACCGCCGCGATGACGACGATCGCCAGGAAAATAGCAGCGGCGAGCGCAAGCCTGTCGCGCTTCAAATAGGCGAAAAGCACGCGACCGCTGCCTGGAACGGCCGCCGGCTTGATGTCGGGGGTGATGATCGTCATGGCTCAGTACCGGATGCGCGGATCGAGAACCGCGTAGAGGAGGTCGATCGCGATGTTGAGGATGAAGATGGCGGTTGCCGTCACCAGAATGGTCGACTGGACGACGGCAAAGTCGCGCTGGATGATCGAATCGATCATCAGCTTGCCGATGCCGGGCCAGCCGAATATCGACTCCACGACGACGGCGCCGTTGACAAGGCTGGTCGCCAGGTCGCCGGCGACCGTGACGACCGGCAGCAGCGAGTTGCGAAGCGCATGCCCGAAGATGATCTTCTGCCGCGGCAGGCCCTTGGCCCTTGCGGTCTTGATGTATGGAGAGGCAAGCGCCGACAGCATGGTTCCGCGCACGACCTGCACCAGGAGACCGAAAGGGCGAAGCATCAGCACGAAGGTCGGCATGATCCAGTGCGCCCAGCTGCCGGTGCCCGATGTCGGCAAAACTCCGAGCCCCACGGCGAAGACAAGGATGCCGACGATGGCGACCCAGAAATCCGGCGCGCTTGCGCCGGCCAGCGAGACGAGGCTGGCGACACGGTCGAAGATGCTGCCCGGCCGCGCGGCCGCCAGGGAGCCGACAAGGATAGCCAAGGCGGTCGACAGCGTGATCGCGACGACGGCAAGCTTCAGCGTTTCGGGGAACGCCTCGAGCGCGACCTGCATCGCCGAGCGGTTCTGGCGCAGCGATTCACCGAAATCCAGCTGCAGCAGATCGCGCAGATATCCCAGAAACTGCCAATGGATCGGCTGATCGAGGCCGTTCAACCGCGCAAACGCGGCCCGAGCTTCCGCAGTCGAGTCCAGAGGCAGGTACAAGGCGGAAGGATCGCCGGTGAGCCGTGTCAGGAAAAAAACCAAGGTCAAAAGACCGATGACCGACAGGATGCTGTGCGACGCCCGGCGTCCAAGATAGGTTATCATTTCGGATGCCCTTCGGCGGATTTCGACGGAGGCAACGGGTCAGGGGGCGCAGGGCGACGATCGGCCTGGCGCCCCCCGTATCGCTCAGTCTTTGATGGCGATATTGGCCAGCGGTATTTCGCTGTTGGTGGTGATATCGGGCTTCCATTCCAGCCTGGTGCCAACCCGGGTGTAGCCGATCATGTGGAACATCGGGATGTCCGCCACCACTTCGTTGCGGGCCTTGCCGAAAATCGCCTTGAAGCTGTTGGTGCGGGCTTCGCCGGTCGCCGCCAGTGCCTCGTCTATCTGCTTGTCGAATGCCGGATCGGCCAAGGTCGAGTAGCTGCCGCTCGATCGATAGAAGATCGGCACCGTGAAGGCCGCATCGCCCTTGTTGTTGTCATGCATCATCTGCAGGAGATTGGGGCCGCGCTCCGCCGGGAACGGCTTTTGCAGATAGCGCAGCCAGTCGGCGACATCGAGCATGGTAAGCTTGACGTTGAGGCCGGCGTCCTGCCACATCGTCATCATCGCCTCCATCGCTTCGGCGCCGTTCGGATAGATGCCGTTTCGCCCGATGAGCTTGATCTCGGTGTCGACCGCGACGCCCGCCGCGCGCGCCTCTTCGATGAGCTTTTTCGCCTCTTCCGCATCATACGACCAAGGCTCGAGCGCATCGTCATGGCCGTTGATCCCGGAGACGACCATCTGCGACGCACGCTTGACGTCGTCGCCGAACAGCTGGGCAAGGCCTTCCCAGTCGATCGCCAGGTTGAGCGCCTTGCGCACGCGCAGGTCGTCGAGCGGCGGCTTGGCGGCATCGATGCGGATGGCGGTGGTTTCGGAGTTCAGGTAGGCGAAATCCGTCTCCGGATTGCTGGCGTCCTGGATGGCAATCGACGGTGTCAGGTCGGCTTCCCCGGTCTCCACCATGGCGGCTCGAATCGAGGATTCGGGTCGCCAGACATAGGTTGCCTTGGTGATCTGTGGCTTGTTGCCCCAATAGCCGTCGAACGCGTCCAGCACCACGGTCTGCGGGGAAAAGGTCGACAGCGTGAACGGGCCGGTGCCGACCGGATCGTTCACCGCCTGGTCGACCGGCGTCTTCGGCGAGACGATCATGACCACGCTCAACAGCGTCGGCATGATGGGCTCGGGCCTGTCCGACTTTATTTCGACGGTCAGCTTGTCGACCGGCGTCAGCGTCAGTTTGGCATCGCCGAATTTCGCAATGTTGCTGCAGGTAAGCTTGCCGCTGATCATCCTGTTGATGGAGAAGACGACCGCATCCGCATTGAGTTCGGTCCCGTCCTGGAATTTGACGCCCTCGCGCAGCTTGATCCGCCAGGTGGTCGGATCCACGCTGGTCCACTCCGTCGCCAGTTTCGGCTGGGGCTGTCCGCTGTTCGGATCGATGACGGTCAACGATTCAACCACGTTTTGGCTGAGTATCTGGCCGACATTGGTGATGATGGTGCCGCAGGGCTCCAGATTGGCCGGCTGCTCCGGCAGGACGATACGGATCTCCTGCGCCGCTTCCTGTGCGACGGCCGATGGCGCGGCAGCGGTCATCAATACGACAGCTGCAATCGTATGAATGCTTCTCTTCATGTCACTCCTCCCTTGATCTTCCATTTGGGATCTTCCGTTTTTGGCTGTCGCACGAGACGATCCTCCCCATCCCGTTCGGCCGACGATTTGCCGATCTCGCGGCGGCTAGGCGGCGATCTTCTCGATCAGTCCGCGCAGCACGTCTTTCTCCTGCGGCTTCAGATCGGTCAGCGGCGGCCGAAGCGGGCCGGGTGTCCGTCCGATGAGCTCGACGCCTGCCTTGATGATCGACACCGGATAACCTTGCTCGCGATCGCGCAAAGCCGCGAAGGGGAAGAAGAAGCTGTGCAGGATTTCTTCCATCACAGCGCGATCACCTGTCCGCATCGCCCTGTAGAAGCGCTGAGCCAATTCCGGCACGAAGTTGAAGACCGCGGAGGAATAAGTCGTCACGCCGGCCCCGTTGAAGCCCTCGGCGAACAGCTCATGCGTGGGCATGCCACCGATGTAGCAGAGCCGATCGCCGAGCTTTGCAGTGACGTGGCGGACAAGATCGACCTTGCCTGTGCCGTCCTTGAACCCGATGAGGTTTGGGCACGCGTCAGCAAGGCGGGCAACGGTGTCGGCACTGGCGACCGAGTTCGCACGGTTGTAGATGATGACGCCGAGGCCGGTGGACTGGCACACGGCCTTGACATGCCGAAAAATCCCCTCTTGCGAGGCCTCCATCAGATAGTGAGGCAGAAGCAGGAGACCGTCGGCTCCCGCAGCCTCGGCGCGGCGGGCGATTTCCGTGGCTAGCGCCGTGCCGTAACCGCAGCCGGCGATGATCGGCACGTCTCCCGAGGCATCCTTGGCCGCGCGGGTAACGTCGGCGACCTCTTCCGGCGACAGCGAGAAGAATTCACCGGTGCCGCCGGCCGCGAACAGGGCAGCGGCACCGAACCCCGACAGCCATTCGACATGCGCGCGATAGCTTTCGAGATTGAGGCTAAAATCCTCGTTGAAATGCGTGACGGGAAACGACAGCAGCCCTGAAGCGACACGCGACTTGATTTCATCTGGCGACAAAGGAACTCATCCCACAAATTAATATGATGTCATCTCGATTCATATGATGACTGTCCCGACGAGTCAACCGCCGGTGTTGTCCTGATTTGTCGGGCGCCGGACGGTCAGGGCGCGATAGCGCTTTATCCCGGTCACCAAATGGCGGCGCATCGCCTCACGCGCCTTTTCCGGGTCGCGGGCGAGGATGGCATCGGCGATTTCCCTGTGCTCCTGCAGAATCGGATGGTCGCGATTGGGCAAGGGGTCGACGCCGCCCATCATCGTCTTGAACTTCACCCGCGGGATCATCCGCCGGCCGACATGTTCGAGGAAGGCCTTGAACCTGGCGTTGTTGGTTGCGGCGGCAATCGCCATGTGGAACTGGAAGTCGGCATCGTCCGTGGGTTGCCCTTGCGCCATGAGGTCGGCGAACCTTTCGACCTGGGCCTCGATTTCGGCCTCTTGCGCCGGCGAGCTGCGGGCGGCGGCAAGGCCGGCTGCCTCGACTTCGATGCCGATGCGCAGCTCGAGCTCTTCGATGATGTCCGAGATCTTGTTCGTTTCGTCAGTGAACAGCTTCAATCCCTCGTCGACGGGTTTCGGGCCGAGAACGAAGACGCCGGCGCCTTGCCGCGATTCCACCAGTCCGTCGGCGCGAAGCGCGGCAATGGCCTCCCGAACCACGGTGCGGCTGAACCCGAACCGGTCGATCAGCGCGGGTTCTGTCGGCAATTTATCGCCAGGCGCATAAAAGCCGGCTTCGATCTGGTCGCGCAGGGCGTCGGCAACCTGAGAGACGAACGACCGCCGGGACGTTCGATGTTCGGCCTGCTGCATGGGTCCTCCCAACTTTGCCGGATCTGAGGATCCATACTCCCAGTGCGGGCCAAAAGCGAGGTCATCATATGAAAATTCGTCGTTCGATGTCTCGAACTTCTTAAGATCATCATATGTCTTCTGTGCTCAGTGTCGGCTATCAATTCGCCCGTCGTGCTGGGCACGGCGATCAGCGAAATCCACGCAGTAGCAGCTTTCAGGCTGCGGCCGGCAGGTGATCGCGGACCCACCTGACGATCTGTCCCGCCGTCATTGCGCCGGATGTGCGCGCAACCTCCCGTCCGCCGTGGAAGATGATCATGGTCGGGATGCCGCGGATGCCGAGCCTGGCTGCAACGGCCTGCTCATTGTCGGAATTGAGCTTGATCAGTCGAACATGCGGCTCCAGTTCGTTGGCTGCCGCTTCATAGGCCGGCGCCATCATCTTGCACGGGCCGCACCATGGTGCCCATATGTCGACGACGACGGGGAGGCTGCTTCGCGTGACCTGGCGATCGAAACTCTGTGCATCGACGTCTGCCGGATGACCCGAGAACAGCCTGGAGCCGCACTTTCCGCATTTCGCGTCCCCGGCATCGCGTACCGGCGGCAGGCGATTGACCCCGCCGCATTTGCCGCAAACCACCAGTTTTTCCTGCGTCATTCCATTTATCCGTCTTTATGCGCGTCGATCGTCGCCGTCACGATGCGGTCTTGAGTGGAGGATTCTGCGCAAAAGCGACCGCGTCCGAAACCTTGGCCAATTCTGCGGCGATATCGGCGAGCTTTCGATCGGCGTCGACCTTGCGCCAGTTGGACGGGGTAGCTTTTCGCTGCAATTGCCGCGACAAGATATCGACTGTGGCGTCGGAAGGACCGCCACTGCGCTCGCTCACCCGCTGCCAAAGAACGAGCGGATCCGCCTCCAGCCAGAATCCGGCGAAAGCAACGTCTCTGCCGTTTGCAGCTTTCTCGATGCGGTCGCGATCGGCCGGCCGGTCAAAGACGGCATCGGCGACCACCGAACCGCCTTCGGCAAGGATCAAGTCGGCGCGCCATGCCATTTCGCGGTAGACGCGGTCCGACACATCAGGTCGATAAGCCCTGTCCGGCAGCTTCGTCTCGGCTGGCACCCCATGCAGGGCTTTGCGGATGCGGTCGCTTTCGACAATGCGTGCGCCGGGCGGCGCGCCAACATGTGCGGCGAGTGCCTCGGCAACGGCCGTCTTGCCGGAACCGCTCAAGCCGCCGATGGCGATCAGCCGAGGAGGCTTTTCCTCGAGAAGTGTTCGGGCAAGCTCGAAATAGGATCTGGCCTCGGCAAGCAGCCCGCTGGAATCGTCACCGCTTTCCTCGATCTGGGTTGCGGTGACATGCGCGCGCACCGCGGCCCGCACTGCCATGAAAAACGGCAGGAGGATGAAGCCGTCCTCGTCGTCTGCTTCGTCGAGATAGCGGTTCATCACCAGGTTGGCGAGTTCCGGAAAGCCGCGATGCCAGAGGTCCATCAGCAGGAAAGCCAGGTCGTAAAGCACATCGATGCTGGCGATCTGGTCGTTGAATTCGATGCAATCGAAGAGGCGGGGCTCGCCGTCGAAGAGACAGATGTTGCGCAGATGCAGGTCGCCGTGGCATCGTCGAATCTTGCCTGCCGTCTCCCGCCGGTCGAGCAACTCGCAATGACGTGCGAGGGCGGTGCGAAACATCCCGGTGAATGCCTTTATCTCGGCTTGCTCGAAAACATGGCTGGTGGCAAAGCCGGCTTCGTTGATGGCGAGCACGCCTGCCAGGTTCGAGGATCCGCTGCCCTTGTGGACCTCCGGCGCGCCACGATGATAGCGCACGATCATGCGCGCGACATCCGTCATCAGCGCAGGCGTCAGTTCGCCACCGACTGCCATTCGGTCGAGCAGCTTCGACTGATCGAAGCGGACCATCTCGATCGCCGCATCGACCAGTTTGCCGCTTCCGTCGAAGGCCAGCTCGCCGCCGGCCTCGCGGGTGACGCGCCGCACCCCCAGATAGAGGCCGGGGGCAGTCCTGGAGTTGAGATCGACCTCCTTCTCGCAAGCGGCGAGCCGCAGCGCCGGGGTCGAGAAGTCGACATAGGGCAGCTTGACCGCTCGCTTGATCTTGTAGGCGCGCTGGCCAACCAGGAATATCCGCGAGATATGCGTCTCGATCGCCTCGACCGGTCCGCTCTCGCCATATGCGGCAGGGTCCATCAACATCGCGGCCACGGATTGCTGATCCTCGACGATCATCGGATGCCTCTTTGTTTTGTACCCAACCTGGGGAAGCCAGCGAGCGTGGTCGCTGAAATTCCATGCCCATCAGGCCCTTGCTGCCACAGCGCCTGGATATAACCAGCCAGGTCACGAATGCGTTCCGTGATGCTGCTGCTCCGATGTTCGGGGCGTATTCTTGGCGTCCTCCGGCGGCCTGAAACCTGTTGGCGTCGGCACGTGGGCATGTTGATACGGATCAAATGATGACCGGCGGCGTTCTTCACTCAGCGCCAGCAGCGCGCCGAGCCGTCTCGCTGTTGTTGCAACGTCGATTGGGCTTTGGGGCAAAATCGGGAGCAGCCGCCATGGCTTTCAGGACGATACTTGCCGTTACGGGACCGCACGAGGGAGACGGTGATCTCAAGCCTGCCGCCGACCTGTGCAACGAGATCGGCGCCCATCTTGCTGTTCTGGTCGTTGCCGTAGCTGCGCCGCCACCAGTCGGGGAGTATGCCGCGGTCGTTTCAGAGGCCTGGCTCGACGAGCGTCGGGCCGTCGAGGATCTGTTGAAGAAGCGGACTGCTGACCTGTCGGCTTTTCTCGCCGGCAGCGTGCTTTCGGCCGATGTCTCCAGCGAATATCCGGAAGCCGGCTGGGCCGACGACACCATCGGCCGCCGTGCCCGCTATGCCGACATTACGGTCATTGGACCGGAGCTGCTCGCCAACGAAACGCTGAAAAGCAAAGCGATCGAAGGCGCATTGTTTTCTTCGGGCAAGCCCTTGCTGCTCATCCCCGCGGGGGCGCAGCCGACCCTTAAGCCGAAACGCGTGCTGATTGCATGGGACGCCCGTCTGGAGGCATCGCGTGCCGTCCGCGAATCCCTCGGCCTGCTGCCAGGCGCCGATGAGGTGCACCTCGTCATGGTCGATCCGGTGGAGGACGAGTACCGCCACGGGGCCGAACCCGGAGCCGACGCCGCCGCCTATCTCGCGCGGCATGGCGTGAATGTCACGGTCGACCGGCTGCCCAAACTGGACCATTCAGTCGTCGACGTGCTTCGGCGGCACGCGCTCGACATCGCCGCCGACCTGATGGTGATGGGCGCTTACGGTCATTCCCGGTTGCGCGAGCGCATCTTCGGTGGCGTCACCGTCTCGATGCTTGAAGACCCGTCGATGCCGATCCTTATGGCGCGTTAGCCGTCGGCGCCCGTCATTGGCATCTCTTTTAAGTCCCAAGGGACACTGTTGCCGCCCATCTAGCCGTCTCATCGGTATCGGCGGAGCCGCGAATCTGTGGTAAGCCGCCGCTCAACCAACCAAAGGACGACACCCTGTGAGCGAACCGACCGTGGCCGAGGCGACCGAAAGTATCTATGCATCGCTGCGGGCGGACAATGCCGACATCGACGCGCATATCGCGACGCTTAAGGCGGCGATGACACGAGAAGGGATAAAACAGGCGGTGTTCGATCCGACCAGGCTGGCGCAGAACAACCGTTCGGGCCGCAAGCTGATGCAGGCTTATTTTCGGCAGCGCGGCGTGAGCGTGAGGTTTTCGGCCTAGTAGGGCGCAGCCTGAGGCGCCACGGCCCGCCGGCAGCCATTGTGGTCCAGGATCCGCCGGGGAGTTCAGGCAAGTCCGCTTTTGGCTTCTGTAGGCCGACATGCGGCTTCCGGCCCCGCCGCCGTCAAAGTTCCTAGGAAATCGGCCGACAAATGGTCAATTCAATCACCTGCGCCGGCTGCCGAGCACATCGGCGACCGACTCGCCGCTTCTGGCCTTCGGATTTGACCGGCTATCGCATGAATCTGCTGCTTTGAGCGCTTCGGCGCGGTAAGCCTTGTCTAACGCTCCGATCCGTCGAACCGACGCGAAGAACCGTGGATAGTCGCCCGAACACAAATCGAACAAGCGGAGAAACGTCGCCACCTGATCGCCGTAGACGGAAGTCGCGGCGAGCTTCGCGTTGTTAATCGGAGAATCGAACCAGACATCGTATCCCTGGTATCCACGCCAGCGACTGTCGCGCATCTCTCGGTAGCGCATCCGCAGCCGTTCGATCGCGGCCATCTTCGCGGCCCGCTTCTGCTCAGAGGTAGCGATGCCGTCATAGACATGGCTTAGCTCGTCCCGGGTCTGCGACACCAGCGCAAGAAATTGAGCTCTGCGCCTCCGGTCGGCTTTGTAACGGCGCAACTCGCCGGTATCACCAGCCGCGCGCAGCCATTTTCTCACGCCGGTTGTTTCGACGGCGACAGCGAATGCCTCGTTGAATGCGGAATCGTCCTTCACATAGACGCGTTGGTGGGCCAGCTCATGGAAAACTAGCCCCGCAAGATACGCTTCATCTTGGCTGAGCATCGTACTTAGCAGCGGGTCACTTGACCAGCCAAGCGTGGAATATGCAGTGATGCCCGTCACATAGACGTCCAGGCCCTGTCTCTGAAGTTCGGCAGCGGTTTCAATCGCAGACCTTTTGGAGAAGTATCCTCGGTACGGAACGCATCCGAACACCGGAAAGCACCCTGTTCGTGGCGTCAGCGAGAATTCCGGCGCGGCGAAGACGGCCCATGTCACCGCGTCCCGACCAACGTTAACATAGCTGCGGTAGCTATTGTTGTCCGGCAGCGCTAGTTCATCTATCGCAAACTGTCGGATGGCGCTCGCCGATTCCATTCGAGCGCGTAGTGTCCCAGGGATCGAAGGATCGTCGATCAGCTCTTCGACATCCTGGCGCGCCGCCATGATCTCCACGTGACCCTTCAAGGATTGTGCATAGTAGGAAATGCTGGTGCAACCGGCCACGCCGGACATCACGATCGTCGCAGCAACCGAACGAAAAAATGCACGCATCACGGTTGCCCACGGCATTTGCTCACACGTCCGGATAGGGCAAACGTCGCAACTACGCCCGGTCCCAAACAGTGGCTCCAATTCGGTTGATATCCTGGGATGAGGTTTAGGTTAGACGTTCGTCTTCGGCAAGATTGTCACAATGTGATCATTCGCTGCCAAATTGCCGAATGTCCGCTATAAGCCGGACACGGCGGCATGCGAACTATCCGCCTAGGAGGTCTTTTTCTCCCGGAGCTTCCGGTCGCATCCGGCCCACCGCTGCTGGTCCGCAATGCGCCGATGTCAGCCGTAGAGATGAGCTTGTCTCTGCCTGGAAGCAGACATCGCCGGCGACGGCACCGGAGGTCACGGTTGCGCCAGCAGCGGACATATGCTCTGGACGCAGCGAAAGTCGCAATCCGGACCCCTTGCGGACCTACGGAAAGCTGCTCCGAGAGCGGAGGCGTCGAGTCATGATCGCGCGTCCCGGCTCGCCAAGCACGTGAAGTCGATCGAGCGGGTCGGCGGCATCGAGTCCTGGAACCTCCAGACCATAAACAAGGCTTTCGGACCGCCTCGAGCGCTTCTGAAGCCAGCAGATCCGCTACCGCCGAATGTATGGGCGCGGGAAGATCGACCTGCTTCAGGCCCGGCTGATAGGTGCCTTCTGATGGCAAACTGCACCACAATTGCGTCAGATCCAACATTGCAGGCGATCTCACACCTCCAGATGCGCCTGCCCGAAGGCACCTCGTGGCGCAGGAGGCCAGCGTCAAACCCACAATGCCGATTGAAGCGCTTAAACGTGGGAGATGCGTCGGAGTGATCTCCAATGCGACTGACTTAGGCGACAATGAGGTCGTGTCGATCAGGAATCGCTCAAGCCGGGTGCGGATTTCTTCTAGCCAAGCTGCTTGGGCGGTACCTTGTTGAGGGCGATCTTCCGCCTACATGCTGTCAGAAAAGACCTCCCACACTAGGACAGAAGGCGCCCGTCCATCCTCCGCCTCAGGCGGAGCAGGTCATCGCAACCGTAGGAGAGACCGATGCAAGAGTCGCTCGTCGTCCGCCGCGAGACGCACATCCCGGCGCCGCCCGCCGCGGTGTTCGCCCTCCTGACCGATCCGGAGAAGATCCTGCGCTGGATGGGAACGGAGGCTGAGGTCGAGCCGCAGCCTGGCGGGCTCTATCTCGTCAATGTCACTGGGGCTCGCTGCGCTCGCGGCTCCTTCCTCGAGGTGGTGCCGGTGCACCGCCTGGCCTACAGCTTTGGCTGGGACGGCAGCGAGGTGGTGCCGCCGGGGTCTAGCCTGATCGAGGTCGACCTGATCGAGCAGCCGGACGGAACGCTGCTGCGCCTGACCCACACCGGCCTGCCTAACGCCGAGCAATGCGCCGGCCATGCGGAAGGCTGGGCCCATTACCTCGGCCGGCTGGCCGAGGTTGCGGCCGGGCGTGAACCGGGGCCGGACCCCTGGCATGGCAGGGACTGACCCTTTCCGCTCGTCGCTCGCAGGGGTGTCGAAGGCTGCCTCATCGAGGATTGGACCGTGAGTCTGGAGGATGGCGTCTATGTAAAGGAGTAGTTGTGCCGGCGGCAGCCCATGGCCTCGCCCTGAATGTCACCTCTCCCTTAAGTACGCCCTTAACGACGTCCCGTCCGGTCCCGTTGAGGGCGTCCTCACGTGACAACATGACAGGCAGAAGCGTCATCCCGCGGCGCGGATGACAGGCTAGTGGCCGCGGTGGCATAATCGCGGCATGGATCTGCCCGCGCCCCTCGCCTGGTTGTTGGACGAGGCCGGCTCTTCGCCCGGCTCTGACTGGTTCCTGGCCGAGCTCGGCGGCCGGCTGCTGGCCGACGGCCTGCCGTTGGCCGGGGGCGCTCTGACGGTCGCGGTGCCGCATCCGATCATCGCCCGCCGCACCTGGCTGTGGCAGGCGGAGACCGGGGCGGTGATCGAGGCGCTGGGCTTCGCCGGCGGCCCGCTCAACCAAGCCGGGCGCGACTGGCTGGCCGAGCTTGGCCCTGTGCAGGAGGACACGATCGGCCCGGAGCCGGACAGTCCGGTGCTGGGCTGGGCAGGGACCCGGCCATTCGGCCCCGCCGAGGCCGGCCGGCTGCGCCAGGCCGCGCGCTTCGCCGCAGCGCCCTTAGCCGCCCTGACCGCGCGGGCGGCGCTGGCAGCGCTGCTCGAGGCCTATCTTGGCAGGCGCAGTGCCGCCCGGGTGCAGGCCGGCGCGCTGCGCCGCGGCACCGGGGAGACCATCCGCGCCGCGCTGCTCTGTGCCGATCTGCGTGACTTCACCGCCCTGTCCGAGGCGACGGAGCCTGCAGCGATGATCACCGCCCTCGACGCTTGGTTCGACCGCGTCGCCGGGGCGGTGCATGCTTTCGGGGGCGAGGTGCTGAAGTTCATCGGCGACGGTGTGCTGGCGATTTTCCCGGTCACGGGCGCCCCGGCCGAGGCCTGCGAGGCGGCGCTGCGGGCTGTTGTCGCCGCCCGCGCCGGCATGGCCCATCTCGATGCGGTGCGGCAGACGGAGGGGCTGCCGCCGCTGCCCTTCGGCGCGGCACTGCATCTCGGTGAGATGCTGTGGGGCAATATCGGCGCGGCCGACCGGCTGGACTTCACTGCCATCGGCCCTGCGGTCAACCTGGTCAGCCGGCTCGAAGGGCTATGCAGGCCCCTTGGTCGCAGCGTGCTCATCTCGGGCGCGGTCGCGGCGGAGACGACAACGGCTTTGATCCCTTTGGGCGAGCACTTATTGCGCGGTATCGCTGATCCCTGCGCGGTCTTCACCCTGCCGGAGGATTGAGCCCCGCGGGCCGGGGTCCGGGCAAGGGTACCAGATGCGTGACTAATACAAGCGGGAGCCGGTACGTCTGTGCAGGCAATCGGCTTTGCAGCCACGAGCGGCGACGGACTGAGCTGATCATGTCGCCTCATGTGCTCCGGCCAATAGCAGCGCGTAGGTTGCCTTTTCAAGCTTCCTTACCGCTCGCTCAGATTTGTCTATCTGACAACAAACGTCAACTGTCATACATTCCGGACGTTCGCTGCGATGCCACGAACGTCCGCAGGGGGTCACGTCACGGCGTTACTCGCACCGACGTGAAGGTCAGCTATTGAAGATCCGAGGGCCAAAGCTGCCAGTCCGTTTCCGGCCCCAAAATGACCATGAACGCCGAAGTTTGATGGAAAACGGAACGTCCGCTGTTGCCACCCTTCAGCAAATTTCCACCACATCCCAGAACTAACGATCGCTTCATCGGGATTGGCTGATAGCTTCGGCACGTCTTGGCATGACATGACTGCGGGAGGATGCCCCCTTGAGAATGAGATATCTGCTAGCAGCCTCACTCGTTGTGGCGATCGTCCTGACGCTCAGATGGGAATGGCTGGAGCCCCATCACTTCGAAGATGAGGTCATGCGAGCCGCGCTGGCGGAGGAAGTTCGCCGGGACGACACCCGTTGCCCGCTCAGCAGTAAAGCTGTGGAGCAGGCTCGGCCATGGGTTCTTGCAGCCTGCGCGGCAGGCGGGCTCGGCTGGCATGAGGCAGCGGCGAAATATGGCGACGATGCAGCCAGAGTGTTCCTCGTCTATGGCGAGGATGCGGATTTCGTGGAGGTTTTCGACCGTCTCGGCCATCCGGTCGTGCCGGTGATTGCTTACTTCGTGAAGAATGGATCGTCGCAGTACTTGTTGCAGGAAACCATCGGTCAGGGCCTCTCGAGCCTGTGGGACGACCGGCAGGTGGGATTCGGCCTCGCCGAGATTTCGCCGGAGCAATATGGGCTTATTGCCATTCGCGAGCTCAAGGATCGCGGGCATGAGATGCTGTCGGAGTTCGAGATCGTTGACGGAACAGCAGTCCGCAGACAGTTCACCCGCACGCTGCTTGGTGCGAAGAACATAGTCCTGGGCGGCGTTTCCGACCTGGAAGGGGTGATCACCCGCGGCGAGCGGCTTCCGACCTGGGACGAGATGGGTTGGGCGGCCTTCGATGCGGCAATCGTCGTCGGGGGCATGGGCGCAGCAGCCAAGGCATTGCGGGTTGCGAGGGCACCGGTGGCCGCAGCTGGTCGCGGAACTGTGCGGATCGCACATCTGAGGGCAGCAGGCAAAGGTGCGTTCCAATCGCTTTCCGCCGTCGGTACCGCAGCCGGTGTCGCCGCCGTCGTCGCACTTCCCTATGTGGCGATCACGCGACCTCACCTTCTGACAGACGCGGCCGGTTGGATAGCCGAACAAGCAGGTCTCCCGGCCTGGCTCGGCGCCTTTGCGGCCTACTTCATACTCTGTCTTGTCCTGGCTTCTCTGCTGAGGATGGTTCTGGCGCCGCTGGCCTGGACGCTGCGAACGCTGAGCAAGATCGTTGGACGACTCGCCGGTGCCGGCGGTGTCCGATCCGCGGCAGCTTAAATCCCGCGCACAGCGCCAATGGCAGGTTACAAATGGTGGAATGTTAACGCTTCAGTCATTGAAGTCGCGATGTTGAATGCCTTCAGGTTTTAGGGGAGATTAAGCCGATGATAAAAGCGGATACTCCGTTCGCCCTTATGCTGGAGATGCACGCCGTGGTCTTAGGCGTTCCAGGGCTTATTCTGCTGGCATCAGCCGCAATCGTTGCATTGATACGCCCTTGGCGCTTTCGCCCCGAGTGAAGTCATTCGACAACTATCGCCGATTGAACACGTTTGGCGCGAAGCAGACATAGTTTAGATGGCGCGGCCTCAGATTCTGCAAAATCGCGAGTGGTTTGGTATGCGTCTGCCAGCTCCATCGAGCGGCCTAGATGCATCTGTGGGGCAGGCAGAATTCGGGATGCCTAACCCATTGTTTTTTCTGGTCGGAGTGGCAGGATTTGAACCTGCGACCCCATCGTCCCGAACGATGTGCGCTACCAGGCTGCGCTACACTCCGTGACCAGACCGCGGGCTTATAGCCGCCGTACTTCGTTCCTGCAAGCGCCAATGGCAGCGCTTCTGTCGCATTTCTTGCCGTTTCGCTCTAACGTCATACAGGTTTCAGTTCCCTGCGGGATAAACACCGTTTAACGGCTCGTGTTATAGGCATGGCCACCTGCGTTGAAACCACTCTGAATCCAGCCGCTTGGAGTTGCTGTCTTGTCCCTGAAGATTGTTAGCGAAGCCCTTCCCAACACTTTCGAGTTTGAAACCTCGGCGCTGATCAAGGCGTCCGGCTTTCGTGAGTATGATGCGCGCTGGTGGTTCGGCCATCCGGGCTCTGCCGAGCCGCCGGAGCTCAACCTGATCGGTGTCCAGGCGCTTGGCATGGGGCTCGGCACGCTGATCCGGCGCCTGGGCGCCGGACCGGATATCGTGACCGGGCATGATTTCCGTTCCTATTCGCTGGCGATCAAGCTGGCGCTGGTTTCCGGGCTGATGGCCGCCGGCGCGCGGGTTAGGGATATCGGGTTGGCGCTATCGCCGATGGCTTATTTCGCCCAGTTCGCGCTCGACACGCCGTCTGTCGCCATGGTCACCGCCTCGCATAACGAGAACGGCTGGAGCGGCGTCAAGATGGGGGCGGCGCGTCCGCTGACTTTCGGTCCGGAGGAAATGAGCGCATTGAAGACGATCGTGCTTGCCGGCGACTTCGACCTGGTCGGCGGCGGCTCCTATGACTTCGTTGCGGATTTCCGCAAGATCTATCTCGACGACCTGACCCGCGACAAGCGCATAGCGAGAAAGCTCAAGGTGGTCGCCGCCTGCGGCAACGGCACTGCCGGCGCTTTTGCACCTGAAGCGCTGGAACGGATCGGCTGCGAGGTGATCCCGCTCGATGTCGAGCTCGATCATAGGTTTCCGAATTACAACCCCAATCCCGAAGACATGAAGATGCTGCACGCGATCCGCGACAAGGTGCTGGAGACAGGAGCAGACGTCGGGCTTGGCTTCGACGGCGATGGCGACCGCTGCGGCGTGGTCGACAATGAAGGCAACGAGATATTCGCCGACAAGGTCGGCGTCATGCTCGCGCGCGACATTGCGCGCCTGCATCCAGGCTCGACCTTCGTCGTCGACGTCAAGTCGACCGGATTGTTCAATACCGACGCCGCGCTGCGCGCCGATGGCGCCATCACCGATTACTGGAAGACCGGCCACTCCTATATAAAGCGGCGCGTGGCCGAGCTTGGCGCCATCGCCGGTTTCGAGAAATCCGGTCATTTCTTCTTCAACCCGCCGATCGGGCGCGGTTATGATGATGGTCTGATCACAGCCATCGCCATCTGCGAGATGCTGGATCGCAGCCCGACAAGCAGCATGGCCGATCTCTACCGCGACCTGCCGCTGACCTTCGGCACGCCGACCATGTCGCCGCACTGCGCCGACGAGCTGAAATATGGCGTGGTCGAGCGGGTCGTTTCCGACTTTCAGGCCATGAAGCATGACGGCGCCATCTTCGCCGGCCAGAAGATCGCCGAGCTGATCACCGTCAATGGCGTTCGCGTCGTCGCCGAGGACGGCACCTGGGGCCTGGTGCGGGCGTCGTCGAACAAGCCGGAGCTTGTCGTCGTGGTGGAGAGTCCGGTGTCGTCGGAGCGGCGCCGGCAGATGTTCGAAGCCGTCGATGCGGTGCTGCGCCGCAGCCCCGAAGTCGGCGCCTACAACCAGACGTTTTAAGTTCTCTGGCTAAGGTCTCTGGTCGGCGGCGCCGGTGAGCCTCAATAGGGGCTCGCGACGTCGCCGGTCTCGACATAGACCGACTTCAACTGGGAATAGAGTGCCAACGCGGCAAGTGAGTTTTCTCGCCCGATTCCCGACTGCTTGAAGCCGCCGAAGGGAATTTCGACCGGCGTCAGGTTGTAGGCGTTGATCCAGCAGGTGCCGGCCTGCAGCTCGGCGATAACGCGGTGGGCGCGCGGCAGGTCGCGCGTGAACACGCCGGCGGCAAGGCCGAATTCGGTATCGTTGGCGCGGTCGATCACCTCGTCCTCACTGTCGAATTTCAGCACGCTCATGACAGGCCCGAAAATCTCCTCGCGCGCGATGCGCATGGTGTCGGTGACGCCGGTGAAGACCGTCGGCTCGACGAAGAAGCCGCCTTGGAAACCTTGCAGCGAAGGTACATTGCCGCCGCAGGCGAGCACAGCGCCATCCTGCTTGCCGGCCTCGATATAGCCGATGACCTTTTCATGCTGCGCCTTGGAGACCAGCGGTCCCATCTGCGTTTCCTGGTCGAGCGGATCGCCGATACGGATTTTCTTGGTCCGCTCGACCAGTCGTTCGACGAAACGGTCGTGGATGCCCTTCTGCACGAAGACCCGCGTGCCGTTGGAGCAGATCTGGCCGGTCGAATAGAAATTGCCGAGCATGGCGCCGCCGATGGCATTTTCGAGATCGGCATCGTCGAAGATGATCAGCGGCGACTTGCCGCCAAGCTCCATGGTGGCATGCTTCATCTTCGAGCCGGCGAGCGACAGCACCTTGCGGCCGGTCGGCACCGAACCGGTCACCGAGACCTTGGCGACGACATCGTGGCCGACGAGGCCGGCGCCGACATCGCCATAGCCTTGCACGACGTTGAACAGCCCGTCGGGCAGGCCGGCCTCGGTGTAGATTTCGGCGAGCGCCAGCGCCGACAGCGGCGTGTTCTCCGACGGCTTGAACACCATGGCGTTGCCCACGGCGAGTGCCGGCGCCGATTTCCAGCCGGCGATCTGGATCGGGTAGTTCCAGGCGCCGATGCCGACGCAGACGCCCAGCGCCTCGCGCCTTGTATAGGCAAAGGCGCCGCCGAGATCGACGGACTCGCCATTATAGGCAGCGACCGCGCCGCCGAAATATTCGAGACAGTCGGCTGCCGATGGCGCGTCCGCCACCAGCGTCTCCTGGATCGCCTTGCCGGTATCCAGCGTCTCGATGCGCGCCAGGTCGGCGTTGCGCACGCGCAATATGTCGGCGGCGCGGCGCAGGATGCGCCCGCGTTCGACAGGCTTCAGCCGCGCCCAGGCCGGTTGTGCTGCACGCGCTGCTTCGATCGCCAGTTCAAGCACGTTCGGCGTCGCCGAACGCAGCATCGCGATGGTCTCGCCGGTTGCCGGATAGATGACCGGCAGCGGCGCACCTTGCTCATCGTCGATGTAGCGTCCGTTGACATAGTGCGATGCCTTTGGCTGGGCGCGCATGGGATCTTCTCCAAATTGTCTTTCGATGGGCCCGGCGGGCAGACACCGCCGGATCATCGCTTATCGCATCGGCCCGAAAATCGGAATCGATTTTCGGAAAGCACGATGCGAGGACTAAAAAAGCGATAGAGCGCTTGTGCGTCCGAATGGACGCACGTCGTTCTATCGATCCGACACCTGCCAGCGCGGATTGATCCATGGTTCCTGGTTGGACGGCGCCAGCGGCGTGCGGCCGAGAATGTGGTCGGCGGCCTTTTCGCCGGTCATGATCGACGGCGCGTTCAGATTGCCGTTGGTGACGCGCGGGAAGATCGAAGAATCGGCGATCCGCAGCCCGTCGACGCCGATGACACGGCATTGCGGATCGACGACGCTCATCGCATCATCCTTGCGGCCCATCTTGCAAGTGCCGCAGGGGTGGTAGGCGCTTTCGGTGTGATCGCGGATGAAGGCATCGAGATCGTCGTCCGACTGCACCTGCGACCCCGGCGAGATCTCCTTGCCGCGATAGGGGTCGAAGGCCGACTGGCCGAAGATCTCGCGCGTCAGCCGGATGCAATGGCGGAACTCGATCCAGTCGTCCGGATGCGACATGTAGTTGAAGCGGATCACCGGCTTCGATCCGGGATCGGGCGAGCGCAGCGTGACGGAACCGCGCGACTTCGATCGCATCGGCCCGACATGCGCCTGGAAGCCGTGTGCCTTCGCCGCCGCCTTGCCGTCATAGCGGACCGCCGCCGGGATGAAATGATACTGGATGTCGGGATAGTCGACGCCGGCGCGCGAGCGCACGAAGGCGGCCGCCTCGAAATGGTTGGTTGCGCCGAGGCCCGATTTGAAGAACAGCCATTGCGCGCCGATCAGCGCCTTGGAGAACGGGTTCAGCACCGAATTCAGTGTGATTGGCTGCGTCGATTCCTGCTGGATGTAGAGTTCCATATGGTCCTGCAGGTTTCGGCCGACGCCGGGCCGGTCGGCGATCACCGGAATGCCGTATTCCCTCAGATGTTGGGCCGGGCCGATGCCGGACAGCATCAGGATCTTGGGCGAATTGATCGAGGAGGCGGCAACGATCACTTCACGTCGCGCCTTGATCACCTGAATCCGTCTGCGCACTTCGATCTCAACACCGGTGGCGCGTTGATTCTCGATGATCACCCGTCGGGCGAAGCCCTTGACCAGGCTTACATTTTTCCGCCTCAGCGCCGGCCTGAGATAGGCACTCGCCGCCGACCAGCGGCGGCCGCCGCGAATGGTCTGCTCCATCGGACCAAAGCCTTCCTGCTTCGCGCCGTTGTAGTCGTCGGTCAGCTCGAAGCCGGCCTGACGGCCTGCCTCGACGAAGGCGCCGTAGAGTGGATTCGTCCTTGAGCCGCGCTGCACGGTCAGCGGGCCGCCGTGGCCGCGCCAGCCATTCTCGCCGCCGTTGGCGTCCTCCATGCGCTTGAAGTAGGGGAGCACGTCGGCAAACCCCCAGCCAGCCGCGCCCTGTTCTGCCCAATGGTCGAAATCGCGGGCGTGACCGCGTACATAGACCATGCCGTTGATCGAGGACGAGCCGCCGATGACCTTGCCGCGCGGCGTCGCCAGCACACGGCCGCCGAGATGCGGCTCCGGCTCGCTGGCAAAACCCCAGTCGTAGAGGCTCATATTGAGCGGGATCGACAGCGCCGACGGCATCTGGATCAGCGGCCCGATGTCGCTGCCGCCAAATTCGATGACGATCACCGAATATTTGCCATCCTCCGACAGCCGGTAGGCCATGGCCGAGCCGGCCGAGCCGGCGCCGATGATGACGAAATCCGCCTCAAGACCG
This sequence comes from Mesorhizobium sp. WSM4829, assembly GCF_055811475.1. Taxonomy (NCBI): domain Bacteria; kingdom Pseudomonadati; phylum Pseudomonadota; class Alphaproteobacteria; order Hyphomicrobiales; family Phyllobacteriaceae; genus Mesorhizobium; species Mesorhizobium sp. WSM4829. Next base: position 109,346 of record NZ_JBVVQJ010000017.1, on the reverse strand, counting down.
TCTGTCATCATTCGCCTCGTGGAAAGCGCTTCTGCTCTTCGAGCAGGTCGAGGTTCATGTGGTTGCGCATGTAACGTTCCGAGGCCTTCTGCAGCGGCTGGAATTCCCAGGGGTAATGCGTGCCGTTGCGCAGCGCCGGATAGACCACCCAGCGGCGCGCCTGGCTGGCGCGCACGGCGGCATCGAAGGCAGCCATGTCCCAGCGCGCCTGGACCTTGCCGGTGAAAGAAGCCACCAAAGCCGCGTGCGCCGGGTCAGCGGCGAGGTTGGTCAATTCCCGCGGATCCGATTCAAGATCAAACAGTTGCGGCGGATCGATCTCGCAATGGATGAATTTGTAGCGGCCCTCGCGGATCGCCACCATCGGCGCGTTGGAGCCTTCGGCCGCATATTCCATCAGCACAGGTTCAGCGCGCGTCTTGCCGTCGAGCAGCGGCAGCAGCGACTGGCCGTCGGTCCATGGCGCAATCGCGCTCATGTCGATGCCGGCGAGGTCGCAAAGCGTCGGCACGACGTCGAGATTGGAAACCGGCGCGTCGATCAGGATGGCCGAAATATCTTTTCCGGCGATCATCAGCGGCACCCGCGCCGAGCCCTCGAAGAAGCACATCTTGAACCACAGGCCGCGCTCGCCGAGCATGTCGCCGTGATCGGAGCAGAACAGGATGATCGTGTCGTCGAGCATTCGCGTGCGCTCGAGCACCGACAGCAGTTCGCCGACCTTGTCGTCGAGATAGGAGATGCTGGCGAAATAGCCGCGCCGCGCGCGGCGGATCTGCTCGCCGGTGGTGTCGAAACTGTCATAGTCGCTGGCGCGGTAAAGCCGCTGCGAATGCGGATCCTGTTCGTCATAGGGGATGAAGCCGACTTCCGGCTCGAGCGCCGGGCAATCCTCGTAGAGATCCCAGTAGCGCCGGCGCGCGACATAGGGGTCGTGCGGATGGGTGAAGGAGACGGTCAGGCACCACGGCCGGCGCGCGGCATCGTCCGAGACGCGGGCGAAATCATAGAGCTTCTGCACCGCGTGAAAAGCGACTTCGTCGTCATATTCCATCTGGTTGGTGATCTCGGCGACACCGGCGCCGGCCACCGAACCGAGATTGTGATACCACCAGTCGATCCGCTCGCCGGGCTTGCGATAATCCGGCGTCCAACCGAAATCGGCCGGATAAATGTCAGTGGTCAGCCGCTCCTCGAAGCCATGCAACTGATCCGGCCCGACGAAATGCATCTTCCCGGACAGGCAGGTGTGGTAGCCGGCGGTACGCAGATGATGCGCATAGGTCGGGATCGACGAGGCGAATTCGGCGGCATTGTCATAGACCTCGGTGCGCGACGGCAACTGGCCGCTCATGAACGCCGCACGGCCCGGCGCGCAGAGCGGCGAGGCGGTGTAATTGTTCTTGAAGCGCGCCGAACGAGCCGCCAGCGCCTTCAGATGCGGCGCATGCAGGAAGTCCGCCGGCCCATCCGGGAACAATGTGCCGTTGAGTTGATCGACCATGACGATCAGAAAATTGGGTCGCTTCGACGTCACTGCGCGCTCCGCTGGCCGAGTTTCGTTTCGAGATAGTCCTCGATCAGCGCGATCGCGGTCGCGGCATTGGGCACGCCGTCCTTCAGCGCGCGCCTGATGTAGAGCCCGTCGATCAGCGCCGCTGTCGCCTCGGCGATACGGTCGGCTTCGCTTCTCGGCAGGATGCCGGTCAGCCCGCTCAACAGATTGGAATGCAGGCGTCGCGCATAGACCTTGAGCAGCCGGCGCAGCGCTGGCGATTTCTGCGCCTCGACATAGAAGGCGAGCCAGGCGGCTATCGTTTCCGGCTGGAACTGGGCGTCGGAGAAATTGACGGCGACCACCGCCGAAACGCGCTGGCGTGGCGTGCTGGCCGATCGAAGCGCGCGCCGCATGTCGGCGGTCAACTCGGCCAGGATGTGCCGCATCGTCGCCAGCAAAAGTTCGTCCTTGGCGCCGAAATAGTGATGGGCGAGCGCCGAGGACACCCCGGCGCGCCCGGCGATTTCCGACATCGTCACATCAAGCGAACCGCGCTCGCCGATCGCCGAGATCGTCGCGTCGATCAGCGCCCTGCGGCGCAGCGGCTCCATTCCGATTTTCGGCATCTTTGCTCCGGTCCGTCGCGGCAAGATTATTTTTTATTGACGGATCAATCAACAAAAATCCGACGCGATTGTGTGGCAAATGTCAGCTGCCGTGACCAGATATCAAGATCAAGTCGTTGTGTGGTTCTGGCCCCTTTACGAAGTCGCTGGGACGGTTCATTCTTGAACAATGTTGATAGCGCGCCGCGACATCGCGTAGCCCGCAGGGATGGAGATAATCATGACAGCATGCATCGTCGGCTGGGCGCATTCGCGCTTCGGCAAGCTCGAAGGCGAGACGCTGGAGGGCCTGATCACCAAGGTGGCTAGCGAGGCGCTCGATCATGCCGGCATCGGCCCGGACGAGGTCGACGAGATCGTGCTCGGCCACTTCAATGCCGGCTTTTCCGCACAGGATTTCACCGCAAGCCTGGTCCTGCAGGCCGACGACCGGCTTCGCTTCAAGCCGGCGACGCGGGTCGAGAACGCCTGCGCCACCGGCTCGGCGGCGGTCAGGCAAGGCATCCGCGCCATCGACGCCAATGCGGCGCGTATCGTGCTGGTGGTCGGCGCCGAGCAGATGACGACGACATCAGGTCCGGAAATCGGCAAGAATCTTCTCAAGGCCTCGTATCTGCCCGAGGAGGGCGACACGCCGGCAGGCTTCGCCGGCGTTTTCGGCCAGATCGCGCAAGCCTATTTCCAACGCTATGGCGACCAGTCGGACGCGCTGGCGATGATCGCCGCCAAGAACCACAGGAACGGCGTCGACAATCCCTACGCGCAGATGCGCAAGGATTTCGGCTATGAGTTCTGCCGGCACGAGAGCGAGAAGAACCCCTTCGTCGCCGGTCCCCTGAAGCGTACCGACTGCTCGCTGGTCTCGGACGGCGCCGCTGCCCTGGTGCTTGCCGACACGGCGACGGCATTGAAGATGCGCCGCGCCGTCGCTTTCCGCGCCAACGAGCATGTGCAGGATTTCCTGCCGATGTCGAAGCGTGACATCCTGGCATTCGAGGGTTGCGAGCAGGCGTGGAATCAGGCGCTGAACAAGGCCGGTGTGACGCTCGACGATCTGTCCTTCGTCGAAACGCATGACTGCTTCACCATCGCCGAGCTGATCGAATATGAGGCGATGGGCCTGGCCAAACCGGGCGAGGGCGCAAAACTGGCGCTGGACGGCGAGACGGCGAAGGACGGCCGGTTGCCGGTCAATCCGTCAGGCGGGCTGAAGGCCAAGGGCCATCCGATCGGCGCCACCGGCGTGTCGATGCACGTGCTGAGCGCCATGCAGCTCGTCGGCGAGGCCGGCGGCATCCAGGTGCCCGGAGCAAAGCTCGGCGGCATCTTCAACATGGGCGGCGCCGCCGTCGCCAACTATGTTTCCATTCTCGATCGGATCAGATAAAAACCGCCCGCATTACGGCGCCGCGCGCCCTTCCGGGCGCGCAAAGGACGCTGTAACACTTTGATTTTACGCATGATCCTTTTCGAAAATCGAATCCGATTTTCGAGGTCGTGCGTTAGCGGGGAATTCATGACAAATCCGGTTCTGGTCGAAGTTTTGCGCGGCGCCGAGGTCGAGAGCGCGCATCGTGGCGCCATTGCGGTCTTCGATGCCGATGGCAAGCCGGTCTGGGAAATCGGCGATACGGCTCGCCCGGTGTTCCCGCGCTCGGCGGTCAAGGCGATCCAGGCGCTGCCGCTGGTCGAAAGCGGCGCCGCCGATGCGTACGGTTTCGGCGACCGCGAACTGGCGCTGGCCTGCGCTTCGCATTCGGGCGAGCCGGCGCATGTCGAACTGGCGCGGGCGATGCTGGCCAAGGCCGGGCTGGACGTGGCGGCGCTGGAATGCGGCGCCCATTGGCCGTCCAGCCATGACGCGACAATTGCGCTCGCCCGTGCCGGCACCTCGCCAAACGCGCTGCACAACAATTGTTCTGGCAAGCATGCGGGTTTTGTCTGCACCTGCGCCCACGCCGGCATCGCCTATCGCGGCTATGTCAAGTCCGGCCATGCCTCGCAAGAGCTGGTGCGCGATGCGATGCAAGCGGTGACCGGTGCCGCTCATGATGTCGATCATTGCGGCACCGACGGCTGCTCGATCCCGACCTATGCCGCGCCGCTGCGCAGCTTCGCGCTCGGCTTTGCCCGCATGGCGACAGGTATCGGCTTTGAGCCCGTGCGCGCCAAAGCCGCAAAGCGGCTGCTTTCCGCCTGCATGGCCGAGCCGTTTCTGGTCGCCGGCACGGGCAGGGCTGATGTGGCGTTGATGCAGGCCGGGTCAGGCCGGATTTTTGTGAAGGTAGGGGCAGAAGGCGTCTATTGCGCGGCACTTCCCGAGCTTGGCCTTGGCATTGCGCTGAAATGCGATGATGGCGCCGGCCGCGCCGCTGAAGTCACGGTCGCGGCCGTGCTGGCCAGGTTTTTGCACGCCGACAAGGCGCTGGCGGCGATACTGATCGAACAGGCACATCCGCCCATAGAAAGCCGGATCGGCGCCAAGGTCGGCTCACTCCGCCCTACTGCTGCGCTGGACTGAGAACGGGCATTCAGCTCGCATGATTGCGTCCGACGGTCAGTTGCGCAAAGCCACACAAATTCCCAGCGTCCTGCCGTCGCGCCGCAGGAATCGTGTCACGCCGGATCGGCAGATCCGGTTTGCCGGCAATAGCTTGTGGAGTCGCCACGCGAGGCATAAGCTCGACTGATGAGCAGAGCCTTCACGCGCGAAGAAGATAGCGAAAACGCCATCGCCGGCATCGGCGAGCGGCCGATCAGCCACCATCGCAATCTGGTGACGCAACGCGGCCTGGCGCTGATCGACGCCGAACTGGCTGCCCTGCGCGACGATCTGGGCAGAGCGGAAAAGAGGGCCGACCGCGAGCGCATCGCGCTCATCTCGCGTGATCTGCGCTACTGGACCGCGCGGCGTGAAAGCGCCGAGCTTTCCGTGCCGGAACCGGGCAGCGACCTGGTTCGCTTCGGCATGGGCGTCACGCTGGAAGGCGATGACGGCAGGAAGGTGCACTGGAAGATCGTCGGCGAGGATGAGGCCGATCCGGCCAAGGGGACGATTTCCCATGTTTCACCGATGGCCCTGGCCTTGTTCGGCAAGAAGGTCGGCGAAATTGCCGTGGTGAACGGCAAGGAGTGGGAAATCGTCAAGCTCTCCGACAATTAGACATCGATCTTGATGACATGGTCGCGGAAGAACGCCGCAGCACCAGCCTCGTCGATCTCGCCGGCGGCAACGCCCATGACGAACTCATAGATCGTGCCGTTGTCGGCCGTCAGCACATAGCCGTTGACAATCAGGAACGCGCCGGCGGCGACGATGGCCGTGCGCTTGTTGCCGTCGACGAAGGCGTGATTTCTGGCGATGCCGAAGATATAGGCCGCGGCCAGATCCTCGATCGATGGATCACCATAGTTGGCCTTGTTCTCGGCTCGGGCGAGCGCCGATTCGAGGGCATTCTCATCCCTCAAACCGTGCGCGCCGCCGTGCCGACGCAACTGCTCGGCGTGCATGGCTTCGACCGCACGCCGGCTCAGGAACTCCCAGCTCATTCGGCGAGCTTCTGAAGCGCGACCTTGTATTTGTCCATGACTTGGCGAGCAGCTTCCATCTGCCGCTCGAAGCTGTCGTCCACTGGCCGAAGGGCGATGCCCTTGCTCGTTTCGACGATCTCAAGCTGATCGCCGGCCTTCAGATTCAGGTGATCGAGAATTTCCTTGGGCAGGATCACGCCTTCGGAATTGCCGATTTTGCGAATGGTCGTGTTCATGGATTCAACCCTTGTTGCAACGCCAATTATAACTCAAATTGTCGGTCGTTGCAACATGGATTATAACAAGTTCAGCCGGCCTGCAGCAGCCTATCCATCAGCCGCTCCGCCGCTTCCGGGATGACGGTGCCTGGCGGGAAGATTTCCACAGCACCCGCCTGCCGTACCGCCTCATGATCTTGCGGCGGGATGACGCCGCCGGCGACGATCAGCATATCGTCGCGGCCAAGCTTCTTCAGCGCGTCCCTGAGTTCGGGAATGAGCGTCAAATGACCCGCCGCCAGCGACGAGGCGCCAATGATATGCACGTCGTGCTCGACGCCAAGCCTGGCGATCTCGTCCGGCGTCTGGAACATCGGCCCGACGGTGACGTCGAAGCCTAGATCGGCAAAGGCGGTGGCGATCACTTTCTGGCCGCGATCGTGGCCATCCTGTCCCATCTTGGCGACGAGAATGCGTGGCTTGCCGCCGGACTTCTCCTCGAACGCGACGATCTTGTCCTGCAGCCGATCGACCGCCGGATTGTCGCCGAGCGCCTTGCGATAGACGCCGGAGATCGTCTGGACGGAGGCGACATGGCGGCCAAAAACCTTTTCCAGCGCCAGTGAAATCTCGCCGACCGTGGCGTTGGCGCGAGCCGCGCGAATGGCGAACTCCAGCAGATTTTCGCCGCTCTCCGCAGCCCGGCTCAGCGCACTCAGTGCGCTCTCGACGGCGCCGACGTCGCGCGTGCCTTTCAGCCGCTGCAGTTTCGACAATTGCCGGGCCCTGACTTCGGCGTTGTCGATCTTCAGCACGTCGACTTTGATATCCGTCTCGGGACGATAGGCGTTGACGCCGACCAGGACCTGCTCGCCGGAATCGATCCGCGCCTGCGTGCGCGCGGCGGCCTCTTCGATGCGCAGCTTCGGGATGTTTTTTTCGGTTGCGGCGGCCATGCCGCCCAGGCTCTCGACCTCTTCGATATGGGCAAGCGCGCGCGCCGCCAGGTCATGCGTCAGCCGTTCGAGATAGGCAGAGCCGCCCCACGGGTCGATGATGCGGGTGGTGCCGGATTCCTTTTGCAGGATGAGCTGCGTGTTGCGGGCGATGCGGGCCGAATGGTCGGTCGGCAGCGCCATCGCCTCGTCGAAGGCGTTGGTGTGCAGCGATTGTGTATGACCCTGCGTCGCCGCCATCGCCTCGATCATGGTGCGAATGATGTTGTTGTAAGGGTCCTGCGCCGTTAGCGACCAGCCCGAAGTCTGGCAATGGGTGCGCAGCGACAGCGAGCGCTCGTCCTTCGGCGAGAAGTTCTTCAGCATCAGGGTCGACCACAAAAGGCGGGCTGCCCTCAGCTTGGCGACCTCCATGAAGAAGTTCATGCCGACCGCCCAGAAGAAGGACAGGCGCGGCGCAAAACGGTCGATATCGAGACCCGCCGCGACACCGGCGCGGGCATATTCGATTCCATCGGCGATCGTGTAGGCGAGCTCGAGGTCGGCGGTCGCCCCTGCCTCCTGCATGTGATAGCCGGAGATCGAAATCGAATTGAACTTCGGCATGTGCTGCGACGTATAGGAGAAGATGTCCGACACGATCCGCATCGAAGGTTTTGGCGGATAGATGTAGGTGTTGCGCACCATGAACTCTTTCAGAATGTCGTTCTGAATGGTCCCGGCGAGGTCCTTTTGCGCAACGCCCTGTTCTTCCGCGGCGACGATGTAGAGCGCCATGATCGGCAGCACCGCGCCGTTCATGGTCATCGACACCGTCATCTCGCCGAGCGGGATGCCGTCGAAGAGCTGGCGCATGTCGAGGATGGAATCGATGGCGACGCCTGCCATGCCGACATCACCGGCAACGCGCGGATGATCGCTGTCGTAGCCGCGATGCGTGGCAAGGTCGAAAGCGACCGACAGTCCCTTCTGGCCGGCCGCGAGGTTGCGCCGGTAAAAGGCGTTCGACTCTTCCGCCGTCGAGAAGCCGGCATATTGCCTGATCGTCCACGGCTGCTGGACATACATGGTGGGGTAGGGGCCGCGCACGAATGGCGGCAGGCCCGGATAAGTGTTGAGATGCGGCAACCCCTTGAGGTCGCCCTGGTTGTACAGATGCTTGATGGCCAGTCCTTCCGGGGTCATCCGCTGGCCCTTGACCTCAATCGGCGCCCGGCGCGGCGCCGACCAGCCGATCTGGCTGAAATCCGGAATCATGATGCTGCTCCGATCGATTGATCGATACGGATCGGAAACAGCGGCTCGCACACCGCGACGCCCTCGGTGACCGAGGGCCGCCGCTCCGCCGCCAAGGTTTCGACCGGACGTTCGATCTTCGACGGGTGAAGCGTCGTGCCGATGATGGCCCGGTCGCCCGTCTGATAGGCAACATTGCGGCGTGCGGCGGCCGCCTGAACCCGTTTCTGGATGTGTCCTTGCTGCAGGCTGGACAGCACGCCGCCTTCCGCCTCGATCCGCTGGAATTCTTCCCACGCCGCTTCGCAGAGTTCGGCAGTCAGCGCTTCAACGGCGCCCGAACCGCAAGCAGGGTCGGCGACATGATCGATATGGCTTTCGTTGGCCATGATCAGTTGCGTATTGCGGGCAATACGGCGGGCAAAGCCCGCCGGCAGGCCATGCGCGATCGTATGCGGCAGGATGGAGATCGAGTCCGCCCCGCCGGCTGCCGCGGCAAAAGCGGCGATCGTGGTGCGCAGTATGTTCGTCTCCGGGTCTGCCGAAGTCATCATGCGGAACGATGTCTCGGCATGGATGTTGGCGGTGGCGGCGGAGATCGAGCATGCCTCCTGGACCCGCGCCCACAGCCTGCGCAGGGCCCTGACCTTGGCCATCGATACGAACTGGTCCTGGTCGACGCTCAGCGCAAAGCCGATATGGGGCGCCGCATAGACAAGCGGCTGGCGCGCCTCCTCAAACATCCGGAGATAGGAGACCGCCGAAGCCATCATGGTACCCAGCTCCTGCGCTTCGGTGGCACCGGCATTGTGGAAGACGCGTCCGTCTGCCTCCAGCAGGACCCCGGGCACGCCCATCGAGAAAAAGTGCGCCAGGGACTGCGGCATCGATGCCCGCAAGGCCTCTATCGACATCCGCAACCGGCCGGTTCCGGCAAAGATCGCCGCCGGGTCGATGCCGAAGGATAGGTTGAGCTTTGCCGGGTCTGACCGGCGCTTGCTCAAGAACGCAACCAGCCAGTCGGCCACGGCGCGGCTCCAGGGATGCGCGTCGATGCGGACCTGGATGCGGTTGAGCGGCACGCCGTCCAGCACGGTCTCCAGCGCCTCGGCAGTCCTCGGCAGGCCGTAGCCGAACGCATTCGGCGCGCCTTCGAAGACAAGCGACAATCCGGTGGCGCCCTGTGCGACGTCCTCCAGGGCCTGGGCTTGGGCGCGGCCGACATCCGGATCGTCGATACGCTGGCTGACGATCCACGGCGATCCGGGGTTTGCCCGTGGGAGAGGCTCTGCGGTGACCGAACGATCATAAAGCGGTTCGATGCGGATGCCATCGTCCGTATGGGATACGAGTTTTTCCTCGAAGGATCCGCCGGCCAGGGCTTTTTCCGCAAGGGCCAGCCACCGCTGCCGGTCAGGGTTCGGAAGTTCGGCATCGTGGTTCAAGGCACCGGCCATCCGCTCTCCTCGTCTTCTCGGCCGATAGGCCTGGAACGTCAGTCTACGGTTCCCCGTCGCATATCACAATGCAACACGCGCCCTGCGACGGTGAACCGTCAACCGATTGCCAAACATGGGCAAAATCCGCAAGCTCCAAAACCCAATTTCGACCATGGCCATTGTCGCTGCGCAATGGCGTCATTATACCTGCGGCGAGCCCCGCTACTTTCAATAGATCAGGGCATTCACACTTCAGGTTGCGGAGACCCGACACATGGCTGACGACATCAGTATTTTCATCGGAGCCAGCCGAAAGCCTGATGACAGCTACCAGCGCGCCGAAAACCTGCTGCTTCAGTATGGCAATCGTCATGGCCTGGTCACCGGCGCGACCGGCACCGGCAAGACCGTGAGCTTGCAGATTTTGGCGGAAGGTTTCTCCAATGCCGGCGTGCCGGTCTTCTGCGCCGACATCAAGGGCGATCTGTCCGGTATCGCCATGATGGGCGCGGCACAGGATTTTCTGGTCAAGCGCGCCGAGCAGGTCAAGCTCGATCCCTATGATTTCCAGGAATTTCCGGTCATATTCTGGGATCTTTTCGGCGAGCAGGGCCATCCGATCCGCGCCACCGTCTCGGAAATGGGGCCGCTGCTGCTGTCGCGGCTTATGAACCTGTCCGAGGCGCAGGAAGGCATCATGAACATCGCCTTCCGCATCGCCGACGAGGAAGGCTTGTTGCTGCTGGACCTGAAGGACCTGCAAGCGCTTCTTGCCAACATCGCCGAACGCGCCGAAGAAATCGGCGCTCGCTACGGCAATGTGACGAAACCTTCGGTTGGCGCAATCCAGCGCACGCTGCTGGTTCTGGAGCAGCAGGGCGCGACGAACTTCTTCGGCGAGCCGGCATTGCGGATCGCCGACATCATGCGCACCACCCGCGACGGGCGCGGCGCGATCAGCGTGCTGGCCGCCGACAAGCTGATGATGAATCCCCGGCTCTATGCGACATTCCTGTTGTGGCTGATGTCGGAACTGTTCGAGGAGCTGCCCGAAGTCGGCGATCCCGACAAGCCAAAGCTGGTCTTCTTCTTCGACGAGGCGCACCTTCTGTTCGACGACGCGCCTAAGGTGCTGATCGACCGCGTAGAACAGGTGGTCCGCCTGATCCGTTCGAAGGGCGTCGGCGTCTACTTCGTCACCCAGAATCCGCTGGATATCCCCGAAACCGTTCTGGCCCAGCTCGGCAACCGGGTGCAGCACGCCCTGCGCGCCTACACGCCACGGGAGCAGAAGGCCGTGAGGACCGCCGCCGAGACGTTCAGGCCCAATCCCGACTTCGACTGTGCTACCGTGATCACGCAGCTCGGCACCGGCGAGGCGCTGGTCTCGACGCTGGAAGCCAAAGGTGTTCCGTCCATGGTCCAGCGGACGCTGGTTCGCCCGCCGTCGTCGCGACTTGGCCCGATCACGCCTGATGAGCGCCGCACGCTGATCACCGAGAGCCCGGTTGCGGGACAGTACGACCAGACCGTCGATCGCGAATCGGCTTTCGAGATGCTGCAGAAAAAAGCCAAGGATGCGCTGGAGGCGGAGGCGCAGCAGCAGGAGAGCGGCGGCTCGCGCTGGACCATTCCAGGCTTCGGCAATGACGATCCCGCCCCCCAGCCCACCGGCGGCAGGCGAACACCGGCGCCGCGAGCGTCCAATCGCCAGTCGGTGGCGGAGGCGGCGATCAAATCGGTGGTTCGCTCGGTCGGCACGTCAGTTGGACGGGCGATCGTGCGCGGCATCCTCGGCAGCCTGGCTAGGGGGCGGCGCTGAAAGCACCGCATCGGACCAAAAAACTGGGCACCGGTTTTGCTAGGATCCATGCTCAGGGAAAAGCATCGGACCGGCAAGTTGCGGCACCGAAAGTCCACCGCTCCAGCGCTTTCGACCAGCTCAGAAGATCGGCTCCGAGATCGCCCCCGCCGGGCCGAGCAGGATCGATCCTTCCGGGACGCCCGCATCGATCGGAATGGCTTTGCGGTCTGCCGTGGCAACTAGTTCCTGACCGACACCGGAGGTAACGATCACCGGCGTCTTGTTGGGCACACGGTCATAAAGGTCGATAATGTCCTGATTTATCAAGCGAACGCAGCCAGATGACACCGATTTGCCTATGGAAAACCACTCCGGCGAGCCGTGCAGGCGGTAAAGCGTGTCCTCGTTGCCCTCGAAGAGATACAGCGCGCGCGCTCCGAGCGGATTGGTGAGCCCGCCGGGCATGCCGCCATTCTCCTCGCTGTATTTTGCGTACTCGGGCTGGCGGGCGATCATTTCGGCCGGCGGCGTCCATTTCGGCCACTTCTGCTTCCACTGGACGACGGCATCGCCAGACCATTCGAAACCGGCGCGACCCAGCCCGACCCCATAACGAATGGCTTGTCCGCCCGGACGCACGAAATAGAGGTGGTGGCCGGCCGTATCGACGACGATGGTGCCGGGCGCTTGGCCGGTCGGATCGGGAACGATCTGACGCAGAAATTGCTCGTCGATTTTCTCGTAGGGTATGCCCGGCAGCTCGAACCCATTGTCGCTGACCGGACCGTACATTGTTGCATAGTCCATGAGCGGCGGCTCGACGCTGGCTGGCGGCGGCGGCTCGACAGGCCGGCCTGCCGTCGTGGTGCAGGCGGAAACCGCAATCGAGGCGGCGCCGAGCGCAGCGGCGTTGAGAAAGCCGCGACGGCTCAGGCGATAGGGGTCGATTTCGGTTGTGAACATCGTTGCCTTTTTAAGTCTCATATCGAAACAGAACATGAATACGCCAATCAGTGCGGCGCGCCAGCCCTACCAATGCCTGGCGCGATAGGTGGTTCCGATTCTGGGCCTGAGGGTGAACAAACAAAGGCAAAGCTGTGACGGTTCAGCCCCTGTTGCGCCGAGGCAACAGGCCCACAGCGCCGCGCGTAATGATCCTTTCCAAAAATCGATTCCGATATGGGCTCATGTGTCAGCCTGCGGCGAGCAGGCCTTCGAGCGAGGGCAGGATCAGGGCCGGCGGAAAGTCCCGGTATTCCTCGGGCTGGTCGGAGCGGTTGATCCAGACTGTCCGGAACCCGAATTTGGTGGCGCCGGCGACGTCCCAGCGGTTGGATGACTGAAACGACACCGCACCCGGATAGAGACGCCAGCCTGTCGTGACCATGTCGTAGACCGACGGATCGGCCTTGAAGCGCTTGACGGCCTCGACGGAATAGATGTCGTCCAGAACCTGGTCGAGCGCGGCCGATTTGACCGCCGCTTCCAGCATTTCAGGCGAGCCGTTGGATAGGATCGCCAGCTTGGCGCCAGATGCTTTGAGCGCCTTGAGCACGGCCGGCACCTCCGGATAGCAGTCCAGCCGCCAATAGGCGTCGAGCAGCTTGGCCCTCAGTCCCTTGTCCGCGGAGGGAACCTTTCGCAAGGCGAAATCCAGCGCCTGTTCGGTGAGTTGCCAGAAATCAGCGTAGGCGCCCATCAGCGTCCTCACCCAGGAATATTCCAGTTGTTTGGCGCGCCAGATCTCCGACAGGAGTTGGCCGTCCGGTCCGATTTGGTCGGCATGACGGCGGACCGCTGCGTGCACGTCGAACAGCGTTCCGTAAGCGTCGAAAACGTAAGCCGCATGTTGCATGGTAACAGTTTTGCGGCGAGGCAAGGCCGGGCGCAAGCACGGATTGCAATTTCGCATGCCGCTGGCCTTAACAAATCTCAGCCAAATCAGTTGACGGCAGACGCCAAAGCATCTTCCAATGGCGAGACAGGACAGCTCTGAAACGCGGAATCAAGCGATGACACTGGCGGCTGCGGCGCAATCCGCGACATGGACCTTCGTGGATGGCGACTGGTATGAAGGCAACGTCGCCATTCTGGGGCCGCGCAGCCATGCCGTGTGGCTCGGCACCAGCGTGTTCGATGGCGCCCGCTGGTTCGAGGGCGTCGCCCCCGACCTCGACCGCCACGCCGCGAGGGTGAACGCCTCGGCGATCGCGCTTGGTCTCAAACCATCCATGAGCGCCGAAAAGATCGTCGGGCTGACCTGGGACGGGCTGAAGAAGTTCGACGGCAAGACGGCGGTCTACATAAGGCCGATGTACTGGGCCGAGCATGGTGGCTATATGGGCGTGCCGGCCGATCCGGCCTCGACCCGTTTCTGCCTTTGCCTCTATGAATCGCCGATGATCCCGCCGTCGGGCTTTTCGGTCACCGTCTCGCCGTTCCGGCGCCCGACCATCGAGACCATGCCGACCAACGCCAAGGCCGGCTGCCTTTATCCCAACAACGGTCGTGCCATCCTCGAAGCCAAGATGCGCGGCTTCGACAACGCGCTGGTGCTCGACATGCTGGGCAATGTCGCCGAGACCGGAACCTCGAACATTTTCCTGGTCAAGGATGGCCATGTCCTGACGCCGGCGCCGAATGGCACGTTCCTGTCCGGCATCACCCGCTCTCGGACGATGACGCTGCTTGACGAGTATGGCTTCAAGACCATCGAAAAGGCGCTGTCGGTGCGCGAATTCCTCGAAGCGGACGAGATATTCTCGACCGGAAACCACTCGAAAGTCGTGCCGGTCACCCGCATCGAGGATCGCAGTCTCCAGCCCGGGCCTGTAGCGAAAAAGGCGCGCGAACTCTATTGGGAGTGGGCGCATTCGACTTCGGTCGGTTGACTGGCTAAAAAGCGAACCGGCGCTTCGTTCCGGAGTTGCTCCACACCAATCCAGACCTATGTTAGTCCGGTATCGACACCGGATTTTTCCACGAGGAGTACGACCGATGGCTTTTGAATTGCCCGCCTTGCCCTATGACTACGAGGCATTGCAGCCTTACATGTCGAAGGAGACGCTGGAGTATCACCACGACAAGCACCACAAGGCCTATGTCGACAACGGCAACAAGCTGGCTGCCGAAGCCGGGCTCGGCGATTTGTCGGTCGAAGAGGTTGTGAAACAATCCTTCGGCAAGAACCCCGGGCTCTTCAACAATGCCGGCCAGCACTACAATCACATCCACTTCTGGCAGTGGATGAAGAAGGGCGGCGGCGGCAACAAATTGCCCGGCGCGCTGCAAAAGGCGTTTGACAGCGATCTTGGCGGTTACGACAAGTTCAAGGCCGATTTCATCGCCGCCGGCACCACCCAGTTCGGTTCGGGCTGGGCCTGGGTTTCGGTCAAGGACGGCAAGCTGGCGATCTCGAAGACCCCGAACGGCGAGAACCCGCTGGTCCATGGCGCGACCCCGATCCTGGGCGTCGATGTCTGGGAGCACTCCTATTACATCGACTATCGCAACGCCCGGCCGAAATATCTCGAAGCCTTCGTCGACAGTCTCATCAACTGGGACCATGTCCTCGAGCTCTACGAAAAGGCGTAGGCCTGACTGAGTTGCAGAAGAGCCCCGGCAAAACCGGGGCTTTTCTCTGTGTGCCAAATGATCGGCCGCCCTTTTCCAACGACCGTCGCGAAAAATTCACACAAGCGTGAGGCGAATTTCCGGAATTTTCAAGCCAGTTTTGCCGTTATCGATCAGTCGGACCTTCACCCGAAACATCTTCACCATGGAGCCAGTTGAATGAGAAAGCTTATCCTCGCCATCTCGATGCTCGCCTTCGCCGGTTCGGCGGCGTTTGCCGATCCGATCCAGGAGCGGCAGGCCATTATGAAGGAACGTGGAAAGATCGCCGGCCAATTGTCGAAAGTCGTCAAGGGCGAGACCCCTTATGACGCAGCGGCCGTGCTGGCGGCGTTGAAGGCATTGGAGGCAAACGCCGAGAAGTTCCATGCAAAAGTCGACACTCTTTTCCCGGCTGGCAGCGGCACCGGCGACACCACCGCTGCCCCAAAAATCTGGGAGGATATGGCCGGCTTCAAGGCGGTGGAAGGCAAATATCTCGCCGACGTCAAGGCTGCGGCGGCCGCCGCTCCTGCCGACGTCGATGCCTTGAAGGCGGGGTTCAACACCATAGGCGGCGATTGCGGCACCTGCCACCAGACATACAGGATTAAGAAGGGCTGATAGCGGGCGATGCGCCTGCTGAAAAAACTCGTCGGCGCCGCCCTCGTTCTGGGCGCCGCCGGCGCGGTCGCCGGCTGGTTCCTGTCGGCACCGGTCAGGCTCGACAGCGAGACCCTGGCGCAGCTCGGCCCCGGCGATGCCGCCAGGGGCAAGCGCATTTTTTATGCCGGCGGCTGCACGTCCTGTCATGCGAAGCCAGGCTCGCAAGGCGACGCCCGCCTTCAACTGGCCGGCGGTCTCGAACTCAAGACGCCGTTCGGCATCTTCGTGCCACCGAACATCTCACAAGATGCCGAGGACGGTATCGGCGGCTGGTCGGTCGAAGACCTCGCCAACGCCATGCTGAAGGGCGTATCGCCGAGCGGCGAGCACTACTATCCGGCGTTTCCCTATGCGTCCTACGCACGCATGAAGCCGGCCGACATCGCCGATCTCCATGCCTTCCTGAAAACGCTTCCGGCGGTGGCGGGCAAGGCGCCGCCCAATTCGCTAGGGTTCCCGTTCAACATCCGTCGCGGCATCGGGCTGTGGAAACGTCTCTATTTGAGTGACCAGCCGGTGGTCTCCTTCCCCGATGGCACGCCGGATCCGGTGATGGCCGGCCGTTACTTGGTCGAAGGGCCCGGCCATTGCGGCGAATGCCACACGCCGCGCGATTTTGCTGGCGGCACCAGGAAGAGCGAGTGGCTGGCCGGAGCCACCGCTGCCGAAGGCAGCGGCATCGTGCCGAACATCACCTCGGGCGAAGGCGGGCTCAGTGACTGGTCGGAGGCCGACATCGCCTACTTTCTGGAAACCGGCTTCACGCCTGATTTCGATTCCGTCAGTGGCGCCATGGTCGACGTGCAGAGAAACATGGCCGAGCTGACGCCCGAGGACCGGGCGGCGATCGCGGCCTATCTGAAGGCCGTCCCGCCGCACCCCAACGGCTATCCCCCACGCAAGCCGGCGAATTAGTTAGCACCCGTCAGCCGGCTGGCTCTGGCCCATTCTCAGGCCGGCCAGCCTTCATCAGGTCGAGGATCTTTTCAAGCCGGGCGACGACATCGCTGGTTTCCAGAAGCTGCTGCTTCTGCTCGATACTGATCGACAGCAGCGGCGCGAGCGTATCGGCTAGGACACCGGGATCGCCGATGGAGGGCAGGCCGAGTCGCGCCTTGGGCCTTCGTGGAAGCGAGGAAAAATCGATGTTGGCATAGCTCTGATATGTATCGAGAACCGCGCTCGAACGTGCTGCCGCCTCCGCCGATTGGCGACGCTGCTCTTCGACCGGCGCGACCTCCGCCGCCAGAAAGTCGGCGTTGACCAGGTGAAGGATCGCGGCTCGCTGGAGGCCGGAGACCGAAACCTTGAGTACCCCATCCACCTGCGTCTGGCAGTTTATCACGCTAGCCGTGACACCCACCGGATAGAGAGAAGCAAGGTTGCCGGGATCCTCGTCGGTCGCGTGCCTCTGTGCGACCACAAGAACGCGGCGGTCGCCTGCCATCGCGTGCTCCACAGCGCGCCGCGTTTTGTCGCGGCCCACGAAGACCGGAACAGTCATTTGCGGAAAGAGCACGAAATCCCGCATTGGAAAAATCGGCAGATCCGTGCCGGAGGACGGGGGCGGGCTGGCCTCGGGCGCCGGGTTTCTGGGTCCAGCTCCGACTGGTTGGCTCGCCTGAATCCTTGCAGCCAATACGTTCCAGTCGCGCAAGCCGAGGACCCTAGCAATGAGCTCGAGGCTTTCGCTGTGGGACAGCGAAACGGATTTGGCGCTCAGCGCTTCGGACAGCGTTTGCGCCATGGCTTTTGCATCGCGGAAATCGCGCATGGAATCATCCTTTGCTTCGAAGAACGGAAGACGTCAGAGCTTGCGTTACTGACCCGTTCGTTCGGGCAAAGGGAGCCTGAAGTGGCTCGATACATTCACCTTACCCGGGAGGGCGCAAGCAGCAGGTTGTATCCACCTGTTTGGAAGGTGCGCTGAAGGTCCGTTGTTGTCAATCCTGCCCGCGCTGCATTCCACGCTCCCGATTTACAGGTGGCGGTCGCCGAGGAAATCGAAGCCGGTTTCAAAGAAATGATTGTAGTTGCAGGTCATTTCCTCGCCGGGCGCGATGTCGCGCAGTGCATAAGTCTCGTCGGGCGAGGCGACGTCGCAATTCGGGTCATCGGCATGGTTCATGAAGCGGGCGTCGTCGGCTTCGAAGACGACGAAGTTCGGGTCGCGCCGATCGGGATAGGAATAGCGATCGAGATAGGCTCTGACCGGCCCGGTTTCGCGCTCATAGACCTCGACAGGGATGCACCGGTCGTAATTGGGATGGAGCTTCCAGACCAGTGTGCCGCGGGGAATGTGGTTCTTGGCAAAGACACCGATGCCCTGGATGGGCGATTTGTCGAGATAGACGTCGACGAGCAACATTGCGGACCCTTGCCGTGACTGAATGATTTTTGGGTGGCGCGGCTGCGAGAAGCCGCGCATTGGCTAGCGCGCAGCTATGGCAATTGCGAGCGGAAAATCGACATGGCCTGACCCGTGGTGCGCAAAGATCAAGCTCCTACAGCGCCGTCTGTGCGTCCAAAAGGGTCGGCGGCGCTGTGGTGGCAAGGTCGGCCTTGCCCGCCACCTTCAGCGCAAACGCATAGGTGAAGGCAATTTCCTCGAGCCTGGAAAACCGGCCGGATGCGCCGGCATGACCGGAGTCCATATTGATCTTGAACAGCACCGGATTGTCGCCGGTCTTGCGATCGCGCAGCCGCGCCACCCACTTGGCCGGCTCCCAATAGGTGACACGCGGGTCGGTGAGGCCGGCAAGCGCCAGGATCGGCGGATAGTCGAGCGCGGCGACATTGTCATAGGGCGAGTAGGCGGCGATCGTTCGGTAGTCCTCCTCCGAGGCGATCGGATTGCCCCATTCGGGCCATTCCGGCGGCGTCAGCGGCAGGGTCGCGTCGAGCATGGTGGTGAGCACGTCGACGAACGGAACTTCGGCGACAACACCGCCGAAGCATTCCGGCGCCATATTCGCGACGGCGCCCATCAGCAGGCCGCCGGCCGAGCCGCCCTGAGCGACGATGCGGTCATGTTGCGTATAGCGTTCGGCGACGAGGTGGTGGGCGACTGCGATGAAATCGGTGAACGTGTTCATTTTGTGGGCCCGCTTGCCGTCGTCGTACCAGCCATAGCCCTTGTCCTTGCCGCCGCGGACATGGGCAATCGCGTAGACGAAGCCGCGGTCGACCAGCGATAACAAATTGGTGTTAAAGGCGGCCGGGACCGTGATGCCGTAGGAGCCGTAGCCGTAAAGCAGGCAAGGCGCTGATCCGTCGAGCGGCGTGTCGCGATGGTGGATGAGCGAGATCGGCACCAGTTCGCCGCCGGCTGCGGGCGCCATCAGCCGCCGCGTCACGTAATCGTCCGGGTCGTGGCCGGACGGAACTTCCTGGGTCTTCAGCAGCACGCGCTCGCGGGTCCGCATGTTGTAGTCGAAGACCTGCGCCGGCGTTGTCATGGACGAGTAGGAAAAGCGCATGATCTCGGTATCGTATTCATAGGATCCCGACAGGCCGAGCGAGAAGGCTTCCTCGTCGAAGGAGATCAGGTGTTCCTCGCCGCTGTTGCGGTCATGCACGACGATGCGCGGCAGGCCTTCCTTGCGTTCAAGCCTGACCATGTGGTCCTTGAAACCGATTACCGAAAGGATCAGCCGGCCCGCTTCGTGCGGCACCAGCTCCTGCCAGTTGGCGCGCACCGGGTCGCTTGCCGGCGCAGTCATGATCTTGAAATCCTTGGCGCCGTCGGCATTGGTGAGAATGAAGAAGACATCGCCGCCTTCTTCGAGGTCGTATTGCAGGCCGGTCTCGCGCGGCGTAACCAGCTTCGGTTCGGCGAACGGCTCGCTGGCGCTCATGATGCGATATTCCGAGGTCTCGTGGTCGTTGATGCCAACCATGATCCATTCGTTGGAGCGTGTGCCGCCGACATTCATGAAGAAGCCCGGATCGGTTTCTTCGTAGATCAGCCGGTCGTTCTCAGGACTGTCGCCAAGGGCATGGAACAGCACCTTGGAAGGACGGTGGTTGGCATCGAGGCGGGTGTAGAAAAATCCATCATTTTCGGCATCCCACACGCCGCCGCCACCGGTATCCGGAATCCTGTCGGCCAGATCGTTGCCGTCGGCGAGATCGCGGACGCGAAGCGTGTAGAATTCGGAACCCTTGTCGTCGAAGGCCCACAGAAGCTTGCGGTGGTCGGTCGAATGGTCGACACCGCCGAGGCGGAAATAGGCCTTGCCTTCGGCCTCGAGATCGCCGTCGAGCAGGATCTCTTGGTCGCCGCCCTCGCGCGGCGTGCGGAAATAACGCGGCTGCTCGCCGCCAAGCTTGAAAGATGACCCATAGGCGTACGGCCCATCCTTCATCGGCACGGACGAATCGTCCTCCTTGATGCGGCCCTTCATCTCCTTGAAAAGCTGCTTCCGCACCTGGGCGGTCTCGGCCATGAGCGCTGCCTGATAGGCGTTCTCGGCTTCGAGATGGGCGCGGATCTGGGCGTCGAGCAGCGACGGATTCCTGAACATCTCTTGCCAGTTGTCGGCTCTCAGCCAGGCATAGTCGTCCGTCCGGGTCACTCCATGATGCACATCGAAGACCGGTCGCTTCTCTGGTTGCGGCGGGCTGGCAGTCGGAAATGCTGGGGTTCGGGTCATTGCGTCTCGCTGTGGAAGTTACTTGTATGGAGAATGAACACGCCGATCAGCGCAGGTTCAAGTGCCGGGGTATATGTTTGCGCCGGGCTCCATAAGATGAGCCGGAGGAGAGGGAAAAATGAAGTTCCGTTTTCACGCTGCTGCGGCTTTCGCCGTCGCTTCGACAGTCTTGGCCTTTATCGGCCAATCTCATGCAACCGTGTTCGCAGCTTGGCAAGTGACCAACCTTCCGTTTGGCGACACGCTCAACGTGCGCAAGTATCCGGCGGGATCGTCCCAGAAACAGGCGGCCTATCCCAACGGTGCCGTTTTGCAGATGACCGGGAGATGCACCGGCGGCATAAACCTGCTCGACATCGCCAAGCAGCCGGTTTGGAAGCAGGAACAGAAGATCCGCTATCGCTGGTGCGAAGTCTGGCACGATCCGGCACACAACGGCAATTTCGTCACCGGCTGGGTCTACGGAAAATACATCACCCCACATTGATGGACGGTGCCGGTCCGCAGGGCTGATTGCCGGCTTGCTTGCAACAGCAAATCGCAACCTATGGTTTTGCGGACTCTAAAAACAACCAGATAGCCTGCACCACAACCAAGCATAGCCAAGCATTGAGATTTTTTTACTGGCTCTCATGGATGTAACGGCAGCTTGACTGGGCGTCCGCCGCTGCTGGTCTGCCCAGAAAATATCGCAAAGTTACAGAGTGCACGAAAGGTTGAAGCTGATCGTCGAATATTTTATTGCCATCGATGAATACAGCGCAAGAAGCGAATTGACTTACTTGGTTTAGTGGCTCATTAGGATGCTGCGACGCGAATCGCAGAGGCTCTTTCCTGCAAAAATTTCGCGCGATGCCCGACCTATCAAAAATAGGGCGCAGGTAGAAACAACTCACGTTGGGGCCAGGAAGCCATGGATATTATCGAAACACCTTCCAGAAATAGTGATGCGCTGATCGAATTGACGGCCGATGTCGTGGCCGCCTATGTCAGCAACAATCCGGTGCCGGTCGGCGAGCTGCCTGGCCTCATCGCCGATGTCCATGCCGCCCTCGGGCGCGTGGGCGGGGCCAGTGAACAGCCTCCTGCCGACAAGCAGAAGCCGGCAGTAAACCCGAAACGCTCCGTCCATGACGACTACATCGTCTGTCTTGAAGACGGCAAGAAGTTCAAGTCGCTGAAGCGTCACTTGATGACCCACTACGGTCTGACGCCCGACGAGTATCGTGAAAAATGGGGCCTGGACGCCAGCTACCCGATGGTTGCTCCCAACTATGCTGCCGCCCGCTCACAGCTCGCCAAGAAGATGGGTCTCGGCCGCAAGCGCAAGGGGCGCTGATACCGGCTCCCTTCCCAACCTGGGTTAGATGATCAACGGCGCCTCCGGGCGCCGTTTTGATCTTGGGGCGATGCTCGAGCAATCGATATGATCAGGCGGTCTGCTTCAAGGCCGCCTCTGCGTCGCGCTTGATGCGCTTGACCATGGAACGAAGACCATTGGCACGTTGCGGCGACAGGTGCTCGTCGAGGCCAAGTGCCTTCAGCGTGGCTTCCGCATCGGTTTTCTGGATCTCGCTGGCGGGTCGTCTGGAAAACAGCGCCAGCATGATAGCGACGAGACCGCGCACGATATGCGCGTCCGAATCACCAGCGAAGGTGACGACTGGGTCGGGCCCCGGTCCATATTGGGTCGTCAGCCAGACCTGGCTGACGCAGCCGGGCACCTTGTTGGCAGGGTTGCGTTCCTCATCGGGAAATGGCGGTAGGGCCTCGCCCAGTTCGATCACATAGCGATAGCGGTCTTCCCACTCGTCAAGCAGGGAGAAGTCGTCGCGGATCGTTTGGATCGTCGTGGTCATAGCCCCGGATATAATCATCCGGCGGCGCCGCGTCACGGAAAAAGAGGAAAAGCGCGTCGCGTGAGGCCGGCCAAAGCGCTTTAGGGCGGACGGGCTGCGGTGCTGTGACAGATGCGCTGAAAAAGATCTCAGTTTTTCACCGGCAAATCGACTTTCGCCGGCAACACGATGTCTTCGGGCACGCTGCCGGTCGTTGTCGCCGTGTCGGGTTCGGCGGTCTTGTCGTCCAACATGGCGGCCGCGATCTTGGCTGTCTCCCTGGCCCGGGCGGTGATCGTGTGCATTGCGGACTTGCCGGTCTCGCAGACGTCGGGCTTGCGCTCGCATATGCCGGCAATGTCGCCGACCGCCTCGCGTGCCGCAAACAACGCCTGGATCGGCCCGACGCTTTGGTGGCCTGTCTCGTCGGAGCCGACATTCAGCGGCAACGCCAGAAGCACCAGCGAAAACCAGAAAGCCATTCTGATCAGAAAGCCCATCTGTATGCCCTCATTCGTGACCGGATCATGCGTTCATGCGACATGACCTCTTTATGGATACGATAGTGGCATGGACGCGCAAAGGACGGCTTGCCCGGTCAGCGAAAATTTTCCTCAAATTTTAGGCAAATTCAAAACGAAGCATTTTGCAATGGATTTGTCTCAAATCCAGCCGATTTTCTTCACTTAAGGTTAACCATATATCCAGCTGTTTTCATTATGTATTTCCCAGAAGTACGGCTACCCGGGGGCGATTGTCGGAGGCGGAAGGGCGGTTCGCCCGGATAACGCTCCATTTACTATGGTCGCAATTGCCAAGGTTTGGCCGTGCCGGCCTCCCAATATCTGCCTCAGGCCGGGCATTGATCGGTCCTGCCTTATCCATTCCTTAAACGCTGGATGCGAGTTTCAGATCAACAAAAGCAACTGCGAAGCAGGGCTGTTCACGACCAGGTGCGAGTGCGTTGAGTTGAGTTCGATAAGGGCCAGATACGTTGAGTTGCCCCGCGCGATGGCAGCCGGTTGCGAACGTATGGTTCATCCGTCGATCCTCGGACAGAACGACCGCCGGTGCCAGAGGCGGTTTATCGGTGTCATGCTCGCCGCTCCGTTCTTTGCCGCAGGCGCAGCAGTCACGCTGGTCACCTCGGGCATGGGCGTGGCCGTGACCATGGCTGCGATCTTTGCGACGTTCGGCCTCTGCTGGTTTGCTGCCTTGCTGGTGGCAGCATCGGGCAAGATGGCGTTCGCCGGCCAGGTCGCCCTGGTGATGGGCAGTCTTGCTCTTGCCGGTATCATTGCCGCGGCGGGCGGGATGGCCTCGCCGGTCGCCATGCTTGTCGTGGCGCTGCCGTTCGAAGCCTGGTGGATCGGCGCGTCTCGTCGCGCTGCATTCTGGGGTGCCGTATCCGCATGTGTCGCTATCCTGCTGCAGGCTTTTGCCGGTTCTGTCTTTCCGTTCGGCTCGGCGGAAATCGCCGCTTGGCATTGGCTGCTGCCGCTGGCCTGGGGGCTCACTCTCGTTCCCCGCGTCGCAGCGCTTGGCAGCCCGGCCGACGCGCAGCTTGATCCGGCGACCGGCGACCGGCTCGAGAACATCATCGACGCCGTTGTCCTGCGGGCCGGCAGGCATGGCGAGGTTCTGGATGCGTCGGCAAAGGCGCGCACGATCCTGAAGCTGCAGCCGGAGCTGCTGTTCGGTACCGGCCTGTTCGACCGCATCCATCTTTCCGATCGCGTCGCATACCTCAGCGCGCTGGCCGACATGCGCGATGGCGCGCCGGCGCGCCGGCTGGATCTTCGCGTCCGGCTGCCGCAAAACGGCAATGGCCCGACGGCGGACAATTACCGGCCGTTTTCGCTTGAATTGGCGCGCGGGGAAGAGCAGCAGGACGTCCTCACGTTCGTCCTGCGCGAAAACGACGAACTCGCCGGCTTGCGCGAAGAGCTTGCCGCTGCGAAAGAGGCGGCCGCGTCTGCCGAAGTGGCAAAGGGACGGTTTCTGGCGGTCGTCAGCCACGAGCTGCGCACGCCGTTGAACGCCATCATCGGTTTTTCCGACATGCTGCTGCATGAGATGTTCGGCACCTTCAAGGACCCGCGCCAGAAGGAATATGTCGGCCTGGTCAAGGAGTCCGGCCAGCATTTGCTTGCCGTCGTCACCTCGATACTCGACGTATCGAGGATCGAAGCCGGCGCCTACGCAACCGAGCCGGAACCATTCCGTTTCGTGGAAGCGGTCGAAATGTGCCAATCGATGATGCGCTTGCAGGCCGAGGCAAAGAACATCGATCTACAGGCCCAGGTCGCACCGGATGCAGGCGAGATAAACGCCGACCGTCGTGCCGTGCAGCAGATACTCATCAACCTCGTCTCCAACGCCATCAAGTTCACGCCCGATGGCGGCGATGTCGTCGTCGGCGCCAAGCGGATCGGCTCGCGACTGCATTTCTGGGTCAGGGACACCGGCATCGGCATCGCCGAGGAAGACTTCGCCAATCTCGGCAAGCCGTTCATGCAGATCCAGAACGACTATACGCGCCGCTTCGAGGGCACCGGGCTCGGCCTGTCGCTGGTGAAGGGTCTGGTGGCGCTGCACGAGGGCACGATGTCGATCGAAAGCATGCTGGGGGAGGGCACCACGGTCACGATCAGCTTGCCGGTGGACGGACCGAAAGGACGTTCGAACGACAAGCCCGGCGTACTGCCGATGCCTGCAGCCAAGGCGGAGACGAAAGGGGACAGGCATGGCTCGCTCCGCAAAACAGCCTAGGGCGGTCAAGCGCCGCGGCAATGCCTTCCAGCGCAGCGCGGTCGCCCTCGGCAGCCAGATTTCACGCAATCCGGTTCTGGTTGGCGGTTCGACCGCCTTCCTGGTGACGCTGTTCTACGTCTCGGCGAACGCTTTGTGGTATCAGCCTTTTCCTCATGCCGGCGCATTTTTTGCGACCAGGAGCATGGTGGGCTTTCCTCGAGCCGGCGCCGACGAGCCTGAAACCACCATCAACATCGTGCGGCCGGAGCCGGCCCCGATCAAGAGCGATCCGGTCGTCGAGCAGGTCCAGGGCATATTGAAGGATCTCGATTTCTATTCCGGCACCGTCGACGGTATTTCCGGCCCCAACACGCGCAAGGCCATCCAAGCCTATCAGCAGAAGGTCGGGCTCAACGCTTCCGGCGAGATCGACAGCATTCTGCTCGATCAACTGGGCGCCATGCCAACCGCCTCGACAGTCGTGCCGCATCCGGCACCCCGTCCGGACGACACGGCCGCGATTCCCGTCTCGGCTTCGCCGGCAGATGCGCCGAGGCAGGCACCCGACGCCCGCATCATCAAGATCCAGGCCGGGTTGAAGGCGTTCGGCAATGACGACATGCAGCTCGATGGCGTGGTCGGGGCCCGCACCAAGGCAGCGATCAAGGAGTTTCAGTCGCTGTTTGGTCTGCCCGAGACCGGCGAGCCCGACGAGGTCGTCTACGTCAAAATGCGCGAGATCGGCCTGACCAACTGATGGGCGCAGGCGCGCGGTTTTTGGTTTCACCCAAACGCAAAGCGCTCTAAGTACCGCCCGATGTCGTCCGGAATGCTGCCATGCGCGTAACCACCGATCTGTGGGTGTCGGCCCTGCTGCGCCGGGTTTTCGGCGCCGGTGGCTTTGCCGCCGTGGTCAAGCGCGGCGCAACCGAGGCCGGCGCCGTCTTCGTGCTGGCGCGTGGCCGCATGGGCGAGATTGCCTTGTTTGGCCCGGCGCCGCAGACGAGCTACGATTCAGCCAAACCCGACGACCGTTTCTTCAGTCTGCTCGGCGCCGGCGACGATGCCGCCGTCTTTGACGCGCGACTGGAAAGGGAGAAGAAATTCGACCCCGACATCTGGGTGGTCGAGATCGAGGCCGGCTCTGTTCCCGTCGAGGAGCTTCTTTCCGTCAAGTCGCAATAGCGATATGCAGACAAAGGCTTAGAGCGTTCGCTTGAATCTCTTTTCAGGGTCAAACGCGACGCGCTTTAGGGCTGGCGGCAGTATTGTCGCTGTCCGCCTTGCGGACGTCGGCGTTTGCCGCGATCGGTCCGGCATTGCGAATGGCCTTCGACAGTGTCTCGGCTTTCCAGCCGCGTAGCCTGTCCAGCGCTGCGTCGCGATGCAGCAGCCGATAGCGGTCGAGAAAGATGCGGATGGCCTGCGGATGCGAAAACTCTGTGGGATAGACGGCGGCGGTGATCAGGAACGCCCTCTCCTCGCCGAGATCGAGCGCGCGCAGGACGGCCAGCAGCGACGTGTAGTTCCGGTTCGCGGTGAGCGACCGCGCCGTTGAAAAATCGATCTCGAGCGCGTCGGCCAGTGCTGTCTGGAAGAATGCGGCATTGCCGGTCAGCGCCGTCTCGCGCAGTTTGACATAGGTGTTAGCGCCGGCGAACGGATTGATGGCCGCGCCGCCGCTTTCGGCATCACGCATCATCGACCGCAGCCGGCGCCGTGCAGTCTCGGCGGCGGCGCCGGGCACCTGCTGGCTGTCGGCGACGACTTCGGCGCTTTCGGGCACCGTCTTGGCGTTCGCCTCAGGCTGCCGCACGCTCACCAGCGTCGGCTTTTCAAGCGCCCTGATCAGGTGGGCGATGGTCGGGTTCAGATCCTTGCGGCGCCCAATGGCGCGCGCATGCGGCAGGCCATGGCGGCCGATCAGCGCGATGAGGTCGATATCGCTGAGCGCGCGCGAGCGGATGAGCAGCGGCGCGGCAACGTCGACCGGCTCCTCGCAAAGCCGCCGGACCAGCGCAGCGGGCGCATATTCGCATTCGGAAAGGGCGGCGGCGACGTAGCGGCGTGATTCGACCGACACATCGGCGAAAAGCGGCAGCGTCAGATCCTCAAGTTGCGCGATCTCCCGGCGCGAAGGGCGGGTCAGCGAACAGAACGCCGACACCGTGGCGCGGAACAGCCTTTCGGCCTTTCCCGATTCAGCCCGTATAGCGATTTGCCTGAAATCCGCAGATGACACGAAGGATACGCCTGAACACTCGACACAATCTTGACCATGCTCGACCGGGACTGTGTCGGTTTCGCATTTGCCACGGGTCAGGACTTCCTGACCTCAGAACAAAGATCAAATTAGCGGCGATCCGTTAGCGTTCCGTTAACCTACTGGCTCCTTAATCAGATTGGAGGCGTTGCGTTGTGCTCCGGGGCAACCGAGAGGAATGCACGAACCATGGGCATGGTACTGTCTTTCGTGCCGCGACCGGCGGCAACCAATCGAGCAGACCGAAACACCGGAGCGCCGGCGGCGGTGATCATTTTCCCCGGCGTCCGCTACGAGCAACCACCACTGACGGGCGAGACGCGGCCAGGCGCCGGTCCGGACAAGCCGGGTTCGTCAAGGACGATGCCGGGGACGTCGGGGACGTTGCCTGTTCCGCATCACTAAAGCGCGTCGCGGCTGAATGGATTCGCCGCACCCTGTTGGGCGCGCAAAGGACGCTCTATCCCCTTGAATGAGCGCCGCGGCGGCTCGCAAGGCATGGGCCGCAACCGGCGGCATGTTTCGGTTGTCGTCAGTAGTCCTGCAGCTCGCAGGAACTCTGCTCGAGAAACCGCGACACGGTCGGCTTCCAGCTGTCGTCGGGCACGAAGGAGCGGATGACGAACATGCCTTCGTCGATCGGCGCTTCGACGAAGATTGCCCCTTGCAATTCCTCCGGGAGATCCTTGCGGATCTCGATCATCTGCGCCGGCGTCAGTACGATACTGTCCAGCACCCTTCCGGTCGCGCTGTGGTCGTTGAAGGAGTAGATGTTATGGCCGCTGCGGTCATAGACCGATACGGACCAGAACGGGACGTTTCCCGGTGCCTTCACCCGAACCATCCCATCGGACAGATCGAAGCGGCAAGCCGCAGCATAAAACAGCGGATCGACCGATTTCACCACAGGCGTACCGCCGGCCTCAGCGTCCAGCCTGGTCATCCGATAAAGGTTGGAGGCCATGGCCAGCCGCGACCAGGCATTGCGTTCGGAAAATTCCGGGGCGAGCAGCAGCACGATGATGTGTACGATGCCGGCGCCAAGCAGGCCGAGCAGGATCGCGTGCAGCAGCCTACGCATTGCAGCCGACCTTCACGATCTGCGGCAGCGTGACATCCGAAAGGCCCGTGCTGCTGGCGATCGGCGTGTCGTAGAATGTCAGCACGAGATACATCCGGCCGAAGCCGTCGGAAAGCAGCCAGTTGCCGGGCGTGGGGCGGTTGCTGACGGAAATAAGCACGGAATTGTCGGGCTGGCGCAGCACCTGGTAGGACTGAAGTGCCGCAAGCCTTGGCTTGCCGGTCTCGACCACGCCGAGCGACCGATCGGCGGCATAGAGGGTCCAGAACCGGGCTGTGGGAAATCCGCCTTCGATTTCATAGCCGCATTGGCGTTTCAATAGTTCGCCATCGGAATCGCGTTCGGCGATAAACGACAGGCCTTCTGCCTGCCCGAGTGCAAGGACACCCTCGCGCGCCACGCGGGCTTTCGAATAAGGATCCGCCGTCTGCGTGCCGATATCGGGAAACGCCGTCCATTGGCCGATCCTGATCGCGCCAATGCCATCCTGCGTCTTGAGAGCGTACCAGACGCTGCCGCCGCCGCCGCCGATGGCTATGGCAAGCGCGAGGAGCGTCAGGAATGCGTTCTTGAGCATGAAGAGCCGCTGGCAAGAGGAGTGCCGCTGGGGGATATCGCGGGGCAGGGGGCCATGGCAAGCGGACCTCTGTGGAATTGCGGCGCGAGGGATGGCCTGGCCCCTCGTGCCGGCATCAAAGCGCCGACAGGGTCTCCGGTGTCGCAGGCGCCTGGAGGACGGGCGCCGACTGGAACAGCCTGGTGATGTCCCTGAGCGCCCGCGTCGTCTGGCTGGACAGCACCGGCGGCCGCTCGGCCGCGGCGTCGGCCGCTGCCTGCTCGGCATTCGTCTTTTCCGCCTCCTCGGCCTTGGCAGCGATCTCTTCGTCGACGAAGGGATGATCGAGGCCGGGGATCGGCTTGAGGTCGATATTCTGGTGCGCATAGACCATCAGCCGCTGCCAAACCATCGCCGGCAGCGAGCCGCCGGTCATGTTGTTGGTCGGGGTGAAGTCGTCATTGCCGAGCCACACGGCAGCCGTATAGTTGCCGGTAAAGCCGACATACCAGGCGTCTCGGTAAGACTGCGTTGTGCCAGTCTTGCCGGCCGAAACGATGTTGGGAAGCGCGGCGCGCCGCGCCGTGCCCATCACCGGCACCGCCGCCAGCATGGTGTTCATGGATTTCAGCCCCTGCTCCGAGAGCACACGGCGCGGCGGCGGCGCATCCTTGGCGAAATCGTAAACCACCTCGCCGGTACGGGTGACGAGCTGGGTGACGCCATGCCGGGAGCCGACAAAGCCGTTCTGGGCGAACACGCTAAAGCCTGTCGCCTGGTCCATCACGGTCATGCCCGATGTGCCGAGCACCATCGTCTTGTGCGATTCGAGCGGCGATTCGACGCCCATGGCTTCCGCCATCGCCTTGATCGGCTTGATGCCGAGATGATTCTTGGCCAGCCGCACCGGCACGGTGTTGACCGATTTGGCCATCGCCGTGATCAGCGTGACCTTGCCGGCCCGTCCGTCATTGTAATTGTGCGGCGACCAGGCACCCCAGGAGATCGGCGCGCCGGAAACGACGGAGTCCGGCGTGAAGCCGTGCTCCATCGCCGTTGCGTATACGTAGGGTTTAAACGATGAGCCGCTCTGGCGCAGCGCCTTGGTGGCGCGGTTGAACTGGCTGGCACCGTAGTCGCGGCCGCCGACGATCGCCCTGACTGCGCCATTGGTTTCGATGACGACCATGGCGCCTTCGGTGACGTTGTATTCCTTGCCGAACTGGCGGAGATGGAACTCCATCGATTCTTCCGCCGCCTTCTGGATGTTGGCGTCGAAAGTGGTGTGGGCGACCAGCGAATGCTGGCCGGACTTCGCGGCGATCTTCTTGACCTCTTCGAATGCCCAGTCGAGGTAGTAATCCGGGCTCTTCTGCTCGCCGCGGTCGACGATTTCAGCCGGATGCAGCCGCGCCTGCAGCACCTGACCCTCGCTCATGAAGCCGCCTTCGACGAGATTCGACAGCACCACATTGGCCCGCGCCCTGGCAGCAGGCAGGTTGATGTGCGGCGCGTATTTGGTCGGTGCCTTGAACAGGCCGGCCAGCATCGCCGCTTCGGCGAGGTTCACATCCTTGACGCTTTTGCCGAAATAGAAATCGGCGGCCGCTTCGATGCCGAACGTGCCGCCGCCCATATAGACGCGGTCGAGATAGAGCTGCAGGATCTCCTTCTTCGACAGATTGGCCTCGAGCCACAGCGCCAGGAAGGCTTCCTTGACCTTCCGCTCCAACGTCCGTTCATTGGTCAGGAACAGGTTCTTGGCCAACTGCTGGGTGATGCTCGAGCCGCCCTGCACCACGGAATTCGCCCGCACGTTCGCGAAGATCGCGCGCGAAAGGCCGAGCGCGTCGATGCCGTAGTGATCGAAGAAACGCCGATCCTCGGTGGCCAGCACCGCCTTGATGACCTGGTCGGGCATCTCGTCGACCGGCACCGAATCGCGCTGGATGATGCCGCGCTGGCCGATCTCATTGCCGTAGCGGTCGAGGAAGGTGATGGCGAAATCGCCCTGGGCGCGCCAGTCGCCGGCGGTTTCCTGGAAGGCCGGCAAGGCGAGCGCCAGCATGACGACGATGCCGCCGGCGCCGAGCGTGAAACCTTCGCTCAACAGTTCGATGATGCCGCGGCGCCAGCCGGAGACGCGGAAGCGCCGAAAAAAAATGGTGGCCGCTTCCCAGAACCGGCGCGCCTTGAAGCCGGTCTCGTAGAGCGAGGAATCGAACCACGCATCCGCCGCCAGCAGTCTTGCGGCAATCGGACCCCTTCTCCTGCGTGTTTTCAAAGGACTGGCCATTCCAAGATCCGGCTGCGGCTACGCCTCCCACTGAGAAGCGGCATTCATACCAGACTATTTGTCCATTTTGGCCTCGCTCACAAGGGTGAGGGGGGCTTTCGCGGTACAGTTTGTTGATACCAGGGTCGGGCCTGCCACCTCCGCCACCTCGCGCCCGCTTACTGCGCCGCGATAAAGCGCATGAAATGCGCCACCTCGGCATCGCTTGGCTCCTGGCCGGTGAAACTGCGCAGATAGGCGGCGAGATGACTGACCCTCGCCTCGACCGGTTCCTTGAGGTCGAGTACATAATAGCCGATCTGCATGTAGTAGAGCACACGGGCGCGGATGAAGGCATCCTCTTCGCCGTAGCCATGCCGGCGATACATGTCGCGGATCGCACCCAGTCGGTCATTGTCGGCCTGGTCGATGGCCCGGCGCACGTCCTCGGAGCGACGCGCCCATTCCCGGATGGCGAAGTCGAGCCTGGGATCGAACAGGCGCTCGTCCGCCCAGCATTCGAACACGTTCATGACCCCCATGATGATGCTTTCGGCCGGCCGCTGCGCGCGTTCGATGATCGACTTGGTGTTGGTGTCCCGCCAATGCGCAAGCAACTGGTCGAGCAGGTCCTGACGGCTCTCGAAATACCAGTAGAAGCTTGAGCGCGATACGCCGAGTTTCTGGCCAAGCGGCAGCACGCGCACGCTTGCGATGCCGTCTGAAATCAGTGTCTGGAGCGCAAGATTGATCCAGTCCCGGCGCGTCACCTTGGTGTTGCCGGACGCCGGCTCGTCCTGCGGAGAAATCATGATCATGGCCGCACAATAGGCATGAGGGCGAACTGCATACAACCGTACTAGACACATATGTACAGTGCAAGTATCCTGTCTGCCTCTACGAACTGGGCCGAGCGGCCGACGCGCGTCATCGCGGCTCCTGCCTACGATCCGCAACGCAGGGCAATACGGCAATAAGGAGTATCCGCCATGGTCGATGACGCCGCACGCAACCTCAGGCGCGAACGCAGGCGCGGACGAACCGGCGAGGCCGGCAGTGAGACCAGCCGCCGGCCGGACTATCGTTCGCTGAAGAACCCGTTTCTGCCGCAGCCGATCTTTTCGGCCGACCAGGTCGCCGCGATCCACGACACGGCGCTGCGCGTGCTCGAGCAACTCGGCGTCAAGGTGCTGCTGCCGGAGGCGCGCGCTATTCTTGCCCGTGCCGGCGCTTTGGTCGACGAGGACAGCCAGATGGTGCGCATCGGCCGCGACATCGTCGCGGCGGCGCTGGGCTCGGCGCCGAAATCGATCCGCGTCCATGCCGGTGACCGTGCCCGCGACCTGACGCTCGAACTCGGCTCGATGACGTTCCTGGCAGGATCCGGGGCGCCGAACGTCACCGATCTGGAGCACGGCCGGCGGCCGGGAACGCTTGCCGCTTTCGAGGATCTCATCCGCCTGGTGCAGCATTTCGACGTGCTGCACATGCTGGGACCTTGCATCGAGCCGCAGGACATCGACAACCGCTTCCGCCATTATGCCGTCAACCGCGCGCAGCTGACGCTGTCGGACAAGCTGCCGTTCGTCTTCGCGCGCGGCACGCCGCAGGTCGAGGACGGCTTCGAGATGCTGCGGCTGGCGCGCGGCTTGTCCGAGGACGAATTCCGTTCGGACGCTCATTGCTACACCGTCATCAACACCAACTCGCCGCGTCAGCTCGACATTCCGATGGCGCAAGGCATCATCGATTTTGCCAGGGCGGGGCAGGTGCTGATCATCACGCCCTTCTGCCTGGCCGGCGCCATGGCGCCGATCACCGTGGCCGGCGCACTGACGCTGCAGCACGCCGAAGCGCTGGCCGGGCTGACGCTGGCCCAGATCGTGCGGCCGGGCGCGCCGGTCGTCTATGGCTCCTTCTCCTCCAATGTCGACATGAAGTCCGGAGCGCCAGCCTTCGGCACGCCGGAGCACGTCAAGGCGACGCTCGGCGCCGGTCAGCTTGCACGCTTCACCGGCCTTCCCTGGCGGTCCGGCGGCGGCAGTGCCGCCAACATTTCGGACGCGCAGGCAGCCCACGAAACGCAGTTCGCGCTGTGGGGTTCGGTGCTCGCCGGCGCGACGGTCTGCATCCATGCTGCGGGCTGGCTCGAAGGCGGCTTGAGCGTCTCGTTCGAGAAGCTGATCACCGACATCGAGGCGCTGCAGACCATCGCGGAACTCTGCGCCGCGACGCCCGGCGACGAGGCCGCGATCGGCTTCGAGGCCATCGCCGAAGTGCAGCCGGGCGGGCATTTCTTCTCGGCCGGGCACACAATGGCGCGCTACCGCACCGCATTCTACGAGCCGCTGGTCGCCGACTGGTCGAATTTCGGCAACTGGACTGAGGCCGGGTCAAGAACCGCCACGGAGCGCGCCACCGGCATCTGGAAACGGCTGCTGGCCGATTTTCGGCCGCCGACTTGCGCCGCTGCCACATCAGATGTTCTCGACGAATTCATTGCGCGGCGCACGGAAGAGGGTGGCGCAGCACCGGTCTCGTGATGTAGTTCAGCAAGCGCGCGTTACATGGGGCGCTTGTCGCCTGCCTTCTGCGGGTCGCGGCGGATCGTGCCGGCATCGGCTTTCCTGTGCTTGTCGGCGGCGAGTCTGCGAATGCGATCGAAGCGGCTTTCCTCGGCCACTTTGGTCTTTACTACAGCATTTGGCTTCGGGACGAATGCAATCATGGATCGATCTCCTTGCCGACGGCTGCGCGCCGGAGGATGCCCCGGCGGCTGTCTTTCGGGCTCTCGTCAAGAGCACGTTCTCTCCGAGAGGTCGAAGATGTTAGGTGGCGAGAGCGACCGCGCAGCTTTGCGCACCCAGCCTGTCGGGCGAGGTTTTTCCGGGCATGGTCGCCCAGCCGCCCGTCTCGATGAACTGCCGCTTCTTGTAGCTGTCAGTTATGGCCTTGAACTCGACAAGTTTGGCGGCCGCGTCGGGCGCCGTATTGAAGCGATCGACGCAGACCGCCGAGGCCAGCTCGCCGCGCGCCGTATCGCCGGCGGTGGCCGCCAGCGCGCGCGAGGTGCCGCCGGTCACCCAGCCGCCCCAGTTGAAACCAATGATCAGCGTGGCGACGACGGTTGCAGCGCATGCCCACAAAAGCGTGGATTTGGCCGGCTGGTAATCTTCCCATCGACGCGCGAGAGATGGCTTGCTGCTTTGTGTGGCCACGGACAGTTCCTTCCTGGTTGATGTTGGGATCGGTCGCCTGGCCTTGCTGGGGCCAGGCCTTGCAGGGCCTATTTACGGGAGGGGTGGTCAGTAGCCGCCCATGCCGGCCGAAGGCGCAGCGTCTTTTGCCGGAATGTCGGTGATCATGGCTTCCGCGGTGATCAGCAGCGCCGCGATCGACCCGGCATCCTGCAACGCGGTCCGCACCACCTTTGCGGGATCGACGATGCCAGCCTTGATCATGTCGACATAGGTCTCGTTCTGGGCGTCGAAGCCCTGATTGTGATCCTTGCTGTCCGTGAGCCTGCCGACAACGATCGAACCTTCGACGCCGGAGTTCTCGGCGATCTGGCGGATCGGCGCTTCGAGCGCTCTCGACACGATCGAAATGCCCGCCGTCACATCGGCATTGGCTCCGGTCAGCCCGTTCAGCACGGCCTTGGCGCGCAGCAGCGCGACACCGCCGCCGGGAACGATGCCTTCTTCCACTGCCGCGCGCGTGGCGTTCAGCGCATCGTCGATGCGGTCCTTCTTTTCCTTGACCTCGGACTCGGTCGCGCCGCCGACGCGAATGACCGCGACGCCGCCGGCGAGCTTAGCCAGCCGCTCCTGCAGCTTCTCCTTGTCGTAGTCGGAAGTGGTTTCCTCGATCTGCCCCTTGATCTGCTGGACACGCGCCTGGATCGTGGCCTTCTCGCCGGCGCCGTCGATGATCGTCGTCGTGTCCTTCTCGATCAGCACGCGCTTGGCGCGGCCTAGCATGTCGATGGTGATGTTTTCGAGCTTGATGCCGAGGTCCTCCGAAATCATCTGGCCGGCGGTGAGCACCGCGATGTCTTCCAGCATAGACTTGCGGCGGTCACCGAAGCCCGGCGCCTTGACGGCCGCAACCTTGAGGCCGCCTCGCAATTTGTTGACGACCAGCGTCGCCAGCGCTTCGCCTTCGACGTCCTCGGAGATGATCAGCAGCGGCTTGCCGCTTTGCACCACGGCTTCGAGGATCGGAAGCATCGCCTGCAGATTGCCGAGCTTCTTTTCATGGATGAGGACGTAAGGGTCCTCCAGCTCGGCGTGCATCTTCTCGGCATTGGTGACGAAATAGGGCGAGAGATAGCCGCGGTCGAACTGCATGCCCTCGACGACGTCGAGTTCGGTGTCGGCGGTCTTGGCTTCCTCGACGGTGATGACCCCGTCATTGCCGACCTTGTCCATCGCCTTGGCGATCATGGCGCCAACGGTGGTGTCGCCATTGGCGGCAATGGTGCCGACCTGCGCGATTTCACCGGAAGATTTGACCTTCTTGGCGCGTGCCTGGATTTCCTTGACGACAGCGGTAACGGCAAGGTCGATGCCGCGCTTGAGGTCCATCGGGTTCATGCCGGCGGCAACGAATTTGGCGCCCTCGCGCAAGATGGAAGCGGCAAGCACCGTGGCGGTGGTGGTGCCGTCGCCGGCAAGGTCGTTGGTCTTCGACGCCACTTCGCGCACCATCTGCGCGCCCATGTTCTCGAATTTGTCGGAAAGCTCGATTTCCTTGGCTACCGCCACCCCGTCCTTGGTGATGCGCGGTGCGCCATAGGCCTTGTCAATGACGACGTTGCGGCCTTTGGGGCCGAGCGTCACCTTGACGGCGTTGTTGAGGATTTCGACGCCACGCAGCATGCGGTCACGCGCATCGGTGGAGAATTTGATTTCCTTGGCAGACATCTTTTTTCCAGTTCGGTTGGTTGCGGCAGGGCGCTGTCAGCACCGCCTGAATCAAAAATTTGGAGCGTCCTTTGCGCGTCCAAGACGCGCGGCGCTCCAATCAGGCGGCCTTCTTGGCAGCCCCGGTCTTCTCGATGATGCCCATCTCGCTCTTGTCGATGATGCCCATCTCGCTCTTGTCGATGATGCCCATGATGTCGGCCTCCTTCATGATCAGAAGGTCCTCTCCGTCAATCTTGACCTCGGTGCCGGACCATTTGCCGAACAGGATGAGGTCGCCGGCCTTGACATCGAGCGCGATCAGCGCGCCGCTTTCGTCACGCGCGCCCGACCCGACGGCGATCACTTCGCCTTCCTGCGGCTTTTCCTTGGCATTGTCGGGGATGATGATGCCGCCCTTGGATTTGGTGTCGCTTTCGGCGCGCCGAATGACGACGCGATCGTGGAGTGGCCGGAATTTCATGGAAACTTCTTTCTGGGGCCGGCTTAGGCGGCCGCTCCCTTCTATAGGCGCGTTGGCACTCGATAGATAGGAGTGCCAAAAAATATTCGTTGGCCGCCGTAAAACATTGAATAGTATTATTTTGCCTTTTCGCTTCAGAAATTTGCTCGATCAAAAATAGGTCAGAATTTGATTTTTCCACATCGAGTGACTATTTTAAGGGAGAAAATCATTTTCATCATTGCAGCCAAAAGGAGGTTTTGATCGATGGCGGAAGTTAGCCAGAACATCATGGAAAAAGCCGAAGCGCGCTTCATGGAGAAGCAGAAGAAAACCGCGGAACGCAATCAGGCAACGGCCGAATATGTTTCAGAGGCCAAGGCCAGGACCATCAAGACGGCAAGATTGCGGGCGTTGCGGCTGGCCAAGGAAGAGGCCGACCGCGCCGCGGAGGCCCTCAATCCCGTCGCCCCCAAGAAAAAGCGGGCGTCGCGGGCGATCAAGAAAGCAGACGTTGCATCAACGGAGGTCAAGTCATGAGCCTGACATTTCCCAATCGAAGCCGGAGCTACGACGAGGCGGGCAAACGCATCCGCTTCGTCGGCCATGACGGCATGTTCCAGATTTCCTTCTCCGTCGCCACGGATGCCATCTCGAAGGCAGAGTCAGGGACACCAACTGCAGAAGCCACCTATCTCGCCGCCTTCGATACGGCTTCCAGCTCCATCCACGACGTCGCCAGGAATGCCTATGACCGGACCCGCAAGAGCATATATGTGCTGACGGCGGCCGATTTTCGTTAAATCCCGAACGTCATCGCGTTCACGGCCAACGCGCCAGATCCGATCCAGGCGCACGAATGTGCCGAGTGAACCTAGCGGCAGGATCAGGGCTTGCTCTCCGCCTTTGCCCGTCGCTTGACATCTCGGCTGTTCAGCCGATCCGACCATCGCGTCTGCATCGCGCGTGTTCATACCAACCAAGACCTGGTGCTTAAGCTCGACGGGCTGGCCGGTGAAGCCATCGAAGACGGTCCAGCTGTGCGGATGCTCCGTGCGCAGTGCGTAGCGGTTTGCCATTCCGGCATCCGTTTCGTTTCCGCCCCCGATCGATGAATGCGATTGGTCAGGCCTGCGTGATGTAGAACACTGCCGCCAGGACAAGGACCGTCCAAACGACGACGAACAGCTTCAAGGCTAGGCCTCCGTATGAAGACAGAACCTCCCGCATGCGGGACACAATGTTCTTAATGCTTTTCGACATGGTCGGCGCCGCCGCAACGACGACTGGCGTCTTGATCCCAAGCTTTCCGAAAACAGGCAGCAGCGATGGCTCGCGCACGAAAACAACCTCGAAGGTCTGGAGAACAAATACTCCATAGCACCGTTTTTCAAACGCCTTGCATGTCAAATGAAAGGTGTGGGTAGCCACCTGAGATCCCCCTGATCTGGCGCAGCAACCTCAACGCGGCTACGCTGCAAGCACGAATCGTTGACGGCACAAAGGCCTGTTCAGCCGCGACGGGCGAGGGAGAATACAATGACCGCGCCGGCTGCCGCGTTGCAGAAGGCCTTGTTCCAGGCGCTGGACGCTGACGGTTCCCTGTCAGCGGCGCTGGGCGGCGCAAAACTATTCGACCATGTCCCGGAAAACATCCCGTTTCCCTATGTGACGTTCGGCCGGACCAGCGTCTATGATTGGGTAACAGGCAGGGAGAAAGACGCCGAGCAGCTTTTCACTCTGCATTTCTGGTCGAAATCCGAGGCCAGGAAAGAAATGCTCAACGTGATGGACATGGTCAGCGCCCGCCTCCAGGATGCGGCGCTCGCGCTCGACGAGCATCACCGCGTCAATCTCAGGCT
Source organism: Mesorhizobium sp. WSM4829 (assembly GCF_055811475.1). Taxonomy (NCBI): domain Bacteria; kingdom Pseudomonadati; phylum Pseudomonadota; class Alphaproteobacteria; order Hyphomicrobiales; family Phyllobacteriaceae; genus Mesorhizobium; species Mesorhizobium sp. WSM4829. The sequence continues at coordinate 71,109 of NZ_JBVVQJ010000017.1, read as the reverse complement.
CGAATTCACTGAGGTCCGTTACGACGAGGATCTTTCAGCCTGTCACGGGCTGCTGCGCTTTCTTGCCGTGACGGAAGAAAACGCCTGACACGCTTTCAATAAGGCTGCAACACAGTCTAGACTGGCGCTTGGATTTGCCGGGTTGGGGCGGCCAAATCACCGGGGTTGGTTGCGTCGCATTTCAGGGGGTGAGACAGGCATGTGTTGCAGGCAATGTTCATATCACGTTCAGCACCGATGCGTTAGGACGCTGATCATGAAAACGCTTCGCTCCCACTTCCCAACCGCGACACTTGCACTCTGCGCTGCCGGTCTGTTTGCGTCGCAGGCGACGGCGCTGCCGGTCGTCGTGCCCGAGCAGAACCGGCCGATCGTCCTGGCCGCCTCCGACTGCTACGCGATCGGTCAGCAGGTCGCCGAGCAGAATGGCGGCACGCTGGCCAAGGCGTCGCAGTCGACGCGCGGTGGCCAGCCGGTCTGCGTCATCGTCGTGCTGGTTCCGGGCAAGGATGGGCAGCGTCCACGCCGCACGGAGATCGTCGTTCCGCTGAACTGATGCCTGCCGTATCCCAGGCGCTGGAATCGGCCTATATCTGACGTCCAGCTCCTCAACAGGCCGATTTTTCAACAGGCCGATTCTTCAACTGGGTATGATTCCCGCATGCGCGTACTCGTCGTCGAAGATGACAAGGATCTGAACCGGCAGATATCAGACGCGCTGGTCGATGCCGGCTATGTTGTCGACCGGGCTTTCGACGGTGAGGAAGGGCATTTCCTCGGCGACACTGAGCCCTATGACGCCGTGGTGCTCGACATCGGCTTGCCGCAGATGGACGGCATCAGCGTGGTCGAACGCTGGCGGCGCGGCGGCCGCAAGATGCCGGTCCTGATTTTGACGGCGCGCGATCGCTGGAGCGACAAGGTATCCGGCATCGACGCCGGCGCCGACGATTATGTCACCAAGCCGTTCCACATCGAAGAGGTGCTGGCCAGGGTCCGAGCGCTCATCCGGCGCGCGGCCGGCCATGCGTCGTCGGAGCTAACCTGCGGGCCGTTGCGGCTCGACACCAAAGCCTCCAAGGCCGATGTCGACGGCGTGCCGTTGAAGCTGACGTCGCACGAATTTCGCCTGCTTGCCTATCTGATGCACCATATGGGCGAGGTCGTGTCCCGAACCGAGTTGGTCGAGCACCTTTACGATCAGGATTTTGACCGCGATTCCAACACAATCGAGGTCTTTGTCGGGCGGCTTCGCAAGAAGATGGGCATCGACATGATAGAAACCGTTCGCGGCATGGGCTATCGAATGCGTGAGCCGGAGGCGTAAGGCGGAACCGCTCAAACAGACTGCAAGGACGCCGCTTTCACTGCGGTTCGGGCCGCGGTCGCTGGCGTTCCGGGTGATCGCCTTTTCCACCGTCTGGGCGATACTCACCCTGATTGTCATCTTCACGCTGATCACAACCCTTTATCGCCAGGCGAGCGAGCGCGGTTTCGACAGCCTGTTGTCGGCGCATCTGTTCAATCTGATCGGCTCGGTCGGCGTGTCCGAAGGCGGTTCGCTGACCGGCGCCCCCGACCTGGGCGACCTTCGGTTCTCGGAGCCGAATTCCGGCTGGTACTGGTCGGTGGAGCCTGCGTCGGAAGGCGTGAGTGGTGAGTTGCACTCCTCCTCGATGACCAAGGCGATCCTGTCGCCAAGCGTCGCCGAGGTTCCTTTCAATGCCAGCTTCCAGCGCAGCTATACGACAGAAGGCATCGATGGCGAGGAACTGGAAGTGTTCGAGAGCGAATTCGTTCTCGACGCGAAAAATCGCGCAGCGCGCTTCCGCGTCATGGGCAACCGGACCGAGCTCGAGCAGGAGATAAGCGCCTTTCAGCGTCGCCTGCTGACCTATCTTTCGCTGTTCGGCGTCGGCATGATCGCCATCAACGCCATCGCCATCCTGCTGGGCCTGCAGCCATTGCGCCGGGTCAGGGACGCTCTCGCCATGGTGCGCGAAGGAACCGCGCAAAAGCTCGACGGTCGCTTCCCCGCCGAGATCGAGCCGCTCGCCAACGAGACCAACGCGTTGATCGAAAACAACAAGCGTATCGTCGAGCGCTCGCGGACGCAGGTCGGCAACCTGGCCCATTCGCTGAAGACGCCGCTGGCGGTGCTGATCAACGAGGGACGGGCGCTCGGCGGCGCCAAGGGCCAGCTCATAGCCGAACAGGCCGCCTCGATGCAGAAGCAGATTGACCATTATCTGCAGCGCGCCCGCGTCGCGGCGCAACGCGACAGCGTCGTCTACCGAACGCCGGTGGCGCCGCTGGTCCAGCGCATGGTGCGCGTCCTGCAAAAACTCAATCCGCAGACCGATCTGTCACTGTCGCTGCCGGCAGTCGATATCGTCTTTGCCGGCGAACGCGAGGATCTGGAAGAATTGCTTGGCAATTTGCTCGACAACGCCATGAAATGGGCAAAGAGCGCGGTCGCGGTATCGGTGGCGCCAATCCCCGGCAAGAAGACTGGCTCCGGCAAGGAGGGTGCTGTCATCCTGTTCGAGATCAGCATCGAGGATGACGGCCCGGGCATTCCGGAAGACAAGGCACGCGAGGCGCTGAAGCGCGGACGGCGTCTCGACGAGACAAGGCCGGGCACCGGGCTTGGACTTGCCATTGTCGCCGACCTCGTCAACGAATACGGAGGCGTTCTGGCTCTGGAACGGTCCAGCATGGGCGGATTGAAGGCGGTGGTTCGATTGCGGAGCCTTCACTAGGCCGATGCTTTTTGCTGGGCCAGTCGACATTGATCGACGGTGCGTGATATGGCGGCATGTCGACTGGTCCCGGAGCCGTCGGCCGCGGCCAAATTTCCGACAAACATCGACACTATGGCCACGCCGACTTCCCCCGATGGCGCGGCCCCCCAGCATTAACTCAAGAGACCGGTTGTTGGCATGAAGATTCGCGTCGCGCTCGTTTCCGCACTGCTGGCCGTCTCCGGCTGCACGACGCTGGGCAGCAGCCCTGGCCCCACGGTGGCGCCGCAGCCGGCCGCAACGCCGCCAAGTGACGGCAAGATCGCGACGACGGTCATTTCCGCCATGGGCGGCGGCCTCGTCAGCGGATCGATCGGTACCGGCTTGAGCGATCCCGAAAAGCGCAAGGCGCTGGAGGCGGAATACAGGGCGCTCGAGTACACGGCGAGCAGCCAGAAGGTGACGTGGAAGAGCGATCGGTCGGCGCATTACGGTGAAGTCGTGCCCGCCCAGCCCTATCGTGTCGGCTCGCAGGACTGCCGACAATACACCCATACGGTGTTTACCGGCGCCGCCGGCGCCACCGCGCGCGGAACCGCTTGCCGCAACGCCGATGGCAGCTGGACGCCGCTGACGTAACGACCGGCCGGATAGTGCATGTCGCGCAAAAGCATGCCCTCGGGCCTGACCCGAGGATGTGCAGCGGTTTTGCGATAACGACATGCATAAAAACAGGAATTCGCGCAAAAGCATGCCCTCGGGCCTGACTCGAGGGTGTGCAGCGATCTTGCGATGACGATATGCATGAAAACAACTATCTAAGGCGCGTCGCATGACGCCGGTCGAACGCGACGCGCTTTAGGTCCGGTTGACATCAATCAGGGACATGCGACGCATCTGCCGTCAAAGCGTCGCAGGACGCCTGTGTTGGCAGGGCAGGGCTCTGCCGTTATTGGAAGAAGCATGCTGTTCTGGGTCATAGCCGCCATTCTCACGCTGGGTGCAAGCCTGGCGGTTCTGCTGCCGCTGGCCGGCGGCCCGAAGGGTGGTTCGGCGAGCAGCGATCATGACCTTGAAGTCTATCGCGACCAGTTGTCCGAGCTTGACCGCGACGTGGCGCGTGGCCTGATCCAGCCGGCGGAGGCCGAAGAGGCGCGTGCGGAGATCGCCCGCCGCATCCTTCGCCTCGACAATGCCGCCGACAAGGCAGCGGCGCGGCAGCCATCGATGGCGACCAGGCTGGTTGCGACGGCTGCGGTCCTGGCGGTTCCGCTGGTCAGTTGGGGCTTGTACAGCCAGCTCGGCTCGCCCGATCTGCCGTCGCAGCCGCTCAGCGAGCGACTGGCCAAGAATCCCGCCGACAGTTCGGTCGACGAACTGGTGGCACGCGCCGAGGCCCACCTTGCCGCCAACCCGTCCGATGGCAGGGGTTGGGACGTGCTGGCGCCAATCTATTTGCGCATGCAGCGGTTCTCCGACGCGGTGACGGCGTACCGCAACGCCATTCGCCTCGACGGCGACAGCGCAACCCGCCAGGCCGGCCTCGGCGAGGCGATCGCCAGCGAAGCGGGCGGCATTGTCTCGGCCGATGCTCAGGCAGCCTTCGAGGCGGCGCTGAAGCTCGATCCGGCAAATCCGAAGGCCAGCTTTTATCTGGCGATGGGCATGGCGCAGGAAGGCCGCATCGAGGAGGCGACGATTGGCTGGCAGAAAATGCTCGCGGCCTTGCCACAGGACTCGCCCTGGCGCGGCGCCGTCGAGCAGGCACTGGCCGAATCCGCCAGGCGCAGCGTCGCTTCGGGAGTGCCTGCAAAGGGCCCGAACGCCGGGGATGTCGATGCCGCCGCGTCGATGTCGCCGCAGGATAGGGAAGCGATGATCAACACCATGGTTGCGGGGCTTGATGAAAAACTGCGGCAAAACCCGCGCGATGTGGAAGGATGGATGCAGCTTATTCGTTCCTATGTCGTGCTGGGCAAGGCGGATCAGGCGCGCGACGCGCTCAATCGCGGTATCGCCGTTTTTGGCTCCGATAGTGACGAAGCGAAGAAATTCACTGCCTTTGCCGCCTCGCTTGGCCTGACGGCGACGGAGTAAAAAATGACGCGCAAGCAGAAACGACTGTCGGTGATCGCTGCAGGGTTGGCCTTCCTCGGTGCCGCCACCGGCCTGACCTTCTACGCGCTCGGCCAGAAGGCCTCCTACTTCTACATGCCCGCCGATCTGACCACCGCCAGCCTGCAGCCCGGGCAGCGTATCAGGCTCGGCGGCCTCGTCGAAAAAGGCACGATCGAGCGCGGTCAGGGGACCACCGTCGCCTTTTCGGTGACCGACAACCAGAAGCAGGTCAAGGTCACCTACACCGGCATTCTTCCCGACCTTTTCCGCGAGGAGCAGGGCGTTATCACTGAAGGCATTTTTCGCCCCGACGGCGTCTTCGTCGCCGACAGCGTGCTGGCCAAGCACGACGAGAACTACATGCCCAAGGAGGTGGCCGACGGTCTCAAGTCCAGGGGCGTGTGGCAGGAGAGCAAAAGTGACTAAGCAGGTTCCGCAAAAGCCTGCCCTCGGGCTTGGCCCGAGGGTTTCCACGGTTTTGCGGCAAGACCCTGCCGCAAAACAAGAACCTGGCGGGCTTATGCACGATGGTTGAAACCGGACATTTCGCGCTGGTCCTGGCGTTCGCGCTGTCTTTGGTGCAGGCGCTGGTGCCGCTGTTCGGCGCGCGCATCAACAGCCATAAGATGATGGCCGTCGGCGGCCCGGTCGCGGTGACCGGCTTTGCCTTGACCGCTCTCTCCTTCGCGGCGCTGGCGACGGCTTATGCGACGTCCGATTTTTCGGTGGCCAACGTCTGGGACAACTCGCATTCGCTGCAGCCGCTGATCTACAAGATCACCGGCACCTGGGGCAATCACGAGGGCTCGATGCTGCTCTGGGTGCTGATCCTGAGCTTCTTCGGGGCGCTCGTCGCTGCTTTCGGCAGCAATCTTCCAGCGACCCTTCGAGCCAACGTGCTAGCCGTGCAAGGCGCGATCGGCGCCACCTTCTTGCTGTTCATCCTGGCGACGTCCAACCCGTTCGCCAGGCTCAATCCGGCGCCGATCGAGGGCCGCGATCTCAACCCGATCCTGCAGGATCTCGGCCTCGCCATCCATCCGCCGCTGCTCTATCTCGGCTATGTCGGCTTCTCGATCTGCTTTTCCTTCTCGGTCGCCGCCCTCATCGAAGGCCGCATCGACGCGTCCTGGGCGCGCTGGGCGCGGCCATGGACGCTGGTCGCGTGGATGTTCCTGACCGGCGGCATCGCCATGGGTTCCTACTGGGCCTATTACGAACTTGGCTGGGGCGGTTTCTGGTTCTGGGATCCGGTCGAGAACGCCTCGTTCATGCCTTGGCTGGCCGGCACCGCGCTGCTCCATTCGGCGATCGTCATGGAAAAGCGCTCGGCCCTGAAGATCTGGACGCTGTTGCTGGCGATCCTGACCTTCTCGCTGTCGCTGCTCGGCACCTTCCTGGTGCGCTCCGGCGTGCTCACCTCCGTCCACGCCTTCGCCACCGATCCGACGCGCGGCGTGTTCATTCTCTGCATCCTGACACTGTTCATCGGCGGATCACTGGCGCTGTTCGCCTTTCGCGCCTCGAGGTTGACGGCCGGCGGCCTGTTTCATCCGATCTCGCGCGAAGGGGCGCTGGTCCTCAACAATCTGTTCCTGACCACGGCCACCGCCACCGTGCTGATCGGCACGCTCTATCCGCTGGTCGTCGAGGCCGTTTCGGCCGACAAGATTTCGGTCGGCGCGCCGTTCTTCAACCTGACGTTCGGCCCGCTGATGGTGCCGCTCCTGGTAGCGGTTCCGTTCGGGCCGCTGCTGGCCTGGAAGCGCGGCGACATTTTCGCCGTCGCCCAGCGGCTGATGGCGGCCTTCGCCGCCGCGCTTCTGGCCGTGCTGGTGACGGTCTTGTTCATCGACGGCGCGTCGGTGTTCGCAACACTTGGGGTCGGCCTGGCTTTCTGGCTGATCTGCGGCGCGCTCACCGATATTGCCGTCAAGTCCGGCTTTGGCAGTGTCGCGCCCGGCATCATGCTCAGGCGCTTCACCGGCCTGCCGCGTTCGGTCTTCGGCACCGCGCTCGCCCATCTTGGCCTTGGGCTGACGACTCTGGGCATCATCGGCACACTTTGCTTCGGCACCGAGAAGATACTGTCGATGCGCGCAGGCGAGACCGTGCAACTGTCCGGCCACACACTGCGCTTCGAAGGGCTCTATCCGGCCCAGGGGCCTAACTACAGCGAGGATCGCGGCCGCTTCGCCGTGCTCGGCGCTGATGGAAGCACCACCGCCGTGATCACCTCGTCCAAGCGCTCCTATCCGGTCCGGCAGATGACGACGACCGAGTCCGGTATCAAGACGATCGGTTTCAGCCAGCTCTACCTCTCGCTTGGCGACGAGGCGACCGACGGCTCCGTCGTGGTGCGGCTGTGGTGGAAGCCGCTGGTGACGTTGATCTGGGGCGGCGCCCTTGTCATGATGGCAGGTGCTGCGATGTCGCTGATGGACCGGCGGCTGCGCGTCGGCGCACCGTCGCGCCGCCGCAGATCGGCGGGCGCCATGCCTTCGGCGAGCCTGCCATGACCGCAAGAAAAACTTCATTGGCCTCCCTGATCCTGCTGCTGACGCTGTTGTTTGCCGGCGCCGCACTTGCGGTGAAGCCGGACGAGGTTCTGGCCGACCCGGCGCTCGAGGCGCGAGCACGGACGCTTTCGGAAGAGCTGCGCTGCATGGTTTGCCAGAACCAGTCGATCGACGAATCCGACGCCGACCTTGCCCGCGACCTGCGCGTGCTGGTGCGCCAGCGCCTGGTCGCCGGCGATACCGACCGGCAGGTGATCGACTACATCGTTTCCCGCTACGGCGAGTTCGTGCTGTTGAAGCCGCGCTTCAGCCTGCGCAATGCGCTGTTGTGGGGCACGCCGGTCCTTCTGCTGCTTGCCGGCGGGATTTTCATCGTGCTGACCGCCCGGTCGCGCCGATCGGCGCCTGCGGCCATGCTCACCGCCGAGGAGAAGGCAGCGTTGGACAAGGTGCTGGGTAACTAATTCGGCCCGGCCGCCCCGCCGCCAAGGCCACGGCCGTGTCACGATGTCTCGCGACCAGGTGACGAACCGCTTCAAGCCTGGTCTGCGCGCCTGGCTTCCGACGCTTCGATGATGGCGTCGATTTCCGCCATGGCTTCGTCGTGCGGCACGACACGGCCAGCTGCCGCATCGGCCATGCCGCGTTTGATGCCTTCGATGATCTCAAGCTCGCGATCGACATAGGCCGATATCGCCTCGGCCGCGAGGAAGGATTTGCTGCGCCGCGTGTCGGCGGCGATCCGCTCCAGCTTCAGCTTGGTTTCGGACGAAACCCGAATCGTCATGATGGCGCTTGCGGTCATGGTGAAAGCCTTGTGCTGAACTGTGTACAACATAGGGCAACGGGCGGGCGCAACCAAAGGGTTGGTGCCTGCAAACATTACCAAAGTTTCATGCACTGGAAATGGCGCCGTAATGTGCGCGCCTCTATTTCTCTTGGCCGAGGATGCCGACCGAAGCGCATCCCTTGAAAGAGGATACGAGACCCATGAATATTGCCCCCAATTCACATTCCCGCACCCGCAAACGCCTGATGGCTGCCGCCGCATCAGTGGCCATTGCCGGCGCGATCGGCTTCGGCGCGGTTGCCACCGGGACAGCCCCCGTCCTGGCCGAGGCCGTGCGTGTCGAGGCGCCTCAGGTCCCGAGCTTCGCCGACGTGGTCGAGCGCGTTTCGCCGGCGGTCGTCAGTGTCCGCGTCAAAGCCAAGATAGAATCGACCGCCGACGATGGCTCTGACCTGCCCGACGCCTTCGGCAATCTCCCCGACGATCCGCAATTGCGCCGCTTCTTCAGGGAGTTCCGTGGCTTTGGCGATCAGGATGGCCGGGATGGGATGCGACGTTTCGGACGTGGTGACCGCCAGCCGCGGCCGGTCGCTCAAGGGTCCGGCTTCTTCATCTCCGAGGATGGCTACCTCGTCACCAACAACCATGTCGTCGGAGAGGGCTCGTCCTTCACGGTGGTGATGCATGACGGCAAGGAGCTCGACGCCAAGTTGGTCGGCACAGATCCGCGCACCGATCTCGCAGTGCTCAAGGTCGAAGGCGACGGCAAGTTCACCTATGTCGACTTCGCCGATGATTCAAAGGTTCGCGTCGGCGACTGGGTGGTGGCCGTCGGCAATCCGTTCGGCCTCGGCGGCACGGTCACTGCCGGCATTGTCTCGGCCCGTGGTCGCGACATCGGCGCCGGTCCTTATGATGATTTCATCCAGATCGATGCCTCGGTGAACCGCGGCAATTCGGGTGGCCCGACCTTCAACCTCAACGGCCAGGTCGTCGGCATCAACACCGCGATCTTCTCGCCGTCCGGCGGCAGCGTCGGCATTGCCTTCGACATTCCCGCCTCGACCGCCAAACAGGTCGTTCAGGATCTGATGAAGGACGGCACCGTCCAGCGCGGCTGGCTTGGCGTCGAGATCCAGCCGGTCACCTCCGAAATCGCCGAATCGCTCGGGCTGAAGTCCGATAAGGGCGCTCTCGTTTCCAGCGCCCAGGACGATGGTCCCGGCAAGGACGCCGGCATATCGGCTGGTGACGTCATCACTCAGGTGGACGGCAAGGACGTCGCTTCGCCGAAGGAACTCGCCCGTCTGATCGGCGCCTACCCGCCCGGCAAGCCGGTCGACGTCACGCTGTGGCGTGACGGCAAGAGTGAAACGGTCAAAGTCGACCTCGGCACGCTGCCTTCGAGTGACAAGCAGGCTTCGGCCGACCAGCAGCCTTCCGCTCCGCCAAAGGCCGATACGCTGGCCGACCTCGGTCTCACCGTTACTAGGTCCGACGATGGCAAAGGGCTCGTGGTGACCGATGTCGATCCCGACAGCGATGCCGCCGATCGCGGCATCCAGCCCGGCGACGTCATCACCTCGGTCAATTCGACGGAGGTCAACGGCACCGAGGATGTCGCCAAGGCCATGGCCGACGCGGTGAAGTCGGGCCGCAAGGCGGTGCTGATGCAGATCACCCGCGACGACAGCAACCGCTTCGTCGCGCTGCCTGTCGCCAAGGGCTGACGTTCCAGACTTTTCCGATGCGGCGGTTTCAAACACCCCGAACCGTCGCATGGGAAAGCACGGGGCTTGAATACGTTAGTCAGTCATCGTGTTCCGCCCCAGCGGCAGCGGGCGCCCATCGCCCGCTGCCGCTCGAACAACAGAGCAGTCGCCCAAAGTGTGAAGCGGTTTTGGGATGACGACATGCTCAAACAACAAAGCATGTCGCCCAAATCCGAGGACGCGGCGGCTCGACGCCAATAACATTATAAAACAAAGACTTACTGCTCGTTCTTGAATCATTTTGTTCGCGATACACCTTGAGGCCATGATGCTTATGCCGGCCACTCAATCTTCCAGCGAAATCGCGTATAACGGTCCCATGAAGATTCTCGTCATAGAAGACGATCGCGAAGCGGCCGATTACCTCCAGAAAGCCTTTACCGAGGCCGGACATACCGCCCATGTCGCCGGCGACGGCGAAACCGGCTTCGCGCTCGCTGACTCCGGCGACTATGACGTGATGGTCGTCGACCGCATGCTGCCGCGCCGCGACGGCCTGTCGGTCATCGCCGGTCTTAGATCCCGAGGCAAGACTACGCCGGTGCTGATCCTGTCGGCGCTCGGCGAAGTCGACGACCGGGTCACCGGCTTGCGCGCCGGCGGCGACGACTATCTGACCAAGCCCTATGCCTTTTCCGAGCTTCTGGCCCGAGTCGAGGTGCTGAACCGCCGCGCCAGCGCCAGGGAGGCCGAAACCGTCTACCGGGTCGGCGATCTCGAACTCGACAGGCTGTCGCATTCGGTGCGGCGCGCGGCCCGAGAGATTACGCTGCAGCCGCGCGAGTTCCGCCTGCTCGAATATCTGATGCGCCATGCCGGCCAGGTGGTGACGCGCACCATGCTGCTGGAAAATGTCTGGGACTATCATTTCGATCCGCAGACCAACGTCATCGACGTTCACGTCTCGCGGCTGCGCGGCAAGATCGAGAAGGGCTTCGACAAGCCGATCCTGCACACGGTTCGTGGCGCCGGCTATATGCTCAAGAGCGGCTAGCATGGCCCTTTCCATGCCGGCCATCATGAAGACGACGGCAGCGCGGCTTTCGGCGCTCTATCTCCTGCTGTTCGCCATCTGTGCGGTGCTGCTCGTCTTCTACATGACCTCGCTGTCGGCGCGCATGCTGACCGGCCAGACGCAGGAGACCATCAACGACGAGGTGCTCGGCCTCGCCCGGGTCTATCAGCGCGGCGGCTTGCCGCTGCTGGTCCGGGTGGTCGAGCAGCGCTCCCGCCAACCCGGCGCCAATCTCTATTTGATCGCCGATGCCAACGGCCAGATCCTGACCGGCAACGTGCAGAGCCTGGAACCCGGCGTGCTCGTGGCCGAGGGCTGGACGACGGAGCCGTTTTCCTACCGGCGCTTTGGCGAGGGCGAGCTCGAGCGGCAACGCAACCCGATCGCCGACCCGAACGAACCCAGCCAGAGCGAAGTCCAGGTCGAAGGCGAGAAGGGCCACAACGCCATTGCCTTGGTGCTGCGCCTGCCGAACCAGATGATCATGCTGGTCGGCCGCGATCTCGGCGAGCCGGAGCGGTTCCGCGCCGTCATCCGCCGCGCCTTGACGTTGGCGCTCGGCATGATGGCGCTTGGCGGAATTTTGATCTGGTTCTTCGTCGGCCGCGCGGCGCTGAAGCGCATCGACTCGGTTTCGCAGGCCAGTCGCCGCATCTTGGGCGGCGACCTTTCCGGCCGGCTGCCGGTCACCGGCGCCGGCGACGAGTTCGATCGGCTCTCCGAAAATCTCAATTCCATGCTGGCCAGGATCGCCACGCTGAATGAAGGGCTGAAGCAGGTCTCCGACAACATCGCCCACGACCTGAAGACGCCGCTGACCCGGCTGCGCAACCGCGCCGAGGCGACGCTCTCCGGCAAGCACAACTCCGCCGACTACCGGCAGGCGCTGGAAGCGACCATCGCCGAGTCCGACCATCTGATAAAGACCTTCAACGCCATCCTGATGATCTCAAGGCTGGAGGCGGGCTATTCTTCAGAAATCACCAGCCGGGTCGATCTGGCTGCTTCCGTGCGCGATGTCGTCGAGCTCTACGAGCCGGTGGCGGAGGAGGCGGGAGTGACACTCGAGACCTCGGTGCAGGATGGCTTCGCCGTTGAAGGCAATCGCGAGCTGATCGGCCAGGCGCTATCGAACATCGTCGACAACGCGATCAAATATTCGACCGACTCGACAGCCAAGCCGACCGTTCGCGTGGCGCTCGATCGCGTCGGCAGCGAAATCAGGCTTTCCGTCACCGACAACGGCCAGGGCATTCCCGACGATGCCGATCGCGCCAGGGCGACCGAGCGTTTCGTGCGGCTGGAGAAGAGCCGCTCGCAGCCGGGTTCCGGTCTCGGCCTCAGCCTCGCCAAGGCGATCATGACATTCCACAAAGGGCGGCTTGATCTCCTGCCCGCCAATCCTGGATTATCCGTCGTCATGAGTTTTCCCGAACGGGAGGATCGCTGATGGCGGTGAAGGCGGCTGCGGAACACACCAACTGGCTTCTGAAGCCGGCGGCAAGTCTCGTGCCTCTGGATCAGAACCGAGCCCGGCGGGAATTGTCGGAGATCGCTTCCGCAGCGCAGGAAGAGGGGCTTGCCGTGCTGGCGAAATTCCTGGCCGGCGAGGGCGCCGTCCAGGAGTTTCTCGCGGCAGTCTTCGACCTGTCGCCGTTCCTGCGCGACACGGTGCGCCGCCGCCTGCAGATCCTGGATGCGCTTTTCGATGAGACCGTCGAAGCGCGGCTGGCGTCGATCGGCGCCGCCATCGGCAAGGCCGCGCGGGCGGAAGCCATCTCTGAAAACGGCCTGATGATGGAGTTGCGGCAATGGAAAGCGGAAGCGCATGTCCTGATCGCGCTGGCCGATCTTGCAGGCGAGGCCGAAACTGCAATCACAGTACGGCGGCTGAGCGATCTCGCCGACGCCTGCACCCGCGCTGCCGTCGACTTCCTGCTTCGCGACGCGCACCGACAAGGCAAGCTCAAACTGCCGGATCTCGAGGATCCGGCGCGCCGGTCGGGCTGGATCCTGCTCGGCATGGGCAAGCTTGGCGCGCATGAGCTGAACTTCTCCTCCGACATCGACCTCGTCGTTTTCTTCGACCCGCAAGCGCCAGCAGTCGTCGATCCGCTCGATGCGACGGAGCTGTTTTCGCGCCTGACCCGCCGGCTGGTCCGCATGCTCCAGGACCGCACCGAACACGGCTATGTTTTCCGCACCGACCTCAGGCTTCGTCCCGACCCCGGTTCGACGCCGCTGGCGATTCCGGTCGAGGCGGCGCTGCGCTACTACGAGGCGCGGGGCCAGAACTGGGAGAGGGCCGCAATGATCAAGGCGCGTCCGGTGGCCGGCGATGTCGCCGCCGGCACTGCGTTCCTGAAGGAGCTCCAGCCCTACATCTGGCGCAAATACATGGACTATGCGGCGATCGCCGACGTCCATTCGATCAAGCGCCAGATCCATGCCCACAAGGGTCTTGGCGAGATCGCGGTGAAGGGCCACAACGTCAAGCTCGGCCGCGGCGGCATCCGCGAGATCGAGTTCTTCGTCCAGACCCAGCAGCTCATCGCCGGCGGCCGCTTCCCCGAACTGCGCGGCCGCGAGACGGTGCCGATGCTTGGCCAGCTTGCGGCACGCGGCTGGATCACTGCCGATGCGCGCGATACGCTCACAAGGCAGTACTGGCTCCTGCGCCGCGTCGAGCACGCCGTTCAGATGGTCGCCGACGAGCAGATCCACATACTGCCGGACGATGACGAAGGGCTCGAACGCATTGCCCGCCTGCTCGGTTTTGCCGATGCGGCGACCTTTGCCGAGGCGTTCCGCGCCGCACTCCATCAGGTCGAACGCCACTACGCAGCGCTTTTCGAGACCGCGCCCGAGCTTTCGGCGGGCATCGGCAATCTGGTCTTTACCGGCGATGTCGACGACCCCGATACGTTGCAGACCCTGCAGAGATTGGGATTCCAGCGGGCGAGCGACATCTGCCGCGTCATCCGCGGCTGGCATTTCGGCCGCTATCGCGTCACCCAGTCAGCCGAGGCGCGCGAGCGGTTGACCGAACTGACGCCGGCGCTGCTGCAATCCTTCGGCCAGACGCGCCGCGCGGACGAGGCGTTGATACGCTTCGACGAATTCCTTGCCGGTCTGCCCGCCGGCATTCAGCTGTTCTCGCTGCTCCACTCCAATCCGGCTCTGCTGAAGCTGCTGGCGACCATCATGGGCGCGGCGCCCCGGCTGGCCGCCATCATCACGCGCCGGCCGCACGTGTTTGACGGCCTGCTTGATCCGGCCCTTTTGACCGAACTGCCGGACCGCGCCTATCTGTCCGGCCGTCTCGCCGCGTTCCTCGAAGGCGACAGGGCCTATGAGGACGTGCTCGACCGCTTGCGCATCTTTGCGTCCGAGCAAAAATTCCTGATCGGCGTCAGGCTGCTTGCCGGCTCGATCGATCCGGCGCGCGCCGGCCGTGCCTTTTCCGATCTGGCCGATCTCACCATCGACGCGGCGCTGCGGGCGGTCATCGCCGAGTTCGCGCTACGCCACGGTCGCATCGCCGGCGGCACGGTTGCGCTGCTCGGCATGGGCAAGCTCGGCAGCCGCGAATTGACGGCCGGCTCAGACGTCGACCTCATCCTGCTTTATGATCACCATGCCGATGCCGAAGAATCCGATGGCGACAAGCCGCTCGCCCCGTCGCACTATTTCGCCAGGATGACGCAGCGGCTGATCGCTGCGGTGTCCGCGCCGACCGCCGAGGGCGTTCTCTACGAACTCGACCTTCGCTTGCGGCCGTCCGGCAACAAGGGGCCGGTGGCGACCCATGTCGATGCGTTCAAGAAGTACCAGCGCAAGGACGCCTGGACCTGGGAGCATATGGCGCTGTCAAGGGCCCGCGCGATCGGCGGCGATCAAGCGCTGTGCGCCGAGGTCGAGACCGAAGTGGCACAGGTGCTTGCCCTGCCGCGCGACAGCGCCAAGGTGATGGCCGAGGCGGCCGAGATGCGCGCGATGATCGAGAAGGAAAAACCGCCGCGCGATCTCTGGGACATCAAACTGATCCCGGGTGGTCTCATCGATCTCGAATTCATCGCGCAGGTGGCGGTGATCACGGAAAAGGTCGAAGCCGGCCGCCGGGTCACCGGGACGTCAGACGTGCTGTCGAGGCTGACGCCGGATTTCGCCGAGGCGCAGATCAGGCAGGAGCTTTGCGATGCCTATGCGCTCTATCTGGCGCTGACCCAGATGACGCGGCTCTGCCTCACCGGCGTATTCGAACGCGACGACGTTCCGCCGGGGCTTTCGGATCTGCTGCTGGCGGTCACCGACCTGCCGGATTTCGGCGTGCTGGAAGCGCACCTCAAGGAGACGTCGCAAAATGTCAGGAATAATTTTGGCTTTTTGCTTCGTGCGAATGAGTAGTGAATGGTGAATGGAATTAGATATTCACTACTGACTATTCACTATTCACTATTCACTAGTCAGGCGGCGGCCCTGACCGGCTGCGTCGGCTTCCTGGTCGGAATGCGCACCGACACGATCGTGCCGGTGCCTTCGGTGGAGCGGATTTTCAAGGCGCCGCCCTGAAGCTCGGCCAACGAGCGTGAGATGGCAAGGCCAAGGCCGGAACCGGCATGGCTCTTGGAAAACTGGTTCTGCACCTGCTCGAACGGTCTCCCGAGCTTGCTCAGCGCCTCCTTCGGGATGCCGCAGCCATTGTCTTCGATCGTCAGGACCAGAGCGCTGGAGGTGTTGCGGGCCCTTACCGCAATGCGGCCGCCCTGGCCGGTGAATTTCACCGCATTCGACAGCAGGTTGATGATGATCTGCTTGATCGCCCGGCGGTCGGCGAACAGCGTCAGTGAGTCTGGGATGCGTGTTTCGACGGTGATCGACTTTTCCGCCGCCTGCAGCGAGATGACGCGCACCGTTTCCCGCATCAGCGGGCAGAGGTCGATTTCCTCCTGATCCATCGAGAACTGGCCGGCCTCGATCTTCGACATGTCGAGGATGTCGTTGATGACGCCCAGAAGATATTTGCCGCTGCCGTTGATGTCGGTGGCGTATTCCTCGTAGCGCGGCGAACCCAGGGGCCCGAACAGCGCCTGTTCCATCAGTTCGGAGAAGCCGATGATGGCGTTGAGCGGCGTGCGCAATTCATGCGACATGTTGGCCAGGAACTCGGATTTGGCCCGGTTCGCGGCCTCGGCGCGCTCGGTTTCCTTCATGTATTTGTGATTGAGCTCGACCAGTTCGCGCGACCGCTCTTCCTCTGCCCGGCGGGCAAGGCTGAGATCGTGGATCGTCGCCATCAGCCGGCGCTCGCTGTCGACCAGCTTCTCCTGGTGCAGCTTGATCTGGGTGATGTCGGAGCCGACCGAGACGGTGCCGCCGTCCCTGGTCCGCAATTCGTTCACCTGCAGCCAGCGGCCATCGGCAAGCTGCCGCTCGAAGGTCACGCCGCCTTGCTGCCCGTTGGTGTTGGCAAGCCGGCGCTCCGAGGCGAAGGCAAGCATGCGATCTTCGAGAACGGCGCGCGAGGCGCCCGGCATAACGTCGCGATCCGACAGTCCGTTGTCCTGCTGGTACTTGGAATTGCACATGATCAGGCGCTGGGCCGAATCCCACAGCACGAAGGATTCGTTGATGTTTTCGATGGCCGTTCGCAGGCGAAGATCCGCGGCCTCGGAGCGCAGCGCCAAATGCCGCTGCTCGGTGACGTCGACGGCGATGCCGATCAACTGGATCTCCGGCGCTTCCGGGTCGATCACCTGCGCTCTTGCGCGCATCCACACCCATTGCCCGTCGGCGTGGCGCATCCGGAACACCTGGTCGATGTGGTCGATCTCGCGTGCGACGATCCTGTTGGCGAGTTGGAACAGGTCGCCGTCCTCCGGGTGGATGATCCCGTCGACCTCGCCAAACGACAGCATCGTGTCGCAGGGCTCATAGCCCAGCATGTCGTACATCGAACGCGACCAGTACATCTTGCCGCGCACCATGTCCCAGTCCCACAGGCCGCAGCGGCCGCGCACCAGCGCCATGTCGATGCGCTGGTGCGCTTCGAGATAGATGCGGTCGGCGGTCTGGGCGCGCGCCGCCTGGCCGAAATAGGCATAGAGGACGATGATCAGCACGCCGGCCGTCAGCACGAACAGCGTGACGTTGAGCGAAACGGTCTTGCGCCACGTGTCGAAGACCGCATCCTGCGGGACGAGCGCTGCGGCAGCACCATTCCTGCCGTTTGCCAGGCTCACCGCCGCATACCAGTCCTGGCCGCCGATGCTGACCTCCATCACCCCGGCGCGGTCGCCGAACATGAACAGCGGTTGACCGCCCTGGGCGATGGCGTCGAGCGACCGCCCTTCCCAGCCCGTCGATTGCGGTGTCACGGCAACGATCTTGAACGCGCTGTCGGTGACCGCAAGCACGTGGCTTCGGCCCATGGCGCCCTGACGGCTGATGCCCTCCAACAGGTCCTGCGTCGCGCCAGGCGTCGAGGCCAGGTTCGCATCGACGCTGATCGAACTGGCCAACTGGCCCGCCGCGAGCGAGAGGATCGCCTTGGCGTCGCGTTCCACGTCGTCGCGCTCGTGCATCAGCGACAGGAACCGCAGTGCCGCGATGACAATCAGGAAAATGATGATCAGGGCCGGTATCGATCGCCGCAGCAATGGCTCGGCTGCCAGGAGCCGTCGGTAGGCGGGTTCGGCGATCAGCCGCGCATTGCCGGCGAGACCGTCGCTTCCCGCCTCACGCTGCTCAAAACCCGTCCCTCCGGGCGCGCCCCACGCGTCCGCCTTCGCCATAAATGGCTCTCCCCGATCTTAAATCTGCTTGACGATCCGGCGACGCCGCACTTCCGAATCTTCAGCTAAAGAATCAAAGGTGATTCGGCTTGTCCATAGGCGCAGCGAAAAAAGATTAAAAATCGACTAAAATAATGGCTAAAGCCGCCGATCTCCCTCCCCCTTGAGGGGAGGTTGGCCCGTAGGGCCGGGAGGGGTCCTCGGCGAAGCGCTCCATCTTTAAATCAAAAGTAGGGCGAGTGAGGTCGATCGAGGCCGCGCACTGCCGCAGCGACCCCACCCGTCCATCCGCCTTCGGCGGCTGTCCACCCTCCCCTCGAGGGGGAGGGAACCCTACGCCAAGGTCCGCTCAATGATGTCCCGCAAATCGGCCGACAGGTTCTCGGTATTGGCAATCGAAAGCAGCGCTTCCCTTGCCTTGCCCTGCCGGGCAGGTTCCAGCGAGCGCCATGATCTGAGTGCCGTCGCCAGCCTGGCGGCCAATTGCGGGTTGCGCTTTTCGACCTGCAGGACCGTTTCGACAAAAAACCGGTAGCCTTCGCCGTCGGCGCGATGGAAGCCGGTCTGGTTGGCGCTGGAAAACGTGCCGACGAGCGAGCGCACCCGGTTCGGGTTGGCCATTGAGAAGGCCGGGTGGCTGGTCAGGGCGCGCACCGCATGAATGGTTTGCGGGCCCGGCACGCTGGCCTGGATATGGAACCATTTGTCCATCACCAGCGGATCGGTCGCATATTTCGCTTCGAACTCCGCCAGCGCCTTGACCGTCTCGGGCGAACCGTTATGGCGCAGCGCAAGCACGCTCAATGCGGCGGCCCGGTCGGTCATGTTGGTCGCGGACTGGAAATGCCGGGCCGCAAGCGCCGCACCTCCATGCAGCAGCGAAAGATAGTCGAGCAAGGAGTTGCGCAGCGCCCGGCGACCGGCGCTTGCCGCATCAGGACTGAAAGCGTCCTTGTCGGTCAGTCGATCGTAGAGGTCGGAGAATATCTCGCGATTCGCCTCGGCGATCGCGACCGTCAGCGCCTCGCGGGCCGAGAAAATGGCATCGGGGTCGATGTTCTTGCCGATGTCACGGGCAATATCGGCTTCGCTTGGAAGCGCCAGGGCCAGCGCCCGATAGGCCGGTTCGAGTGTCTCGTCGCCGGCTATTTTGCCGGCAAGCTCGATCAACCGCGATGCGAAACCGGGCTGCTTACCGTCAAGGACCTGGCGGAAGGTGGATATCAGAGCCTCGGTCAAAAGCGTGTTGAACGCTTGCCAGCGCGAGAAGGTATCGTTGTCATGGCCAGCAAGGAAGAACTGATCGTCGGCCCTCTGCTCGACGGAAAGCGTCACCGGCGCCGAGAAGCCGCGGTTGAGCGACATCGCCGGGCGCGCGGCGACGCCCGAGAAGCGCACCATGTGCCGGCGCTTGCGGATATGGATGACGCCGTCCTCGACGCTGGCCCCCTCGACGCCGCCATATTCTATCGCTTTGCCGTCGGTGCCGACCAGGCTGAAGGCCAGCGGAATATGCATCAGCCGCTTGCGGCTTTCGGACGGCGTTGGCGGCACCGACTGTTCGATCTCGAGCGTGAATTCCTGGGCCGCCGCATTGTGCGTCGAACTGATGGTCAGATTGGGCGTGCCGGCCTGATGGTACCACAGCGAAAATTGCGCGAGGTCGCGCCCGGACACATCCTCGAACACCTTGATGAAGTCCTCGATGGTTGCAGCCTCGCCGTCATGGCGCTCGAAATAGAGATCCATGCCGGCCCGGAACGTCTCGGCGCCGAGAATGGTGCGGATCATGCGCACCACTTCCGAGCCCTTTTCGTAAACTGTCGCCGTGTAGAAATTGTTGATCTCGCGGTAGCGGCGCGGTCGCACCGGATGCGCCAGCGGTCCCTGGTCTTCGGGAAACTGATGTGCCTTGAGCGTGCGCACTTCGGCAATGCGTTTCACCGCTCGCGAGCGTTGGTCGGCGGAGAATTCGTGATCGCGGAAAACCGTCAGCCCTTCCTTCAGGCAAAGCTGGAACCAGTCGCGGCAAGTGATTCTGTTGCCGGTCCAATTGTGGAAATACTCATGCGCGATGATCGCCTCGATATTGGCGAAATCGGCGTCCGTTGCGGTCTCCTGGTCGGCCAGCACATACTTGTCGTTGAAGATGTTGAGGCCCTTGTTCTCCATCGCGCCCATGTTGAAGTCGGACACGGCGACGATGTTGAAGACGTCGAGGTCGTATTCGCGGCCGAATGCCTCCTCGTCCCATTTCATCGACCGTTTCAGGGCGTCCATGGCGTAGCCGGCGAGCTGCTCTTTGCCCGGTTCGACAAAAATGCCGAGCTCGACCTCGCGGCCGGACAATGTGACGAAGCTGTCCGCGACCTTGCCGAGAGCGCCTGCGACCAGCGCGAACAGATAGGACGGCTTGGGGAAGGGGTCGTGCCAGACTGCATAGTGCCAGCCGTCGGCAAGTTCGCCGCCGCCAGCCGGGTTGCCGTTGGAAAGAAGCAGTGGCGCCTCGTGGTGCGGCGCCTCGATGCGCACCGTATAGACCGACAGGATATCCGGACGATCGAGAAAATAGGTGATGCGCCGAAAGCCCTCGGCCTCGCATTGCGTGCAATAGACGTTGCTCGAGCGATAGAGGCCCATCAGGGCTTCGTTGTGCGCCGGCGCCAGCTCGGTTTCGATCAGGAGCTGGAAGCGGGCTGCTACGGGCGGCGTGGTGATCGTCAACTGATCGGGCGTGGCGAAAAAATCGGTCGGCGTGAGTGTCTGGCCGTCGATTGCGATGCGGCTGAGCGTCAGGCCATCGCCGTCCAGCACCAGCGGCATTGACGCCGCTACGCCGTCGCGGCGCTCGACCGTCAGCACGGCGATGACGCGCGTGGCTTCCGGCGACAGGCGGAAAGTCAGGCCGGTTTCCGGAATGAGATAGTCGGTGGGGCGATAGTCTTCGAGCTTAAAGACCTGGCCGGTGTCCGTGCGCATTCCGTTGGTTTTCCTGTCGATTCCCGCAGCGGCAGGTGGATCCGCTGGTCGAAGAAATGTGAAGCACGCGCTCTTTACACGAAACCGTCACTCGACAAAACTGGCGCAGCGCCTATTTCAGGCACTCGTTTTCCAATCATCGTCGCGAGGTATCCATGACCGTCGTCACACCGAAATTCGGCATGGGCGCCTCTGTGCTGCGTCGCGAGGACCAGGCCTTCCTAAAGGGTCTCGGTCGCTATACGGACGACATCCAGCCGGCCGGTCTCCTGCACGGCTATGTCCTGCGCTCGCCGGTGGCCAAGGCAAGCTTCACCCTCGGTTCGACCGAGGCGGCCAAGGCGGCATCTGGCGTCCATCTGGTGCTGACCGGTGCTGATCTTGCTCATCTCGGCAAGCTGAAATCCGGCGTCATGCAGAGGCAGCCGGACGGCACCAAGGCGCCGACCCGCGACATTCCGGTCCTTTGCCGCGACCGGGTCAATTATGTCGGCGACGCCGTCGCCTTCGTCGTCGCAGACAGCCGCGCGCTGGCGCAGGACGCGGCCGAACTGATCGAGGTCGATTATGAGGGCGAGGATGCCGCGTCCGGCACCGCCACCGCGCTTGACGAAGGCACGCCGCTGGTCTGGCCGGAACTCGGCTCCAACCGCGCCTTCAGCTACCACATCGGCGACAAGGCGAAGACCGCGGCGGCATTCGCCAGGGCGGCGTATGTCACCCGCATCGAATTCATCAACAACCGGCTGGTCTGCAACTACATGGAGCCGCGTTCGGCGATCGGCGAGTGGAACACGCAGGAGAACCGCTTCGTGCTGACCACAGGCTCGCAGGGCGTGCATTCCATGCAGTACATCCTGGCCGACATATTCAAGATCAAGAAGAACCAGCTGCGCGTCATCACGCCGGATGTCGGCGGCGGCTTCGGGCCGAAAAGCTTCGTCTATCGCGAGCATCCGCTGGTGCTGGAGGCCGCCAGGCGCCTTGGCCGCCCGGTGAAATGGGCCGGCGACCGCACCGAGCATTTCCTCACCGATGCGCAAGGCCGCGACAATGTCGTGACCGCCGAGATGGCGATGGACAAGGACGGCCGCTTTCTCGGCATGAAGGTCGATCTGCTCGCCAATATCGGCGCCTATATCTCGCAATACGGCCCGTTCATCCCCTATATCGGCGTCACCATGTCGACCGGCGTCTACGACATCCAGGCGCTCGACGTTTCGGTGACCGGCCTCTACACCAACACTTGCCCGGTCGATGCCTACCGCGGGGCCGGCCGTCCGGAAGCGGCATTCCTGCTGGAAAAGCTCGTCGACGCCTGCGCCCACGATCTGGGCTTGCCAGTCGAAGAGATCCGCCGGCGCAATTTCATCAGGCCCGAGCAGTTCCCATACCGCACGCAGACCGACCGCCTCTATGATACCGGCGAATTCGCAGGCCATATGGACCGCGCCATCGAACAAGCGGAGTGGCAGGCCTTCCCGGAGCGACTGGCGCAGTCGAAGGCGGAAGGCAAAATCCGCGGCATCGGCATGGCGACCTATATCGAGGCCTGTGCCTTTCCCGGCTCCGAACCGGCCTTTGTCGAATTGAACGGCGACGGCACGGTGACGCTGAAGATCGGCACCCAGACCAACGGGCAGGGGCATGCGACCGCCTATGCGCAGTTCCTCTCGGAAAAGCTTCATCTCGACATCGGCAAGATTCATGTCCGCCAGGGCGACACCGACGAACTGAAGGCCGGCGGTGGCACCGGCGGCTCGCGCTCCATTCCGCTTGGCGGTGTGTCAGCTTCTCGCGCCGGCGAGGATCTGGCCATCAAGATCAGGCGCATCGCCGCCGATGAGCTGGAAGCCTCGGCCGACGATATCGAATTGTCCAACGGCGTTGCCCGAATCGTCGGCACCGACCGCACGATCGATTTTTCGAGCATCGCCAAGGCCGCCAAGAACCCGGACGATCTCAAGGGCTTTGGCGAGTTCGTGCAGGACGAATGCACCTATCCGAACGGCACCCACATCTGCGAGGTCGAGATCGATCCCGACACCGGCGTGACGGAAATTGTCCGCTATACGATTGTCGACGATTTCGGCGTCACCGTGAACCCTGTCCTGCTGGCAGGCCAGGTGCATGGCGGCGTCGTCCAGGGCATCGGCCAGGCGCTGACCGAGAACACGGTCTATGACGAGGACGGGCAGCTGTTGACGGCAAGCTTCATGGACTATGCCATGCCGCGCGCCGACGATTTGCCGTTCTTCCATTTCGAGACCCGCAACGTGCCCTCGACCACCAATGCGCTCGGCATCAAGGGGGCAGGCGAGGCGGGCACGATCGGAGCGACGCCGGCCGCCCTCAACGCGGTGACGGATGCGCTCTATCGCGCCTACGGCATCAGGCACATCGACATGCCGGCAACGCCGGCGCGCATCTGGACGGCGATCCAGGAAGCAGCTGCCAAGTGAACCCGACGGACCATCCCGGCGGGCACAACACGCTGACCGGGATCATGCTCAAGATCGTCTCGGTGGCGGTCTTCGTCGCCATGTCGTCCTGCATCAAGGCGGCGGGCACGGTGCCGGCGGGCCAGATCGTCTTCTTCCGCTCGTTCTTTGCCATCTTTCCGATCGTCGTCTTCCTGGCCTTTCAGGGAAAGCTTGGCACCGCGTTTTCGACCAAGCGCCCGCTCAACCACATTGCGCGTGGCGTTGTCGGCGTCTGCGCCATGGGGCTCGGCTTCTTCGCGCTGATTCGGCTGCCGCTGCCGGAAGCGATCGCGCTGAACTACGCACAGCCGCTGCTGGTGGTGGTGTTCAGTTCGATCTTTCTCGGCGAAGCGATCCGCGTCTATCGCTGGAGCGCGGTTGCGGTCGGACTGGTCGGGGTGCTGGTCATCTCATGGCCGGAACTGACGCTGCTGGGTTCGGGCGCAGCACTCGGCGATCAGGAGGTGCTCGGCGTCATCGCCGCACTGGTCGCGGCAGCGATCTCGGCCGTCGCCATGCTGCTGGTGCGCAACCTCGTCCAGAGCGAGCCGACGGCAACCATCGTGCTGTGGTTTTCGGTGACGGCGAGCCTCTTGGCCTTGCTGTCGCTGCCGTTCGGCTGGCAGGCGCTGACACCGGCGCAGGCGGGCCTGCTCATTGCTGCAGGCTTTTGCGGCGGGCTCGCCCAGATTCTGATGACGGCAGCCTATCGTCATGCCGAGGCCTCGGTCGTGGCGCCTTTCGAATACACGTCGATGCTGCTTGGCATCGTCGTAGGCTATCTCGCCTTCGGCGACGTCCCGACGGTTCATATGCTCATCGGCGGCGTGATCGTCGTTGCCGCCGGCATCTTCATCATCTGGCGCGAGCGCCAGCTTGGCCTCGAACGCGCCCGCACCCGCCAGGCGACCCCACCGCAAGGATGATCAGGACGGCTCGGCCCGCTCGTTCGCCAATCGCACCAGCACCGTCCTTGTCTGCTCATCGGCGGGGAAATAAGATTCGATCGCCAGTTCCGACAGCGTCACGTCGAGCGGCGTGCCGAACACGGTGATGGTGCTGATGAACGACAGCACGGCATCGCCATGCGCAAGCCGCAGCGGGTGCACGATCGCGTTCGGCTCGACCGGCACCGGCCGTGCGCCGTTCAGGCCGGACGGATAGGTCCGAAGCTCGCGCTCCAGTTCGACCAGAACCGGGTCGCCAGTGGCGTCGTTCTGGTGTTTCAGCCGGTCGAGAAGATGCGCGCGCCATTCGGCCAGATTGACGATGCGCGGCGCGACGCCACCCGGGTGCAGGCTGAGCCGCAGCACGTTGACCGGCGGCTTCAGCAAGGAAGGCTCGGCGACGTTGGCGAGGAACGGGCCGATGGCAGCATTTGCCGACACCAGGTTCCAGTGCCGGTCGACAGCCAGCGCCGGGAAGGGTTCGTGCCCCTTGAGCACGATCTCGACCGCCGCCATCGCCGGCGCCAGCGAGGCATCGGTGAGCGGACGCTCGCTGAAGCTGGGGGCAAAGCCCGCGGCCAGCAGGAGCTGGTTGCGCTGCCTCAACGGGATCGACAGCTGCTCGGCCAGATGCAGCACCATGTCGCGCGAGGGTGCCGCGCGGCCGCTTTCCACGAAACTCAGATGCCGCTGCGAGATTTCGGCTTCCATGGCGAGATCGAGCTGGCTCATGCGCCGGCGCGTGCGCCATTCGCGAATGAGGCTGCCGGCGGAAGTCTGGGTTGCGGTCATGGGCGCATGACTAGGCCGGCCGCAGATGCATTTCAATTACCGGGGAGGTTATAGCGCCGCTCTTCCCTTCTCCCCCTTGTGGGAGAAGGTGGCCGAGCGAAGCTCGGTCGGATGAGGGGTGTTCCAGCTTGGCGAACACCCTCATCCAAGTCGAGAAGCTGGCGCACGGCGACAGAATCACCCGCGCCTCATTTCTTTCAACACCCCTCAACCGTCTTGGCGCTGCGCGCCAATCCACCTTCTCCCACAAGGGGAGAAGGGAAGACGCCCACCTCAACCCAGCGCCCGAAGCTTCGCCTTCACTTCAAGGAAATCCCGCCACGCCAGCTTCTTGTGCGCGGGGGTTCGCAAGAGATACGCCGGATGAAGCGTTGGCATGGCGGGGATGGCAATGCCGGCGGCGGTCGTGTGGACGCGCCAGTTGCCGCGCAGCCGCAGGATGCCCTCTGTGGTGTTGAGAAGGGTGCTTGCCGAGGGGCCGCCCAAATTGACCAGCACCTTCGGATTGACCAGCTCGATCTGCCGTTCGATGAACGGCCGGCAAATCTCGGTCTCGTGCGGCGTCGGCGTGCGGTTGCCCGGCGGCCGCCAGGGAATCACATTGGCGATGTAGGCCGAGGTCCGGTCGAGGCCGATCGCGGCCAGCATCCGGTCGAGCAGCCGGCCCGAGCGGCCGACGAACGGCAATCCCTCGATGTCCTCGTCGCGCCCGGGTGCCTCGCCGACCAGCATCACCGCGGCATTCGGATTGCCATCGGCGAACACCAGGTTCTTGGCGGTGAATTTGAGGTTGCAGCCGTCGAATGCCGCCATGTGCTGGCGAAGTTCGTCCAGGGTTGCCGCCGTCGTCGCCAGGTGTCGCGCCAATGCCGCTTGCTGCTCGTCGGGCACTGTCGCCGTACCGGACGGCGCGCGCACCGCCGGCGCCGCAGCTTGCCTTTCGCCCATTCCGGCGCGTGACAGGCTTGTCGAGCGTGGCAGCGCTGCGTTTTCACCGGTTGGCGGCGTAACTGTCGCTGGCGCCCGCGCAGGCGGCTTTGACGCAGCCTCGGCAAACCTGTTCAGCGGCTCCTCTTCGAGCGCTTCATCGACGCCGGCGCTGGCGTAGAAGGCCAGCAGGTCGGCAATATCAGGTCGGTTGTCTCGGGAAACAGCAGTCATGCTTCCACATTCAGCCGCGCCGCAGGAATTTGCAACATCGTGACTGGCGCGATGCTTGATGATTTCGTCATCCAGGGTCTCCGCGACGTCGCTTCGCTACTGCTTCGCCCTGGAACGATGAAGTAGCTCAGCTCGACGGTATACGCGGATCCTGCACCAGGTAGAACGTCCAGCGGGGTGTGTAGTCAGTGATCAGGTAATCGAATTTTGCTGTCTTCAACGGGTCGATCTTGCCGCTCTTGAACAGCAGCCGGTCATAGGGTTCGAAGTCGCGATCGAAATCGGCAAAGCTGCTCGACCAGATGTTGTCAGGCGTCTTGTTGCGCTGGTCGAACGACAGGCCGTCGCCGAACACGCTCGGCCGGTGGAGTATCTCCTGGAGCTCGAACTGGAACTCGACCCAGGCCTGGCCGCTGTTGTTGAGCACGTCGATGCGCATATACATGAGGCCGTTGGCAAATTGGCCCGCAGTGCCGAAGGGGTGGATCGGCTTCGTCGTGCGGATCGTCAGTGTCACTGGTGTCGCCGAATTCAACTCTTCGGTGATGACAAGCGGGTCCTCCTTTGTCCCGATGCCCGAGGCGCTGGTGATGCGGAAGCCGCCCAGCTCGTCGGAAAAGGAGTAGGCTCCGGCCACCCAGACCCTTTGCGGCTCGGCGTGGGCGCCAACGGACGCCAGCGGCAAAAGGGCCAAAACGAGCGCCCGGCAAATCCGTCCGGGCGACGAAAAAAAGCGCGTCGATGAAAAGCCGGATGGCCCGTATGTGCGCATGGTGCAAAGTATGGCCGATAAGCAAGCCGTCGAACAATTAAAAAAAATCAGGGCAACGGCTCTCTTTGGACCCGGATCGATGTTGGTGGACCAGCAAATCGCGATTTTGTAGTACGATGCGCGGCCTTTTTGACGAAATCGGCATTGTCACGTCAGCGCCGGTTTCGCGTCGCGAATTGATGCGCTATGCAGCGGATAAGCCAGCAAGATGCGCAAATGCGCTCGCATGACCCCAAAAAGTGAAATCACTTTTTGGAAAGGATCATGCGAAAATAAAAGTTGCCAGAGTGTCCTTTGCGCGTCCAATGGGCGCGGCACTCTGGGCAGTGAGGGGTTGATGAGCGAGATCGAACGCGAAAGCATGGAATTCGACGTGGTCATCGTCGGCGCCGGGCCGGCCGGCCTCGCTGCCGCGATCCGTCTCAAGCAGGTCAATCCCGAGCTTTCCGTCGTCGTCCTGGAAAAGGGCGGCGAAGTCGGCGCTCACATCCTGTCCGGCGCCGTCGTCGATCCGATCGGCATCGACCGGCTGCTGCCGGGCTGGCGTGACGAAGAGGGACATCCCTTCAAGACGCCGGTCACCGCAGACCATTTCCTGGTCCTCGGCCCCGCCGGTTCGTTCCGTCTGCCCAATTTCCTGATGCCGCCGCTGATGAACAACCACGGCAACTACATCGTTTCGCTCGGCAATGTCTGCCGCTGGCTGGCGACCAAGGCCGAGGCGCTGGGCGTCGAGATCTATCCGGGCTTTGCCGCCGTGGACCTCATTTACAACGACGAGGGCGCGGTCACCGGCGTTGTCACCGGCGATATGGGCGTCGAGAAGGACGGCACGCCTGGCCCGGGGTTCGCGCCGGGCATGGCGCTGATGGGCAAATATGTGCTGATCGGCGAGGGCGCGCGCGGCTCGCTGGCCAAGCAGCTGATCGCCAAATACCATCTTTCCGACGGCCGCGAGCCCGGCAAATACGGCATCGGTCTCAAGGAGCTCTGGCAGGTCAAGCCGGAGAACCATCGGCCGGGCCTTGTCCAGCACTCCTTCGGCTGGCCGCTCGACATGAAGACCGGCGGCGGCTCCTTCCTCTACTATCTGGAGGACAACCAGGTGGCGGTCGGCTTCGTCGTCCACCTCAACTACAAGAACCCCTATCTGTCGCCGTTCGACGAGTTCCAGCGCTTCAAGACCCACCCGGCGATCAGGGGCACATTCGAGGGCGGCAAGCGGCTCGGCTATGGCGCCCGTGCCATCACAGAGGGCGGCTGGCAGTCGGTGCCGAAACTGTCCTTCCCCGGCGGCGCGCTGATCGGTTGTGCTGCCGGCTTCGTCAACGTGCCGCGCATCAAGGGCTCGCACAATGCCGTGCTCTCCGGAATGCTGGCGGCCGAGCATGTCGCCGAGGCGATCGGCGCCGGCCGCGCCAATGACGAATTGGCTTCTTACGAGGCGGCATGGCGGGCAACCGACATCGGCAAGGATTTGAAGAAGGTGCGCAACGTCAAGCCGTTGTGGTCGCGCTTCGGCACCGTCGTCGGCGTCGGCATCGGCGGCCTCGACATGTGGCTGAATTCGCTGTTCGGGCTCTCGCCTTTTGGCACGCTGAAGCACGGCAAGGCCGATCATGCGACGCTGGAGCCGGCCGCCAGGCATAAGAAGATCGCCTATCCGAAGCCGGATGGCGTGCTCACCTTCGACCGCCTGTCCTCGGTGTTCCTGTCCAACACCAACCACGAGGAAAACGAGCCTGTCCACCTGCTGGTCGCGGATATGGACCTGCAGCAGCGTTCCGAACACGATGTCTATGCCGGGCCATCGACACGCTACTGCCCGGCCAGTGTCTACGAATGGGTCGACAAGGATGGCAACGCCGCCGCCGATCCCGAGGCGAAGGACGTGCGCTTCGTCATCAACGCGCAGAACTGCGTCCACTGCAAGACCTGCGACATCAAGGATCCGAACCGAAACATTACCTGGGTGCCGCCACAAGGTGGAGAGGGACCAGTCTACCAAAACATGTAGCCCAGCAAGCCAGAACGGCCCGGCGGCCGTCTCGCTCGCCGATCAAATGAAGGCGCGTGAAGGCCTATTATATGTGCGGCGTCTAAAAGAAGTTGAAGCGGGGCGGCGCCTGTGGTTCCATTCTTTCTGACCCGGGAGATGACCATGCGCCTGGCGGTTCTGACGTGCCTTGCGGCGATTGGCGGTTTGTGCGGCTTCGCACCGTCGGCATTGGCCGACACCAAGGTGCTGGTCAAGACCCGGACCTACGACATCACTGGAACCACGGGCGCCGCCCTGATCGAGGCCATGGACCGCAACGGTCCGAAGCGGCACGGCTTCATGACGCACGCCATCGCGCTGGCCGCCTATACCGTAGATTGGGACCTCGACGTTACGAGGGAGGGTGGTGTCTGCCGTCTGCGGCAGGCCAATGGCACGCTCGATCTCACCTACACCTTGCCGCGTTTGGCCTCGGCCGCGACGCCGGCACTGCAGAAGCGCTGGAAGCGGTTTTTCGCGGGCGTTCGTGCGCACGAGCATAACCATGGCCGCATCGCCAGGGCAATGATGCGGGCGACCGAGAAATCGATCACTGGACTGGAGTTCGCCGACAACTTGTTTTGCAGCAAGACGCACCGCGAGGCGAGGCGCCGGATCAAGGCCGTCTATGCCGAATACGAGGCGAAACAGAACGCCTTCGACGCGCGCGAGCATCGCGACGGCGGCCATGTCGAGCACCTCATCAGGGCGCTGTTGCGCAAGCAGTAGCTCAGCCTCGGGTCCTGCCGTTCTGTCTCACCGATGCCGTCGCGGCTTCTTGTTCGTCGACCGGCTTTTTCTGTTCCTGCCTGAGCGAGAACTCCACCATCAGCGGAAGATGGTCGGAGCCGGCGTTATCCAGCCTCGACACCGAATGGATGAGAACTGCGCCCTTGCTGAAAACAAGGTCGATCGGCAGTCCGGCGAAGCGCAGGAATTCCGGCAGCTTGATAGGGAGCCAGGTCGGCCCCGGCGAAGGCGCCACGGTCAGCTTGCCAAGACCTGCGACGCGCCGGACGGCGGCGCTCCACGGCGCTGCATTGCAGTCGCATGCCATGATCGATATCTCGCCAAGCGAGGCGAACTCCCCCGACAATCCGCCGATCTGCCGTGACTGGTTGCGCGGCCATGGCCAGGTGAGGTGCATGGCGGCGACGTCGACGTCGGTTCCGCCGAAATCGACCGTCGCGATGGCCATCGCGCCGCGGCCATAGCAGCGCGGTTGCGTGCCGGCGGCAAACGGCCGTCTGGACAGCAGCGCAACGCCGAACACGCCATTGGGGTAGGGGCAGAGGATCCGGTGGGGGTAGGCGCTGGCGAGAAGTCCAAGCTTCGCCTTCCACATGTCGGACACCTCGTCGAGGGTGATCACATCAGGCTGGGTCCGGCCGATCAGCGACAGGACTTTTTCAGGCGTTGAATTGTTGAACCGCAGGTTCATCTGCAGCAGGCGGTAGACCGCCTGGTCACCGGGGTGGATCGGCTGATCACCGGGGTAGACCGCCTGATCGCCGGCGTCGACTTCGTAGGCTGCCTGGACCGGCCACAGGCGGGGCACCGACAGGGCGTTCGACGTGGTGGCAAAGGCAGCCACCGCAAAGAGCAGCCCTGTGGCCGCCTGCAGGCGAAACGAGGTCGCCAGCAGCGGCAGCGCGCAAAGCGCCATCAGCACGGCAAGATGAACGCGGAAATGAGCGAAGGAATCGAAGGCCGGATGCAGCGTTCCGAAAAACCCGGCCACCAGCGCGGCCGAGAAGACGAGCATTGCGACGAATGCTGCCGACGCCATCATGTTTCGAACGGGTCCCATCTACTTTGCTTATCGGCAGAAATGCAGCCCAAAGCAAGATTATGAAATGCCCTGCCGCGCTGTTACCAGGGTCGCAGGCCGCTCGCTCCTACTGGAACGCGGTCTCCGAAAAGCTTCTGAGCTTGCGCGAATGCAACCGTTCCATCGGCATCTCGGCCAGCTTTTCCATCGCCCTGATGCCGATGGTCAAATGCTGTGCCACTTGCCGCTTGTAGAACTCGGTCGCCATGCCGGGCAGCTTCAATTCGCCATGCAGCGGTTTGTCGGAGACGCAAAGCAGCGTACCGTAGGGTACGCGGAAGCGGAAGCCATTGGCGGCGATCGTCGCCGACTCCATGTCGAGCGCGATCGCCCGTGACTGCGACAGCCGTTGCACTGGCCCACGCTGGTCGCGCAACTCCCAGTTGCGGTTGTCGATGGTAGCGACTGTGCCGGTGCGCATGATACGCTTGAGGTCATAGCCGGAAAGGCCGGTGACTTCGGCGACCGCCTCCTGCAGCGCCACCTGGATTTCGGCCAGCGGCGGGATCGGCACCCAGACCGGAAGATCGTCGTCCAGAACATGGTCTTCCCGCACATAGGCGTGCGCCAGCACATAGTCGCCCAGCGCCTGGGTGTTGCGCAGGCCGGCGCAATGGCCGAGCATCACCCAGGCATGCGGCCTGAGCACCGCTATGTGGTCGGTGATCGTCTTGGCGTTGGAGGGGCCGACACCGATATTGACCATGGTGATGCCGCCATGGTTCGGCTTCTTCAGATGGTAGGCCGGCATCTGCGGCAGGCGCGGCGGCGCCACGCCATGGCTGGGCGCGCTTTGTCCAGCCTTGGTGACGACGTTTCCCGGTTCGACGAATTCGACGTATCCGCCGCCGCCTTTCGCCATCAGATCGTGCGCACGTGCGACGAATTCGTCGATGTAGAACTGGTAGTTGGTGAACAACACGAAATTCTGGAAATGCTGCGGACTGGTCGCCGTGTAGTGCGACATCCGGTGCAGCGAGTAGTCGATGCGTTGCGCCGTGAACGCCGCCAACGGCCTGGCTTCGCCTAACGCCACTTCGAACGTGCCGTTGGCGATCTGGTCGTCGGTGCCGTCGAGATCCGGCACGTCGAACAGGTCACGGATCGGCCGCCTGATGCGCTCGGCTGCCGCGCCGTCGACATGCGAGCCTTCCAGGAATGCGAAATGCAGCGGGATGGGCGTCGTCGATTCCGAAACCGTGACCGGAACGCCGTGATTGCGCATGATCAGGCGAAGCTGTTCGATGAGATAGCGTTCGAAAAGGGCGGGCTGGGTTATGGTGGTCGAGAAATGCCCGGGCGTCGGCATATGGCCGTAAGCCTGCCGCGAGTCGATCTGGGTGAACGAAGTCGTGGTGACACCGACCTCCGGATAAAAGGCCCGGTAGCGTTTGTTGTTGTCGCCGCCTGCGGCGAGCGCCGTAAACGAATCGCGCAGGAATTTGGTGTTGCGGTCGTAGAGGGCCTGCAAGGCCGCGACGGCCTTTGCTGCATCATTGAAGATCTGCCGGCCAAACGGCTCCGGCATCACGACTGAGTCTATGGCTTGGGGATAGATTCGCTTTTCCATGACCCAATATAGAGGCTTGGCCATGCGGTTGGGAGGGGGCCGAAGGATCGTTTTTTATTTTGCATGGTTTCGATGAAGGCCGATTGCCTAGCCGCGCCGCAGGCTGATCAGCAGCACAAAGCCGACGCCGGTCTTCTTCAGCGCCGGCGCTTCGATTGTCGAGCCGGCATCGGCGCGCATCGAGGGCACGGCCAGAACCGGGGCCGCAAGAACCATCAGGATGAGCGTCGCCCGCGGCACAAGCCGAAGGGTCTTGCGGGCGTTGGCGACGATGCGGTCCATGGTTTTTGCTTTCTCCTCTCGAAGACTTTGTCGGTTCAGGGGCGAAAATGGTTCACGCAATCGAACCGGCAGGAATTGGCCTGGTTCCAGGAGCGGGCCAATTCCTGCCGGTTGGGCCGGCCGGCCTCTGCAACGAGGATGGCGAACGACATGCCGAACAGGCTCATCAGCAGGCAGACGATGGTGAAGCGGCGGGCGAACATGGCGTGGTGTCTCCTTCGACACGCATGAGAATGCCCTGATGCAACTGAACCGGTTCTGATGCCGGCGTTCATCTGCGGTTCAAATTTGGACTGTTAGGCGCAGAAGGCGCAGCCTGCGCGATCGATCGGTGTTCCCAAACACAGAGGCGCGAACAAAAACGGGGCCTTTGCGGCCCCGTTTTCATTGTGCGGCAGTCGAAACGATCAGAGCTTGTGCCAGGTCTGGCTCCTGCAGATCAGCCCGCCCAGCACGCAGCCGCTCATCTTGAGCGAAGCGCCTGAGACCGAGGCCTTGCCCGAATAGGTCTTGTCGGTCTCCGGGTCGGTTATCGTACCCGTGTATTTGTTGGCGCCGGACACCTTGAACGAACCGATGCGCTTGCCGGCAAACTTGCCGGATTTGAGCGTGATGGAAAATGCGTCGCCACCGCCCGTGATGGCGGCGGTCGAACCGGCTTGCGTTTTCCAGTTGCCTTCGATCGGGTCGGCCCAAGCGGTGCCGGCCATGATCAATGTGGCCGCGAGGGCCATGCTGATTTTGCGAAACATGCTTCTCCTCCCTGTGGGCATCCGGACGAACGTTCCGCCCCGCCAGTCTGCCTCTTACGCAAACGTAAGCTAATCCACCTCCCGGCAAAACAAAAGCGGTGCCGCTGCGGAAGACTTCGGGATTTTTCCCGGCCGCCCGAAGCGGTCTGGTCGGCGAGAAATGAAACACCGGGCATGCTGGCTTTGTCTTCCGTGGTTAGCGGAGTCTTGATTTGCGCCTTGCATATTTTCATCAATTTTGGCGCAAACCGGCGCAATTGCTGGCTTTGCATCGTTAATGAATTTCGGCGTTTACCTCTTGTTTTAGCTTTGTTTTCCTCAAATTAAGCACGCCGTTTAACGACGGATTCAAGCCTTCGGTTCATTCTCGAAAGCATCGAAAGAGCAGCCGCCCCAAGGGTTTCCAAGGGACAGAACGAGGCAGCTCTCGGGAGCCTGACAGGGGCTAGAACAGGGGATTGAAATGGCACGTTTTGAAATGCCTGAAGCCGGCTTCGGCGCCATGGGGGCAACTGCCCAGGCCGACATTCTTTTCGAACTGGGCATGATGTATGCGACCGGCCGCGATTGCGAGACCGATGTCGTCGCCGCCCACAAATGGTTCAACATCGCTGCGATCAAGGGCTCGGTGCGCGCCGCGGAACTGCGCTCGGAATTGTCGGCCGCCATGTCGAAAGTCGAGATCGCCAGGGCGCTGCGCGAAGCCCGCGAATGGATGACGATGCACTAAGTCTCACCTGAACTCATCATGTACTGAAATCACCGACAGGGACGCTTCAAGGCCGCGCGAAGACGGCCGGACCGGCAAGAACAAGGCTGCGGGAAGACGGCCGGACCAACAATGACAAGAACGCCGCAGGCCGGATACAGCCCAGCTGCGCGACGGACAGGGAAGCGAGCGGTTTTCGGGGCGCGCGTAGCGTTCGGGATTGTTCGATCGACAAAAGCCGCGACCGGCCGGAACAAGGCCGGCGCGGCTTTTCGCGTTTTCGGACCATGGTCCCAAAAAGTGGAAACTGGTTTTTGGAAAAGATCATGGTCAAACAGAAAGCCGGCAGGCCCAATCGAGTGCCGCCGATGCGCCAAGACAGGCTTGGCGAACGGTGAAATTCTCCCACCTAATCTGGAAGAGGCGCGGTCGGAGCGGCCGCGCGCGAGTGGAGGAGTTGTATCGCCATGAAAAAGTTGGGTATTTTGAGCGCGGCCATTGTCGGCCTGGTGATAAGCGCGCCGGCCTTCGCCGAAGACATCACCTTTTCGGTGGTCGGACCGATGACCGGACAGCTTGCCACCATCGGCGACCAGTTCAAGCAGGGCGCGCAAGCCGCCGCCGACGCGATCAACGCCGCCGGCGGCGTCGACGGCCGCCAGATCAAGCTCGACGTCCAGGATGACCAGTGCGATCCGAAGCAGGCGGTTTCGGTCGCAAACCGCATCGTCGCCAACGGCGTCAAGTTCATCGATGGCCATGCCTGCTCGGGCTCGAGCATCCCGGCCTCGGCCGTCTATGCCGAAGCCGGTGCGATGATGATGAGTCCGGCTTCGTCGAACCCGGAGCTGACAGACGCGGCGGCGAAATCCGGCTGGCCGACGATCATGCGCCTTTATACGCGCGATGATGCGCAAGGCGCCTTCATCGGTCCATGGATCGCCAAGAAATACGCCGGCAAGAAGGTCGTCATCATGCATGACAAGAGCGCCTATGGGCAGGGCGTGGCCGATGCCGTCAAGGCGACGATGAACCAGAACGGCCTCAACGAGATCCTCTACGAGGGCATCAACGCCGGCGAAAAGGACTACTCGGCGCTTGTCACCAAGCTCAAGGAACTGAAGGCTGATGTGGTCTATTTCGGCGGCTACCACCCAGAGGCCGGCCTCATCCTGCGCCAGTCGGCGGAACAGGACTTCAAGTTCCAGCTGATCATGCCGGACTCGATTGCCACGCCGGAATTCTGGCAGGTTGCCGGCCCGGCCGGCGAAGGCACCATGTTCGTCTTCCCGTCGGATCCGCAGGCGAAGCCCGAAGCCAAGCAGGCCATCGAAAAGATCAAGGCGGGCGGCTTCGTGCCCGAGGGCTTTACGCTGTTCTCCTATGCCGTGATCCAGGCCTTTGCCGAGGGCATCAAGCGCGCCGGCAGCGACGACCCGGCCAAGGTTGCCGAAGCGCTGAAGAACGGTGAGCCGATCAGCACCGTCGTCGGCCCTGTCACTTTCGATGAAAAGGGCGACCTCAAGAACGTCAGCTACGACATCAACCAGTGGCACGACGGCAAATACGCGCCGATCCAGCCTTGATCGCCATTGCATGTCGCGCAAAAGTGCGCAGCGGTTTTGCGAAAACGACATGCACAAAAACAAGAACTAAAGCGCGTCGCCTGCGACGCGCTTTAGCGCCTGGCGACAATCGGAGATGGCCGGGGCAGATCCGGCCATTTTCATTTGGTCATGCGTTTGCGGCGCGCGTCTTCCGTCGTCGCCTCTCCTTGGATGAACAGCGTCAGCCGTGGGCTTCCTCGGCAAAACGCACCAGCACCGTCCCATCGGTGACCTGTGCGCCCTCTGTTGCGATCTCGGCGATCGTCCCGTCATGCGTGGCGGAAATCGTGTGCTCCATCTTCATCGCTTCGAGGATCAACAGCGGCTGGCCCTTGATGACGGTTTCGCCTTTTGCCGCGCGCACCAGCTTGACCAAGCCCGGCATCGGCGCGCGCAGGCTGTCGGCACCGGCGGCGATTTCGTCGGCTCTTGCCAACGGGTCCGGCACCGCGAAGCTGTAGCCGACGGCGCCTGAAAAGACAGTGACATGGCCTGGCCAGCGGGCGAGGCGAGGGGCAGCGCGAAGATCAAGCGCGCTGTCATAAGGTGCGTCCAGTGCCACCTGGAAGCGCCCGTCCGGCCGCATCGATACAAGCGCCAGGATATCGTCCTCGCCGTAGCGAAGCCGCGTGCGCCGCGCCATCGCGTGGAAATGCGCATAGCCGGCAAGCGACGACCACGGCTCGCGGGTCGGCGCCTGAGCCCCGGCGCCGGACGCTGCAAGTGCGGCCGCGGCGACGATCTCGCTGCTCGGCGGCGGCACTGCGGTCAGCGCTTGCTGGTGCCTGCCGATCAGCCCGGTGTCGACGTCACCTGCCGAAAAGTCCGCGTCAGCGGCGAGAGCCGCGAGAAAGGCGGTGTTGACGGTCGAGCCGGCGATCTCGGTTTGCGAAAGGGAAATGCCCAGTGCTTCGAGCGCCGCCTGCCTGTTCTTGCCATGGACGACGAGCTTGGCGATCATCGGGTCGTAGAACGGCGAGATGGCATCGCCGGTCCGCACGCCGGTCTCGATCCGCATGCTGGCGCCCTCGGGCGCTGTATGCGGAAATTTCAGGTGATGCAGCGTGCCCGTCGCCGGCAAAAAACCCTTTGCCGCGTCTTCGGCATAGATGCGCGCCTCGAAGGCATGTCCGGAGAGCGCAATCTCGCTCTGCGTCTTCGGCAGCTTTTCGCCGGACGCCACCCGCAACTGCCATTCGACCAGATCGGTGCCGGTGACCATTTCGGAGACGGGATGCTCGACCTGCAGGCGAGTGTTCATTTCCATGAACCAGAAGCGGTCGGCCTTCAGCCCTTGCGAGGCGTCGACGATGAACTCGATCGTGCCGGCGCCGGAATAGTCGATCGCCTTGGCGGCCTTCACCGCCGCCTCCGTCATTGCCTTGCGCAATGCCGGCGTCATCCCGGGGGCGGGGGCTTCCTCGATCACCTTCTGGTGACGCCGCTGCGCCGAGCAGTCGCGCTCGTAGAGATGCACGACATTGCCGAAGATATCGCCGAAAACCTGAACCTCGATGTGGCGCGGCTTGTCGACATATTTCTCGACCAGCACGCGGTCGTCGCCGAACGCGGCCTTGGCCTCGCGCCGCGCACCCGACAGCGCCTCGGAAAAGTCGTCGGGATGTTCGACGCGCCGCATGCCCTTGCCGCCGCCGCCGGCGCGCGCCTTGATCAGCACGGGATAGCCGATCTCGCGTGCCTTGGAGGCGAGCAGCACGATCTCCTGCGCCTCGCCGTGATAGCCCGGGACAACCGGCACGCCGGCCTTCTCCATCAGCCGCTTGGCCGCGTCCTTCAGCCCCATGGCGCGGATCGAGGCGGCCGACGGGCCGATGAAGACGAGCCCGGCCGCTGTCACCTGATCGACGAAATCAGGGTTTTCCGACAGAAAACCGTAGCCGGGATGGATGGCTTCGGCGCCGGTGGCCAAAGCCGCCGCGACGATCTTGTCGCCGCGCAGATAACTTTCGCCGACCGGCGAGGGTCCGATATGCACCGCTTCGTCGGCCATCTCGACATGCAAGGCGCCGGCGTCGGCATCGGAATAGACGGCGACCGTGCGCACGCCCATCCTGCGCGCGGTGCGGATCACCCGGCAAGCGATCTCGCCGCGGTTGGCGATCAGGATTTTGGCGAACATGGGACCTCCAAAGCCAGAGCTTGCCGCCAACGGCGCGAATGCTCCTTCACGCGGGCTGTGGCAACACCCTGCTTTGCAGTCCGGCCATTGTCAAAGGATCGGTAAGCCAGGCCCGCTTACGTCTGAAAACGTTGCAGTGTCATCTTCGCCCCATCCCGCTGGTATTTGCGCCCGTTGCTGCAGCAACCTACTTGGAGGCGGCGATGGCGCAGCCGCCTGCCGCCGTCTTGAGTTTCCACCTCGTCAAGCCGGCCTGACAATTGCGCAACGCTCTCTCTTCCGCGGCCTGTTGCGAGGGGGCGTTGAGCGTGGAACCACAGATGATGTAGAGGTCGCTGACGCGCGAATAGAACGTCGTCGCATAGGCCGAATGGCCGCTGGCCGCGACATAGGATTTGTAGGCTTTCGGGCAATCTCCGGTCGAACCTGCCGGAAAATTGACGGCGAAACGACGGTCGCCTTTGTTTCCCGCCAGCGATTCCGCCGCTCCCACGCCAGGGGTCGCTAATATAAGCAACGTCGAAAGTACTGACATAGTTGTTTTTTGAAAAAACTGCAGTCTCATCTTCGCCCAATCCCCACGGTATTTGCGATAAGCAATAACCGCGATTCTTTCGTCTGACCAGATCGGTGAATGAAAATAAGTCTGAAACTATGAAGGGATTTTCCTACCTGTGCCGGTCACGCTCCGCCAAGCAGCAACGCCTGCTGGTATAGGTCCGCCGTCTGTTGGTCGAAGCAGCAGAAGATGACGGTTTCAGGAACCGCATTGTGGCTGACAAAGGCGCTCACCGTGCCAACGGCGATCTGCGTCGCCTGGTCCTTTGGATACCGGTATACACCGGTCGAGATCGCCGGAAATGCCACCGTCCGCAAATCAATGGCGGCGGCGAGTTCGAGCGACCGGCGGTAGCAGGAGGCCAACAACTCGGCTTCGCCCTTGCCGCCGCCTTGCCAGACCGGCCCGACCGTGTGGATGACATAGCGTGCCGGCAGCCTGTAGCCCTTGGTGAGTTTTGCGTCGCCGACCTTGCAGCCATTGAGGGATTGGCATTCGGCCAGAAGTTCGGGGCCGGCCGCACGGTGGATGGCGCCGTCGACGCCCCCGCCACCCAGAAGTGAGGTGTTGGCGGCGTTGACGATGGCGTCGACCGCCAGCCTGGTGATGTCGCCGACATGAACGCGAATCCTTGCCTCGATCTCGCTCATCGGTCACATCCTGAACACGCCGAAGCTTGTCTCCTCGATCCCGGCGTTCAGCGCTGCGGACAGGCTGAGCGCCAGCACCTCGCGCGTCTTGGCCGGATCGATGATGCCGTCGTCCCAGAGCCGGGCGGAGGAATACAGCGGGTGGCCCTCATGCTCGTATTTCATCAGGATCGGCTTCTTGAATTTTGCCTCCTCCTCCGCGCTCCATTCCCCGCCCTTGCGTTCGATCCCCTCGCGCTTGACCACGGCCAGCACGGTGGCCGCCTGCTCGCCGCCCATCACCGAGATGCGGGCATTCGGCCACATCCACAGGAAGCGTGGCGAATAGGCGCGTCCGCACATGCCGTAATTGCCGGCGCCGAACGAGCCGCCGATGATCATGGTGACCTTCGGCACGCGGGCCGTGGCGACCGCCATCACCAGCTTGGCGCCGTCCTTGGCGATGCCGCCGGCCTCGTATTTTCGCCCGACCATGAAGCCGGTGATGTTCTGCAGGAAGATCAGCGGAATCTTGCGCTGGCAGCACAACTCGATGAAATGCGCGCCCTTCAGCGCACTTTCGGAAAACAGCACGCCGTTGTTGGCGATGATGCCGACCGGCATGCCGTTGAGATGGGCAAAGCCGGTGACCAGCGTGGTGCCATAGTTCTGCTTGAACTCGTCGAATTCGGAGCCGTCGACGATGCGGGCGATCACTTCACGCACGTCATAGGGCTGGCGCAGATCGGTCGGCACGATGCCGTAGAGTTCTTCGGCTGCATGAAGCGGCGCAATCGGATCGCGTAGCGCCAGCCCGATCTGCTTCTTTCGATTGAGGTTCTTGACGATGCGGCGCGCGATCGCCAGCGCATGCTCGTCGTCCAGCGCAAAATGATCGGCCACGCCGGAAAGCCGCGTGTGGACCTCGGCGCCGCCCAATTCCTCCGCGCTGACGTCCTCGCCGGTAGCGGCCTTCACCAGCGGCGGACCGCCGAGGAAGATGGTCGCCTGGTTGCGCACCATGATCGTCTCGTCCGACATCGCCGGCACATAGGCGCCGCCCGCCGTGCACGAACCCATGACGCAGGCGATCTGCGGAATGCCAGCAGCCGACATGTTGGCCTGATTGTAAAAGATGCGGCCGAAATGGTCGCGGTCGGGAAACACCTCGTCCTGGTTGGGCAGGTTGGCGCCGCCGCTGTCGACCAGATAGACGCAAGGCAATCTGTTCTGCAGCGCGATCTCCTGCGCGCGCAGATGCTTCTTCACCGTCATTGGATAATAGGTGCCGCCCTTCACCGTGGCGTCATTGACGACGACCATCACTTCGCTGCCTTCGACGCGGCCGATGCCGGCAATGATGCCGGCCGATGCGATGTCCTCACCATACATCGACCACGCGGCGAACTGGCCGATCTCGAGGAATGGCGAGCCGGTGTCGAGCAATTGGGCGAGGCGCTCGCGCGGCAAAAGCTTGCCGCGGCTCTGGTGGCGCTCACGCGCTTCCTCCGAGCCGCCACGCTCGACGGTTGCCGCCTTTTGCGCAATGTCGGCGACCAGCGCCCGCATGCGCTCGGCATTGGCGCGGAAGGTGTCGGAGGCTGGCGAGATTTGCGAGGTGAGGGGGGCCATTGGCGTTACCGGATCAGTTCGATCTTGCAACCGATATCCAGGTCGCCCCAGCCGCGGTCGGCGGTGACGGCTATGGCGTTCTCGCGAATTGCCAGGGCCAGGCAGGCCCGATCGCCCAGCGACAAGCCGCGATGCCGCGTCAACTCGCGAAGCTGACCGGCGGCGATGCCCATCATCTCGTCGAAAGCAGCGACCGGCATGCCGAGACTGGCGAGGTCGTCCGCGGCCTCTTCCATGCTGCGTCCCTTGTCGATCAGCTTGGCGATAATTTCGGCCGCATTGACGGAGCTGAATTGCGCATCCGGCGCGAAACCCAAGGCAACATCGGTGCCTTTCTCGTCAAGCAGGATCGCAAGCGCCGCCGAGCTGTCCATGACGTAAGCTTTCACTTCGCTCCCTTCCTCGCCATTCCCAAGGCATGAAGCCGGTCCAAACGTCTATCGCTTCGACGCTGTTCTTCCCGCCGCTCCTTCAGAAATTCGTCGACGACACTTTCGCCGGGCTTTTTCAACGCTGACAATTCGGCCTGGACGCGCCGCAGATTCCGAAGCCACGACCTTACCCGCAACTCGCCGTTCTCGACATGAAGGATCAAGTCTTCACCAGGCTTCACGCCGATTTCCTCGCGCATCGCGGCCGGGATCACGAAGCGTCCGCCCTCGCCAAGTCTGACGCGCTCGCGTTTCGCTGGCATCCGGAGCGGAGTTTTTTGAGCTCCTGCGTCGAATTGTGTCGGCGGGTTCTCGTCAAACCCAACCTTTTCGGTTCCGTTCGCCATGTTCTGCCCCGGTCCGGAAATATGACATCTCAGGAGAAATATGGGGCAAATTGTCCAACATGGCAAATTCAGGAAATAGTGCCATCAGACTCCTTCCGCCATGATTTCCCGCCCGATCAGCCAGCGGCGGATCTCGCTGGTGCCGGCGCCGATCTCGTAGAGCTTGGCGTCGCGCAAAAGCCGGCCAGTAGGATAGTCGTTGATGTAGCCATTGCCGCCCAGCAGCTGGATGGCGTCGAGCGCCATCTGCGTCGCCTTCTCGGCAGCGAACAGCACGCAAGCGGCGGCGTCCTTGCGGCTCGTCTGGCCGCGGTCGCAGGCAGCGGCGACGGCATAGACATAGGCGCGCGCGGCGTTCGTCGTCGTATACATGTCTGCGAGCTTGCCCTGCACCAGCTGGAACTCGCCGATCGGCTGACCGAACTGCTTGCGTTCGTGCACATAGGGGACCGCCACATCGAGGCACGCCGCCATCAGCCCGAGTGGGCCGCCGGCGAGCACCGTGCGCTCGTAGTCGAGACCCGACATCAGCACCTCGACGCCGCGCCCTTCCTCATGCAGCACATTGTCGAACGGCACTTCGACATCCGAAAAAACCAGTTCGCCGGTGTTGGAGCCGCGCATGCCGAGCTTGTCGAGCTTTTGCGCGACGGAAAATCCGGCGAAATCCTTTTCGACGATGAAGGCGGTGATGCCGCGCGACTGGAGTTCCGGATCGGTCTTGGCGTAGACGACCAGCGTCTCGGCATCCGGGCCGTTGGTGATCCACATCTTGGTGCCGTTCAGCACATAGCAATCATTGCGCTTTTCCGCGCGCAGTTTGAGCGACACGACGTCGGAGCCGGCGCCGGATTCCGACATTGCCAGCGCGCCGACCTTTTCGCCGCTGCACAGCGCAGGCAGATATTTTTCCTTCTGCGCCGGTGTCGCCCAGCGATTGATCTGGTTGACGCAGAGGTTGGAATGGGCGCCGTAGGAGAGGCCGACCGAGGCCGAGGCGCGCGAAATCTCCTCCATCGCCACGACATGGCCGAGATAGCCCATGCCGGTGCCGCCGAATTCCGGATCGGCGGTGATGCCGAGCAGGCCGAGCCCACCGAGCTCGGCCCACAGATGCGCCGGAAATTCGTTTGAGCGGTCGATCTCGGCGGCGATCGGGGCGATCTTGTCCTGGGCGAAGCGCCGCACCAGGTCGCGCAGCGCCTCGATGTCTTCGTCAAGCCCGAAGTTGAGTGTGTGCGTGTACATGCCGTTCCTCCCGGCGCACGGCCCGAAATCGAATTCGATTTCGGGAAGGGCGCAAAATCAAAGTGCTACAGCGTCCTTTGCGCGCCGGCTGTGGCGCTGCAGGCGCGTTGTCGCGCCATGGGCCTTTGTTCCAACCAGGCGCATCGTCATTGAAAGATATGTGGCGGTTACCTCCGAGATCGATAGCCGCTCGCCCGGCCGGAACCAGACGATGACGCCGGTCATCATCTGGATCAGCGCCATGGCTGTCAGCCCTGTGTCTTCGACGCTGAAGACGCCGGCTTCTGCGCCGTCGCGCAAAATGACGCGCAGCTCCTTCTCATAGGCGGTGCGCATACGCAGGATCCGCGTCAGGCGGTCATGCGACAGGCTGCGCAATTCCATGTTCGAGACATGGGTGGAATGGCGGCGCTCGACATGGAAGGCGATGTGGTTTTCGACATAGGCGGCGAGCCGGGTCACCGGATCGGCCGCGGCCGGGCGGGCCGCGTCCCACGCCTCGATCAGCCCTTGCATGTGCTCGCGCATCAGCGTGAACAACAGGTCTTGCTTGGTCGGAAAATAACGGTAGAGCGCCGCCGCCTGGACGCCGACCTCGGCGGCCAGCTGGCGCATCGACATTGCCTCATAGCCGAGACGCGCGATCAGGCTGACCGCCGCCTCGCGGACCGCTGCTTCGGTCTTTTCGCCGTCGGAACCGGTCGTGCGCGCCATGCAAGCCTCGTTGAGAGGGTAAGAATAAAACGAACGTTCAATTAATTCAAGAGCCGATGTCAGACGTCGCGATCCTTCCCACCCCCTCTGTCCTGCCGGACATCTCCCCTCAAGCGTCCCTCAAGGGGGAGATCGGCAGCTTTGCCGACGGCGCTCTTCATCCGAAGATTGGCGAAAGCCGCGGTGACAGCCGATCTCCCCCCTTGAGGGGGAGATGTCCGGCAGGACAGAGGGGGGTACTGTCCCGCCGACCTCTGCCGATCTTGGTCCGCGAGACAAACACTCAACACGGGTCCGCGCCTGCGAGGCCGGCTACGATCACGATGTGCTGGCAGACATTGTCGATGTCGCGAATGACGTCGTCGTTCCAGAAACGCAGGATGGTCCAGCCAATCGCCTCCAGCCTCGAGCTTCTGTAAGCATCCGATGCCGAGGCTTCGGCCTGAGCGTGCTGGGAGCCGTCAAGTTCGACGATCAGCTTTTTGTCCGGACAGGCAAAATCGACAATGTAGCCGGCTATCGGCATCTGTCGTCGAAACGACAATCCCATGAGACGGTGCGCCCTGATCTCATTCCAGAGCTTCAGCTCGGCGTCCGTCATCGCCTTGCGCATCTTGCGCGCATTGCCGCGGTTGCTCGGAGGTACGGGATAGTGGTTCACTGCCTTTGATCTCTCCGCCCTACGGTCGAGGACCCCCCTCTGTCCTGCCGGACATCTCCCCCTCAAGGGGGGAGATTGGCAGCTTTGCCGACGGCGCTCTTCATCCGAAGATTGGCGAAAGCCGCCGAAAACGCCAACCTCCCCCCTCGTGGGGCAGATGTCCGGCAGGACAGAAGGGGGCGCTGTCCCGCAGGCATCAAAAGGTCCTGCAGGGTCTTGACGACGGCGCGCTAGCTTCCCCGTGCTGCCGCCAGTGCACCCGGCAATTCCTCGGCAAAAATGTCGAGCTCGTGGTCGAGGCCGACGCTGACCCTGATGCAGCGGTCGAGCACCGGCACCATCGGCTTGCGGATGAACACATCGCGCGACAAAAGCGCCTGCAGCACCTTCAGCGCGAAGGCGCCGTCGCCGCCGCAGTCCAGGGTGACGAAATTGGTAGCCGAGGGCAGCGGCTTCAGCCCATTGGCCTCGGCGATCCCGGCGATGCGCCGGCGGCCGGAAGCGACCCGCGCCACCACGCTTTGCAGATAGTCCTGATCGGCCAGCGCCTCGACGCCGGCGATCTGCGCCATGCGGCTGACGCCGTAATGGTTGCGGATCTTCTCGAAATCGCGGATCACCTGGGCGTCGGCCACCGCATAGCCGCAGCGTATGCCGGCCAGCCCGTAGGCTTT
This sequence comes from Mesorhizobium sp. WSM4829, assembly GCF_055811475.1. Taxonomy (NCBI): domain Bacteria; kingdom Pseudomonadati; phylum Pseudomonadota; class Alphaproteobacteria; order Hyphomicrobiales; family Phyllobacteriaceae; genus Mesorhizobium; species Mesorhizobium sp. WSM4829. Next base: position 26,399 of record NZ_JBVVQJ010000017.1, on the reverse strand, counting down.
CGAGAAGGTGCGCATGCGGATGACGTTCGGCCGTGACACGTCGATCGGCGGCAGCGCCGAGGCAGGGCCCAATTCTCCATAGGCCTCGTCGAGCACCAGCATGGTGGTCTCCGGCAGGGCTTCGATGAAGCGGATGAGCTCCGCCGCCTCCCACCAGCTTCCCATCGGATTGTCCGGGTTGGACAGGTAGACCAGCGGCGCTTTGTCCCTGGTGACCGCAGCCAACAGGCCGTCGAGGCTTTCCCGGTCGTTCTCGTAGGGGACCGCGACCAGCCGGCCGCCGACGCCGGCAATATGGAAATTGAAGGTCGGATAGGCGCCGAGCGAGGTGACCACCGCGTCGCCAGATGCCACATACATGCGCGCCACCAGGCTGAGCAACCCGTCTATGCCTTCGCCGACCACCACGTTTTCGGCACCAACGCCAAGATGCGCGGCAACGGTCACCTTCAAATCGTGATTGTCGGGATCACAATACATCCACATGTCGCGGGCGATGCCGGCCATGCGGGCTATGACGCGCGGTGAGGGGCCAAAACTGCTCTCATTGGCGCCGATGCGGGCGCGAAAGGCGCGGCCGCGATCCCGCTCCTGCGCCTCCGGGCCGACAAACGGCACCGTCGAAGGAAGCGCGCTGACGATCGGCGTGAGGGGAGGGCGCTGGCGCATGGCAAAGGCTCGCTCGAAAAGGGGCTCGCTCGAAAAGGGCCTTCTTGCTAGCGCGGCACAGGTAACCGCGCAAGCTCCCGCCTTGGCTGCAGCCAGCATGCTGGATTCCCACCGCACTTTTTGCTAGCGAGATATTTCTTTTTGCTAGCGAGATATCATGAACAATCGACTCCCGCCTGCCTGGTCAAAGCACATCAAGCCCGGACCCGCGCCAAAAGTGAAGGGGCCGATAGTGAAGCCTTTGGTGAGCCCGCAGAAAGCAAGCGCCCAATCGCGTGCGCAGGCCGACGACGCATTGCTGAAACAGGCATATGCCTTTCAGCAGGCCAAGCGGCTCGACGAGGCTCAGGACCTATGCCTTCGGGTTCTGGAGCGCACGCCAAACCATCCGCTGGCCTTATACATCCTGGGGACCATATACCTGGGTTACGACGATGAGCGGGCGTTGCGATATTTCGCACGGGCGGTCGGCGAGGAACCTAAAAACCCCTACTACCACCTCAGCCTGGGCGAGGCCTATGTGAAGGTCAGCGAGTATGCGCCAGCAATCAAGCATATGCAGTACGCCCTGGAACTGCAGCCCGGCCTTATCGAAGCACTTTGTGCATTGGGGCGCACTTACACGGCATTTGACAAGCCCGACATGGCTCTGCCGCTTTACGAGAAGGCGCTGAAAATCAACCCCGATCATCCCAAGGTGCGAGCCGGGCTGGCCAGCGCGCTCAGCGGCCTGGGGCGTATGGATGAAGCCGCCGCCTATCTGAAGCAAGCAATCGCACGTCGTATTGGCGTGCCTTCTGCCTACAACGACCTTGTACAGACGCGAAACTTCACCGAGGAGCCCGAGGAGCTCCACTCCATCCTTCGTGAGCTCGGTAATCCGAAACTTGGTTCGGAAGGCGCGCAGCAACTCCATCACGCCGCCGGCAAGGTGCTGAACGACCTCAAGCGCTATGACGAGGCATTCGACCATTTCAACAAGGCGAAACAGGCCTCCGGCCAAAGCTTCGATATCGATTCGTATCGTCGGTGGGTCGATTCGATGATTGAAACCGTCACGCCGGACTTTTTAGCTGCCAGGGCCGGCTATGGAAATCCTTCCGAAGCGCCTGTGTTCGTGGTTGGCATGCCCCGCTCGGGGACGACGCTCACCGAGCAGATCTGCGCCAGCCATCCCGACGTTCATGGCGCAGGGGAGCTTAGCAAGCTGAGTCGGGTTGCGAATGCGATCGGCCTCAAGACATCATCGGCTGGTGATTTGAACCAGCCGATCACCTCGATCACGGAAGACCTGTCCAGAACCTTGGCCGAAGAGCATCTGTCCTATTTGCGGGAGCGGGCGCCTGCCGCACTTCGCGTCGTGGATAAGACACCGCACAATTTTGAACTGATCGGCCTTATCGGGCTTCTCTTCCCCAACGCGCGCATCATTCATTGCCGCCGTGACGCCATCGACAATTGCGTCTCCTGCTTCGTCCTCAACTTCAGCGAGGCACACAGCTACAACACCGACCTGAACACACTAGGCCTGTACTATCGCGAGTATGACCGCCTGATGCAGCATTGGAACAAGGTTTTTCCGGGCCTTATCTTCGAAAATCGCTACGAAACGCTGGTCGATGACCAGGAAGCCCAGTCACGCCGCCTGATAGATTATCTCGGGCTGCCTTGGGATGACGCCTGCCTGCGCTTTTTCGACAGGGATGGTTCGGTCAACACGCCCAGCCGCTGGCAGGTTCGCCAACCGATCTACAAATCGTCGGTCAAGCGCTGGAAGAATTATGAAAACGAAATTCAGCCGCTGATACAGTCGCTGGGCGATCTTGCTGAGATTTGACTTGGGCTCTCTCCTTCTCCCCTTGTAGGAGAAGGTGGCCGAGTCCACGGGTCTTGCCTCGGGCAAGCCCGAGGACAGGCTCCGCTCGGTCGGATGAGGGGTGCTCCAGCTTGGCACCGCCGGCACTCCGTGCAACACCCCTCAACCGTCTTGGCGCTGCGCGCCAATCCACCTTCTCCCACAGGGGGAGAAGGAAGAGCCCTGTCCGGCAGGACAGAGGGGGGCGCGAAGGATCGCCGCTGCTTTCATTCTGTGCAGCTGCATTATTCGGCTGAAAACATTCCGGCCTTGACAGCCACGCCGACACGAAAAAAACCCGGCGGTTGCCCGCCGGGTTCGAGTTCAGTCAAACGCTGCTGATTAGAACGAGCGCTGGAAGCGGAGCATGCCGCCGAGGCTGTCTTCGTCGTCCGCACCGGTCCAGTTGGAGAAGTCGGGCTCGTCGAAGTCGCCGGCGTGCAGGTAATCGACTTCGGCCGTAATCGTCAGGCCCGGAACGATGTCATAGGCGATGTTGGCAGCGATGCCGAGGTTTTCGCCTTCGTCATACGAGATCTGGGTGTTGAACGAGGTCTTCTCATTGATGGTGTAGGTGCCACCGCCCCAGACCGCCCAGTTGCCGCTCCACAGCTTGTACATGCCGCGGCCGCCGGCGACGGGCGTTGCGAAGCCGGGATCCTCGTAGTTGTCGTCAGTGCCGTAGCCGGCCATGATGAACAGCGACAGGTTCTCCATTGGGGTGACGTCGAGGCGAACCTTGCCGGCCACTTCTTCGTAGTTGGCGTCGTAAGCAATGACGCCGGTGATGGCGCCCCAGCCCTGCGTCCACTTCACGCCGCCGACAACATGCGGAACATAGCTGTCGATCGTGAAGTCGCCATAACCTTGTTCGAGCGAGACCACGGCCGAGAAGCCATTGCCGGCGTCGAAGTAGTACTGGACGACGTTGGTGTCGAAACCGCCGTAGGGAACCAGCGTATCCTGGATGACGTTGCCGGCGTAGCCGATGAACGTATCGTAGGCCGATTCGTCTTTACCGACGCGCAGGCCGCCGAGCTGGATCCAGGCGAAGTTCAGCGAAATGCCTTTATTCTCGGCAGGGTTAGCGACAATGATAGTCTCACCTGGCAGCGCGGGCAGCGGACCGGCGGGGCCGTCCGGATCGGGACCGGGGACGTATGTGCTGCTGACGTGCCGGTTCCGGTTGCCGAAGTTGAAGCGGGTCTCGGTGTAGGTCTTCAAGGTGCCGAGCTCGGTTTCCTGGCCGGTCCAGGTCTTCAGGTTAAAGCGGGCCTGCTTGTAGTACGTATCCTGGATGTCGCCGTCCTCGACGTCGAAGTTCTCAGCACCGTCGAACGAGCCGACGTCGCCGACGCCGATGTCGTAGCGGACATAGCCGCCGATGCGCAGGCAGGTCTCGGTGCCGGGGATGTAGAAGTAGCCAGCGCCGTAGACGTCGCAGATGCGGACGTATTCAGCGGGTTCCGGCTCGGCGACGACGACGGCGTCGGCGGCGCGCGCACCGGAAACTGCGACCAGAGCCGCAGCGGAGCCAAGAAGAAGGCTCTTGATGTTCATTTTCTGACCTCCAGTCAAAAGTTAAAAAACGGGTCTGGGTATTCTTTGCTGAAGGACAGCGTTCCCTGCCCCATCCCCACTACCGAAAAAGATGCGCACCGCGCCGCTCCTTCGAACCCGACATTACCCATGAGGCGGCGGCGTTCAACAACCATCGCATCGGCGAAAGGTCTGTGCAGGCGCTATCACCCTGCCTTGTTGCACAAATGACACGATTTGGCCTCACTCGGAAAGCTCCCGTTAACCATTGCGCCGCCGGAGACAGGTTGGAGACCCATTGGGCCAGCCCTTGCAATCCGGCCGATTCCGGCAATGGCCTGCCGCAATTGCGGCGATGTCTGTGAGTCGCCGGCCAAGGCATTGCCGCAGAATCGCCGCATGGCGAAAAGCGGCGAGCGCGAAGCGCGAAGCGGGATGGCGGAGAGGATGGGATTCGAACCCACGAGAAGCTTTTGACCTCTACTCCCTTAGCAGGGGAGCGCCTTCGACCACTCGGCCACCTCTCCGTTGCGCTGGTGGATAAAGAAAAGCGCCGGCACAATCAACAAGCCTGACCCATTATCGTTGAAAAAACCGGCTCCCGGCGAAGTGTTGCTCGGCCCTGTCCAGAAAAGCGGCGATGGCGCCGGGCAGGCCGCCGGTCTCGAGGATCGGCGCATGGCCCTGGCCCTCGACCGTGATCGTCTCGACACCGGGATGACGGTTTCGCATCAGTTCGAAGGTCTCGGCGGACAGCAGCTTCGAATTGGCGCCGCGGATGGCGAGCAAGGGTATCGCCGTCAGCGCCTCGAACTGCGGCCACATGTCTGGCAGCTTCTGGGTCAGATCGAGTCCCGCCAGCGTCTCGACCAGCTTCGGGTCGAAATCCGGCAATAATCCTTCAACCGTCTCTCGGTAGAGCGCCGCTGCCATCCGCTCCCAGTCCGCCACGGTCAGGGCAGGAAAGTCGCTGCCATGCGCGCCGCGCAGGGCGCCGACGGCCTCGGCGTGGGTTTTCGGCTTCGGCGCGCGCTCGAGATAGGAGCGGATATGGGCGAGACCGCCGGCCTCGAGCACCGGGCCGATATCGTTGAGCACGATAGCCCGCAGGACTGCCGGTCGCATCAAACCGAGCACATGGATGATCAGCCCGCCACGCGACGTGCCGATGAACGCCGCTTCCTCGATGCCCAGCGCCGCCAACCCGGCGAGGATATCACCGGCTTCGACGCCGATATTGTAGTGGCCGATATCGGGGTCGTAGGCGGATTGCCCGCGCCCGCGATAGTCGAAAGCGACGATTTTTCGCGGCGTTTGCGCCCGCCGCGACAGATGCAGCGCCAGCTCATGAAAATCGCGGCTATTGCGGGTCAGGCCAGGCAGGCAGACGACCGGCCAGTGGCCGGAATTCGCTTCGCCATAGATGCGGGCGTGGAGTTCAAGCCCGTCCGGCGAGGCGTAGAAGAAGTCGGAAAAACCGCTCGACATTTTGGGACTCGATTCCTCGCCGTTGCCGGATCGTCGACTGCTACAGGCGAGGGCGGGGGTGGTCAAATCGAAGCGTCATTTTCAAGATGTCGGCGGGACAGCGCCCCCCTTGAGGGGGAGATGCCCGGCAGGGCAGAGGGGGGTGCTTCGCCAAGCCAGCCTTCGCCCGAACGGATCAACTCCGCCCGTTCACCAGGTCCCCGACAATGTCGTACTTGCCGGAAATACGCATCTTGTAGACTTCGTAATTCTCCATCACGCGCTGGACGTAACTTCTTGTTTCGGTATAGGGAATCCGCTCGATCCAGTCGACGACGGCGTCGATGTCCTTGCCGCGCGGGTCGCCGTATCTGGCCACCCACTGGGCGGCGCGGCCGGGGCCGGCATTGTAGCCGGCGAAGGTCAGCACATAGGAGCCGTCGAAGCGGCCGAGCTGCTCGCCGAGGAAGGCGGCGCCCAAGGTTGCGTTGTAGCCGGCGTCGGTGGTCAGCCGCGCCTGCGAGAAGGTCATTCCGGCCTTGTCAGCCAATTGCCTGGCGGTCGCCGGCATCAGCTGCAGCAGGCCACGTGCGCCGGCGCTGGAGACGGCGCCGATGTTGAATTCGCTTTCCTGGCGGGCGATCGCATAGGCCAGCGCCTTGCCGGAGCCGGAAATATTGGCGGTCTCGGGAATGACGCCGAGCGGATGCGACAGCGCCCCGACATCGATGCCGCGCGCGCCGGCGATCTTGCCGACCTTCAGCGCCAGGAAGTGATTGCCCTGCTTTTCCGCCATTGCGGCCAGCAGCGCCAGCTCTCCGGGACTGCTCAACTGTCCGGCGAGGTCGCGGTAAAGCGTGTCGGCGTAGCGCTGATAGCCTGCCTGCTGCAGTCGCCTGATGGCGCTGACCGCCTCGCGGTTGGAAAAATTCCGGTGATCGGTGGCGCTTGGCTGCGGATGGGCGATGTTGAGGACCTGCCGGCCGACGCGCTCACCGGCGAGCTGGCCGTAGAACGTCGTGCCGTAACCTGCGGCACGGCTAAAATAATCCTTGGCGCTGCCGAGGCCGCCGGCTTCGGCGGCACGGCCGAGCCAATAGTAGGCGCGCGACAGCGATATCGGCCCCTGGGCGAGACCGGCGATCCGCTCAAAATGCTTGGCAGCGGTGGTGGGATCGTTGAGGCCGCGCAGCGCGTACCAGCCGGCATGAAACTCCGCATCCGCCGCGTTGGCAGCAGTTTCGCCGGCGTGTGCTGCGACTATCCTGTAGGCGGTCTTCATGTCGCCCTGGTCGACCAGTTCGCGCGACAGCACCCGGCGCTCGGCCCACCAGGCATCCGAGTCGATCAGAGCGCTGCGGTCGCTCGGCGCCTTCATCACCATTGCGGCGGCGTCGGAAAACTTCTTCTGCTTGCGCAGAAATTGGGCTTGGGCGAAGAGATAGCCGGCCGAACGCTGCGCCGCTGGCACCGCCTTCAGCAGTTTTGGTGCATTCTTGTCGCCCTTGTCCGCCGCGGCCCAGGCGTCGGCCAGTTGCTCAGCGCCGGCAAGGCCGGCGACGCGCAGCGCCGAATTGACCCGGTCGGCATAAAACATGCGCTCCATGCGAAAGCGGTGGTCGGCTGCGGGGATCAGCTTGCCGAATTCCTGGATGATCGCCGCTTCGTCCCTGGCTTGCAGTTTTTCGGTGCGCCAGAAAGGCGATAGCACCGAGCGCGCCGCCTGGACGTTGCCCTGCGAGACATAGGAGCGGGCTAGGATCACCACGCCCTCGGCTGTTTGCGGCTGGCTGCCGCCGAAAGCCTGCACCACGATCTCAGGCGCGGGGTTCTCGCGGTAGAGCGCGCGCTCGCTGTTCTTGCGCAAGGCGATCATGCCCGGCCAGTTCGGCAGCATTTTCGCAGCATCGGCGATGTCGCCGCTGGGCACCTTGTCGCCGCCATAGAACGCGATCGCCCAGGCAAGGATGTGCTGGTCGAGCGAATTGACCGGCAGGGCGTCGCGCACCTGGCGCGCACCGGCAATGTCGTTTGCCGCCAGCGCATCGAGGCCGCTCTTCAACCTGGCGACGCTGGCGGGAGGGGATCCCGGACCCTGCAGGCCGGTATCCAGCAGGTTTGGCTTCGGAATGGTCGACGTGACCTGTGCATCGACCTTGCCGGCGGCCACAAGGGTCGGCGTCAACAGGAGAATTGCGCCAAGCAGCGCGAAAAAATGAGGCTGCCGGGTCGGCATCGTCTTCATCATTTCCTGTCTTGCACAATCACCAACAGACACAGATCAACTGAAGCCTAGTTGGCTGTGGTGAAGAGCCTGTAAACGGGGCTATCGAAGTCGTTCAAATTGCGCTTGCTGGCATTCTTGTCATGCTTGCCGCGCAACAATGTCGAGACTATGGTGCGCCGCTTCGCTTTCGGCTAGAAGGCGCGCAAGACAAAACACCTGCAGCACCGCGCGTCATCTCGGATGCGCAAAGGACGCTGTGGCACTTTAAATTTGGCGCATGATCTTTCCGTGAATCGGCTCCGATTTTCGGGCTCGTGCGCCAGTCCCAAGGAGTTGGACGACATGCTGAGAGGCTCGCTTACCGCGCTCGTGACACCGTTCGAAAAGAGCGGCCGTTTCGACGAGAAAGCGTTTCGCGCCTTCATCGCCTGGCAGATCGCTGAAGGCACGACCGGCGTGGTTCCGGTCGGCACCACCGGCGAGTCGCCGACGCTGTCGCATGACGAGCACCGCCACGTCGTCAAAGTGTGCGTCGAGGTGGCAAAGGGCCGCGTTCCGGTCGTCGCCGGCGCCGGCTCCAACAACACCGAGGAGGCGGTTGGCCTGGTGCAATATGCCGAGAAGGCGGGCGCCGACGCGGCACTCGTCGTCACGCCCTACTACAACCGGCCGACGCAGCGCGGCCTCTATGCGCATTTCGCTGCCGTCGCCAAAGCGACCAGCCTGCCGATCATCATCTACAACATTCCGCCGCGCTCGGTGATCGACATGATGCCCGAGACGATGGGCCAGCTGGTGCATGACTTCAAGAACATCGTCGGCGTCAAGGACGCCACCGGCAAGGTCGAGCGGGTTTCCGAGCAGCGTGCCACCTGCGGCAAGGATTTCATCCAGCTTTCCGGCGAGGACGCCTCGGCACTCGGTTTCAACGCCCATGGCGGCGTCGGCTGCATCTCGGTGACGGCGAATGTCGCGCCGCGGCTGTGCGCCGAATTCCAGGAGGCGACGCTTTCCGGCGACAACGCCAAGGCGCTGGACTTGCAGGACCGCCTGCTGCCGCTGCACAAGGCGATTTTCCTGGAACCCGGCGTGTCCGGCGCAAAATATGCGCTGTCGAAGCTCGGCAAGGTCGAGAATGTGCTGCGTTCGCCGCTGGTCACCGTCGAGCAGTCGACCGCCGAGAAGATCGATGCGGCGATGAAGCACGCCGGCTTGATTAACTAAGGATAAGGCGCCACCTCTCCGCATCATGAACCAGGTCAGAAAAGCCGATCCCAACAACAAGACCGTTGCGGAAAACCGCAAGGCGCGGTTTTCCTACGAGGTGCTCGACACGATCGAGGCCGGCCTGGTGCTGACCGGCACCGAGGTGAAGTCGCTGCGCCAGGGCCAGGCCAACATCCAGGACAGCTACGCCTCGGTCGAGGGCGGCGAGATCTGGCTGATCAACTCCTATCTGCCGGAATATCTGCAGGCCAACCGCTTCAACCATGAGCCACGCCGGCGCCGCAAACTCCTGCTCAACAAGCGCGAGATGGCCAAGCTTGCGCAGAGCGTCGATCGCGAAGGCATGACGCTGGTGCCGCTAAAAATCTATTTCAATGAAAAAGGCAGGGCGAAGCTTTTGCTCGCCGTCGGCCGCGGCAAGAAACTGCACGACAAGCGGGAGACCGAAAAGCAGCGCGACTGGTCGCGCGAAAAGGGCCGGCTGCTGAAGGAGCGTGGGTGAGGAGCGGTCCGCGAAGCGGACGAAAACCCAACGATTTGGCTTTTCGAGCGACAAACGCCCGGAGCCATAGCGGAGGGCAGGGCGGTTCAACAGGGATAGGCCTCTTTTGAAGAACCGGATGAGGAACCGGATTGTCTTTTGGGGTGCGGCCAGCCTGATCCTGGCGTGCCTTATCACGGCCGCCGGCTATTTTTACTTCCGACCGTTTTCTCCGGACCGCGGCAAATATCCGGTCAGGGGCATCGACGTTTCGCATCATCAGCGACAGATCGACTGGCGGCGTGTTGCCGCCGATGATGTCGCCTTCGCCATCATCAAGGCAACTGAAGGCGGCGACCACGTCGATGATGCCTTCGCCGCCAATCTGCGTGAGGCGCGTGCGGCTGGTCTGGCGGTCGGCGCCTATCATTTCTTCACCTTCTGCAGGCCTGGCTCCGATCAGGCGAAGAATTTCATCTCCGTCGTGCCGCGCGATCAAGCGCTGCTGCCGCCGGTGGTTGATATCGAATTCGTCGGCAATTGCCCGCGACGGCCATCGCCCGAAGAATTGAGCGTTGAACTCTCGGCTTTCCTCGGCCCTGTCGAGGCAGCTTTCGGCAAGACGGCGATCCTTTACGTGACCGACGACGCGGCACGGGCCTATACCAGCCAGATCGTCGGCCGCCGGCGCTGGGTTCGTTCGCTGGCGTTGCAGCCAGGTCATGACGACTGGATCTATTGGCAGTACCACGACAGCGGTCGCGTCGACGGCATCACCGGCGATGTCGATCTGAATGTGCTTCAGGGCGGGCCGGAGAAATTGGCCGAGCTGTTTGCGTCACCGCCCGAATCTATCTCTCCAGAAACGCCGCTATCTCCCTGAAGACGTTGACGAACATTGCTTCCGTCAGCACGCCGGTGTTGGTGTTATAGCGCGAGCAATGATAGCTGGAAAACAGCGTCACGCCATTGGTTTGCTGCTGCCCGCCATGCTTGAACGGATAAGCGGCGACACGCTGGCCGAGCGCCCGCACGGTCGACTGGTGCGCGATCGAGCCCAGCGCCAGCACGGCGCGCAGGTTCTTGAACCGCGCGATCGTCGGCACCAGGAACGTCCGGCAGGTGGCAATCTCGGCGCCGGCCGGCTTGTTGTCCGGCGGCACGCAGCGAACTGCATTGGTGATCGCCGTGCCGACAAGCTCCAGCCCGTCATCGGGCCGCGCCTTGAATTGGCCGCGGGCAAAGCCGTGTGCGATCAGCGTGTTGTAGAGCAGGTCGCCGGCAAAATCGCCGGTGAAGGGGCGTCCGGTGCGGTTTGCACCACGCAGGCCCGGCGCCAGTCCGACGATCAGCAGCCGCACCGCATCCTCGCCCTCGGGTGGCAGAAAGGTCGGCACTGGTGCATTGAACCAGGACGGTTCGCGCTGCCGCCATTGCGCGATAAAATCATGCAACCGCGGGCAGAGCGGGCAATCGCGGTCGGGCTCGGAGGACGCGACCAGGGGAGCGGTCAAGACCGCCGCCGTCAATACTCGTCCTCGTCGACTTCGGCCGGTTCGGGTCGGCGCACCGGCCGCTCGGACGGATCGCGGCCGACATCGCTCTTCAAGGTAATCAGGTCGATGAAATGATCGGCCTGGCGGCGCAGATCGTCGGAAATCATCGGCGGCTGCGAAGCCATGGTCGAGACGATCGAGACCTTGCGCCCGCGCCGCTGCAGCGCCTCGACCAGCGTGCGGAAATCGCCGTCGCCGGAAAAGATGACATAGTGGTCGACGACATCGGCGAGTTCCAGCGCATCGACGGTCAGCTCGATGTCCATATTGCCCTTGATCTTGCGGCGGCCGGTCGAGTCGGTGAACTCCTTGGCCGGCTTGGTCACCACCTTGAAGCCGTTATAGTCGAGCCAATCGATCAGCGGCCGGATCGAGGAATATTCCTGATCCTCGACCAGCGCGGTGTAGTAGTAGGCACGCAGCAGGTAGCCGCGCTTCTGGAAGTTCGACAAAAGCCTGCGGTAGTCGATGTCGAAGCCGAGCGCACGCGAGGTGGCGTAAAGATTGGCACCGTCGATGAAAAGAGCGATTTTCTCACGAGGGTCGAACATGGAAATATTCCTTTTCGAAAATAAGCGGTCGTCTAAATGCGCGTGACTATCGGTCGGCTTGAAATAACCGGCTGACCTTCGTCATTCGAGATAACGCCGGTTTTACGGCAATCCAAGGGTATGATGCTACATAGCAAGCAATTGTGATCGGTGCCGTATGTCGCAGGCGGCGCGCACCCAGACTGGCCTTGGCCAGACCCGGGGCCAAGGCCCCCAGGCCCGGCATTGTCCGGCACTGCCAAAAAGCTTGTATTTTGGCGGCGTTCGGGTTATGGACCGCGCCTGTTTTCCATCAAATCCAGGCATGAAAGGGGCAGCTCATGGCCCGCGTAACCGTTGAAGATTGCATCGACAAGGTCAACAACCGCTTCGAGCTCGTGCTTCTGGCCGGCCACCGCGCCCGTCAGATCAGCCAGGGCGCGCAGATCACCGTTCCTCGTGACAACGACAAGAATCCGGTCATCGCGCTGCGCGAGATCGCCGAGGAGACATTGTCGCCCGACGACCTCAAGGAAGACCTGATCCACTCGCTGCAGAAGCATGTCGAGGTCGACGAGCCGGAAGCCGACGGCGAGGCGATCGCCGACCAGACCGGTACCGCCGCTGCGGCAACCGACGCCGACGACACCGAGGACAACATCACCTTCGACCGCATGACCGAGGAAGACCTCCTGGCCGGCATCGAAGGTCTGGTGCCGCCGGAAAAAAGCGACGATTATTGATCTTCCCACCGGCCGCCGACACTTTCGCGCCGGCGGTTTCGTGGTTATCTATGACATGCGCCGTACGCCAGTGCGGCGCATGATTCATTTCAGCACTGCGAGATCCCGCCCATGATGCGTCAGTATGAGCTTGTTGAGCGCGTCCAGCGCTACAAGCCTGACGTCAACGAGGCGCTGCTCAACAAGGCCTATGTCTACGCCATGCAGAAGCATGGTCACCAGAAGCGCGCCTCCGGCGATCCCTATTTCTCGCATCCGCTCGAAGTCGCCGCCATCCTCACCGAAATGCACATGGATGAGGCGACCATCGCGGTTGCCTTGCTGCACGACACGATCGAGGACACCACGGCGACCAGGGCCGAGATCGACGAGCTGTTCGGTCCGGAAATGGGCAAGCTGGTCGAAGGCCTGACCAAGCTGAAGAAACTGGACCTCGTCTCCAAGAAGGCCGAGCAGGCGGAAAACCTGCGCAAGCTGTTGCTGGCGATATCGGAAGACGTTCGCGTGCTTCTGGTCAAGCTTGCCGACCGCTTGCACAACATGCGCACGCTCGACCATGTGCCCGAAGCCAAGCGCCTGCGCATCGCCGAGGAAACGATGGATATCTATGCGCCGCTGGCCGGGCGCATGGGCATGCAAGGCATGCGCGAGGAGCTCGAGGAGATCGCCTTTCGCTTCATCAATCCGGAAGCCTACCGCGCCGTCACCGCGCGGCTCGCGGAAATCTTCGAGCGCAACAAGGATGTGCTGTCCGAGATCGAGAAGGCGCTATCCACGCTGTTCGACAAATATGCGATCAAGGCCGAGGTCAAGAGCCGTCAGAAGAAGCCGTGGTCGGTGTTCCGCAAGATGGAGGCCAAGGCGCTGTCCTTCGAACAGCTGTCCGACATTTTCGGCTTTCGCGTCGTCGTCGATACCGTCGAGGACTGCTACCGGGCGCTCGGCGCCATCCACACCACGTGGTCGATGGTGCCCGGCCGCTTCAAGGACTACATCTCGACGCCGAAGCAGAACGACTACCGTTCGATCCACACCACCATCGTTGGACCGTCGCGGCAGCGCGTCGAGCTGCAGATCCGCACCTATCAGATGAACAAGATCGCCGAATATGGCGTTGCCGCGCATTCGATCTACAAGGACAGCGGCGGCAAGGTGAACGGCACCGCCCACGCGATCTCGAAGGAGACCAACGCCTATGCCTGGCTGCGGCGCACCATCGAGCAGCTAGCCGAAGGCGACAATCCCGAGGACTTCCTCGAAAACACCAAGCTCGAGCTGTTCCAGGACCAGGTGTTCTGCTTTACGCCCAAGGGAATGCTGATCGCGCTGCCGCGCGGAGCCACGCCGATCGACTTCGCCTATGCGGTGCACACCGATGTCGGTGACACCTGCGTAGGGGCCAAGGTCAACGGCCGCATCATGCCGCTGATGACCGAGCTGAAGAATGGCGACGAGGTCGAGATCATCCGCTCCAAGGCGCAGGTGCCGCCGGCGGCGTGGGAATCGGTCGTCGTCACCGGCAAGGCGCGCTCGGCGATCCGCCGCGCCACCAAGAATGCCATCCGCAAGCAGTATTCGGGTCTCGGCATCCGCATACTGGAACGCGCCTTCGAACGGTCAGGCAAGATTTTTACCAAGGAAAGCTTGAAATCGGTACTGCATCGGCTGGCACGAAAGGACATCGAGGATGTGCTGGCCTCTGTCGGCCGCGGCGAACTTGCCTCCACCGATGTCATCAAGGCGGTGTTTCCCGACTACAAGGACGAGCGCATCACGCTGGCGGCGCCCAAGCAGCGCGAGGAGGGCTGGTCGAAGATCCGCAACGCCGCCGGCATGCTGTTCCAGATTCCGGGCCGCGCCGCACGCAAGGACAAGGACCAGCCAAGGGACGGCGCCGTACCGATCCGCGGCGTGCGCGGCGACCTGCCGGTGCGCTTCGCGCCGGAAGGTGCTGTGCCCGGCGACCGCATCGTCGGCATCGTGCAGCCGGGGACCGGCATCACCATCTATCCGATCCAGTCGCCGGCGCTGCAGGCCTTTGACGACCAGCCAGAACGCTGGATCGACGTGCGCTGGGACATTGACGAGCGCACCAAGGAGCGGTTTCCGGCGCGAGTCTCGGTCACCGCCATCAACGCGCCGGGCTCACTGGCCGACATTGCGCAGGTCGTTGCATCCAACGATGCCAACATCCATACATTGTCGATGGTGCGCACCGCGCCTGATTTCACCGAAATGCTGATCGATCTCGAAGTCTGGGACCTGAAGCACCTGAACCGGCTGCTGTCGCAGCTCAAGGACAATTCGAGCGTCAGCGATGCACGGCGCGTGAATGGGTGAATGGTGAGAGTAGTGAATGGTGAATAGTGAATGGTGAATAGTGAATAGTGAATAGTGAATAGTGAAAGAAGTTGGCTCTCACTACCGACTACTGACTACTGACTACTGACTACTGACTATTCACCATTCACCACCATCCACACGGAGCGAACAATGAACACCGACGAAGTGCTGGGCGTTTTCCGTGAGGCCGGTGCCGTTCTCGAGGGGCATTTCATCCTGACTTCGGGCTTGCGTAGCCCGGTCTTCCTGCAGAAGGCGCGGGTCTTCATGCATGCCGACAAGACCGAGCGCCTGTGCAAGGCGCTGGCCGAAAAAATCCGCGCTGCTGTGTCCGGCAGGATCGATTACGTCGTCGGCCCGGCGATTGGCGGGCTGATCCCGGCTTACGAGACCTCGCGCCATCTTGGCGCACCGGCAATCTGGGTCGAGCGGGAAGGGGGCGAGTTCAGGCTCCGCCGCTTCGAGATCGCCAGGGGTTCGCGCGTCGTCATCGTCGAGGACATCGTCACCACCGGCCTGTCGATCCGCGAGACCATCGACTGCCTGCGCGCGCTTGGCGCCGAGGTGGTTGCCGCTGCCTGCATCATCGACCGCTCGGCCGGCAAGACCGATGTCGGCGTGCCGCTGATCGCGCTCGCCGAATATGAGGTTCCGGCCTACCCGGCCGACAGGCTGCCGCCCGAGCTTGCCGCCATACCGCCGGTCAAGCCGGGCAGCCGCAACATATAAGGCATGTCGCCCAAAAGCATGCCCTCCTTGGGCTTGAACGGGGCTTGAACCGAGGGTGCGCAGCGGTTTGGGGACACGACCTGCCAAAACAAACATTAACTGAGGCGCTACGTTGATTGCCGGTATCGATCATTTCGTGCTGACGGTTAGCTCCGTCGAGGACACCTGCGCCTTCTATCAGCGCGTGCTCGGCTTCAATCGCCTCGACGAGCCGGACCGGCCGACGGCGCTGCTGTTTGGAACGCAAAAGATCAATGTGCATGAGGCAGGCCACACTTTCGAGCCGAAGGCCAAGGCGCCGACGCCGGGCTCCGCGGATTTTTGCCTGGTCGCCGCGCGCCCGCTCGCAGAGGTATGCGCCAGCCTGGCTGCCAACGGCGTTGCGGTCGAAGTCGGGCCGGTCGAGCGGATCGGAGCCCGTGGCCCGATGATGTCGGTCTATTTCCGCGATCCGGACGGCAATCTCGTCGAGATCAGCTGGTACAACAGGTAACCGGGATTTTCGGCGAAAACGAAGTGCATTGGCAAGGTCGGCTTGCGGGCAACCGTGTTCACGCCTGCCGCAGCCATCGTCCAGGTGCGACGCGCTTTAGTTTGCCAAAGCCATAGCTCAGGCCAGTTCCGCCTCCACAGGGCAGTCGAGGCAAGCGGTATAGTTGCAGAGCCGGCAAATACGATATGCATGGTCCTCGGTGCTGACGAGCCCACGCAACAGCTTGGCGGCAAGGTTACCGAATTCCTGCAGCTCCTCCTGACTTAGAACAGCGAGCGCTGACGCGAGCCCTTTCTGGCGAGCGGAAAGAATAGCACTGCAGGTCGTCTCGCCCAAAGGAGTGAGCCTTAGCGCTACCGCGCGATGGTCGTCAGGCGCCGAGAACCGAGCCGCCAATCCCTCCGCGACCAGTCGATCGACCAGCCTGACGGTGCCCGAATGGGACAGTGACAATGCGCGGCGCAGCCTCTCGATCGACAGGCCCGGTACGTGGCCAATGAGGGTGATCGCGGAAGCCGCTGGGCCGGGCTCCGGTGCTTTGGCCTGAGCGTCCCGCTGCAAAATGTCCGCAAAGGCGAGCGCTAGAGCGCCAATCACATTTTCAATCCTGGAATCGGTCATCGCCAAAAAATATATGCTCGGAGCATATACATCAAGGTCGAATTATTATATGCTTTGAGCATACAAATCGAAAGGAGAAGGCCATGTTTACCTCTGCAACCGCCAACGCTCCGTTCGTGGCGCGCATCAATCAAGCTGGCTACCACCTTGCTGCCGTCGGTCGCGCGGTAACCCTTCTGGGGGTGGTGCTCCCTCTGCTGTTGATCGGCATTTTGAAATTTACTGCAATCGAGATCGAGGCGCTTAGGCCATTCATCGAGAATACGCCTTGGCTGGCATGGCTCTATCCCGCGTTCGGATCTGCGGGAGCCTCCTACTTCCTGGGCGTGGTCGAACTGGTCACAGCGCTTCTGCTGATAGCATCTGTCCGCAGCGTTTGGGCCGGCCTCGTGGGGGGTGCCATCGGCTCAGTCATCTTCGCGCTGACATCCTCGACAATGCTCACCCTGCCGATCTGGGAAACGGGCTCCGGAGGGTTTCCCTTCCTCAATGGGTTAGGTGCCTTTCTGATCAAGGATGTCGCCTTGCTCGGAGTGAGCCTGGTCATATTGGGGAGCAGCCTTCAGCAACTCGTATCCAACCTCGGCCGAAAAAATGATCGTGGTGATGAACAACGAATCGAGAGGTGAGAGCATGTCTCTACTCGCTATCTGGCGCAGGACGGACGAACCAGGGCACGATGTCGTGCAGCTAAAGCAGACAGACCTCGGCTGGCACTTGAATGGAGCCGCTGTATACCTGTCGGATGCGGGCCCGGCACGTTTGGACTACACTGTGCAACTGGCCGAAGATTGGACGACCAAATCCGGCAGCGTTCGCGGGTTCATCGGTTCCCAGTCAGTCGATCTCACAATAATCCGCAACGAGACCGGCATCCGCAACGAGACCGGCTGGACTGTCAATGGGCAGCGGCAGCCGGCGGTTCAGTCGATGGTGGACCTGGACTACAGCTTTACGCCGGCGACGAACCTGCAACAAATTCGCAGAATGAACCTGAAGGTCGGCGACAAGGCGGATTTTCCGGTGGCCTGGCTGGTGGCTGGCGTGTCGAGTTTGGTTGTTCTGCCGCAAACCTACCATCGTGTGAGTGAGACCGAGTACATCTACGAGGCTCCCACAGTGCCATACCGTGCTACGCTGCTCATTCCCGAGGCTGGCTTTGCCGAGGATTACCCCGACGGCTGGGTTTTCGAGACCGGCAACGCCGGCCGCGCACTATAGGATTGCGGCTGAAGCTTGGCGCTCGCAAGCTGACATCCATGCAACTTGCTGCTTCGGGGCAAGGCGAACCCGTCGCATTTGGTTACCTCCTGTGGCAGACCATCGCGGCAGCGATTCGTTGTCTTGGGGCTTGGGTGTCGCTATATCGAAGCCTTGATTGCCTTCCGGCGTGCACCGGGTGGCCGGGCCGGCGTATTGGATCAGGACAGGGACAGAGTGCTTTTTCGACGCCGCAAGCCTGATGGTCTTCTCGACCGGGTGCGTCTCCATGTGTGGCCACGCCGCTGTTTCTCGCGCTCCATGCGCCTGACGAACAGAGCTGGAACGGCCGGACGGGAAGTTCCCGCCCAATGATCATTGGCATCGGCAGCGACCTGATCGATATCAGACGCATCGAAAAATCGCTGCAGCGCCATGGCCAGCGCTTCATCCAGCGCATCTACACCGAGGTCGAACAGGCGCGCTCCGAAAACCGCTGCGCTCGCACTGCCTCTTATGCCAAGCGTTTTGCTGCCAAGGAGGCCTGCGCCAAGGCGCTGGGCACCGGTATGGCGCAAGGGGTGTTCTGGCGCGACATGGGCGTCGTCAATCTGGCCAGCGGCAAGCCGACCATGGCGTTGACCGGCGGGGCGGCGGCGCAGTTGGACAAGATCCTGCCTGAAGGGCACAGGGCCGCGATCCACCTCACCATCACCGATGATTTTCCGCTTGCTCAAGCCTTTGTGATAATCGAGGCGATGCCCGTCGAATAAGCGCCATATTGATCGCATCTGACCACCGGCATGACGTTGCCCAGCGCGCGCCGAGACTCTATACCAACCAACGCATAATCGAGGACGACATGAGCGTGGCTGAAAAATCCCAGAAGAAATCCGGCGGGCTTGGCGAAACCGTCAGCGTCATCGTCCAGGCGCTGTTGCTCGCTCTGGTCATCCGCACGCTTTTTTTCCAGCCATTTTCTATCCCGTCCGGGTCGATGCGGCCGACCTTGCTCGAAGGCGACTATCTCTTCGTCACCAAATGGTCCTATGGCTTCTCGCGCTATTCGCTGCCGTTCGGGCCGGACCTGTTTTCGGGCCGCATCTGGGGCGCCGAGCCGAAGCGCGGCGACGTGGCGGTGTTCAAGTTCCCGCCGGACCCCTCCGTCGACTACATCAAGCGCGTCGTCGGCCTGCCGGGCGACAAGATCCAGGTCAAGGATGGCCAGCTCTTCATCAACGGCGTCGGCGTGCAGCGCCAGAAGGTCGGGCAGATCGACAATCGCGACATCACCGAGGAGAGCGGGCCGGTCGACGTCTATCGCGAGACATTGCCGAATGGCGTCAGCTATGACACGCTCGACCTGATACCCAACTCGATCGGTGACAACACCCAGGAATTCGACGTGCCGCCCGGCCACTATTTCATGATGGGCGACAACAGAGACAATTCCTCGGACAGCCGCTTCACCGTCGGTTTCGTGCCCGACGAGAACCTGGTCGGTCGCGCCAACCTCATCTTCTTCTCGATCGGTGGCAGCGCCAGCCCGCTCGAAATCTGGAAATGGCCGTCGCAGATGCGCGCGTCGCGCCTGCTCCATTTCGTCAGATAGGTCATGGTGGCGACAAAACGGCTGACCGTCGACGCGCTCGCCGAAGCGCTCATGGAGCGCACCGGCCACGCCTTTGCCGATCGGCAGCGCTTGCAGCGCGCGCTGACCCATGCCAGCGCCCGCAGCAGCCATGCCGGCATCGACTATGAGCGTTTCGAATTCCTGGGCGACCGCGTCCTCGGCCTGGTCGTCGCCGACATGCTGCTGGCGGCGTATCCGGACGCGGCCGAAGGTGAGCTGTCGCTCCGGCTCAACGCGCTGGTCAATGCCGAGGTGCTGGCCGAGATCGCCGAGGAGATCGGCCTGCCGGAGCTGATCCGTGCCGGCTCGGACGTACGCGGCCTGGACGGGCGCAAACGCGTCAATCTGCGGGCTGATGCGCTGGAATCGCTGATCGCCGTGCTCTATCTCGACGGCGGGCTGGAGGCGGCCCGCGCCTTCATCCACAAATACTGGCGGCCGCGCTCGCAGGCCATCGGCGCCGCCCGCCGCGATGCCAAGACCGAACTGCAGGAATGGGCGCATCAGGCGGCAGGCGCCGTGCCGGTCTACATAATTGACAGCCGCGAGGGACCGGACCACGATCCGCTGTTCACCGTCAGCGTCAAGGTCGGCGCCTATCCGCCGGCGAGCGGCAGCGGGCGCTCCAAGCGCGAGGCCGAGCAAACCGCCGCGACTGCGCTGCTGTTGCGCGAAGGCGTCTGGCTAAACAAGGGGAGCGCGGCATGACCGCCACCGAAGACGTCCCGCCGGCAACAGAAGCTGCCACCACGCATTCCGGCTTCGTCGCACTGATCGGCGCGCCCAATGCGGGGAAATCGACGCTGGTCAACCAACTGGTCGGCGCCAAGGTGTCGATCGTCACCCACAAGGTGCAGACGACGCGCGCCATCGTGCGCGGCATCGCCATCCACAACAACGCACAGATCGTCTTCGTCGACACGCCGGGCATTTTCAGGCCGAAGCGGCGGTTGGACACGGCGATGGTGACGACCGCCTGGGGTGGCGCCAAGGACGCCGACATCGTGCTGCTGCTGATCGACGCCGAGCGCGGCATCAGGGGCGACGCCGACGCGATCCTCGAACGGCTGAAGGATGTCCGCCAGCCGATGGTGCTGATCCTCAACAAGGTCGATCGGGTCAAGCCCGAGGCGCTGCTGGCCCTGTCCGCGGCAGCGAATGAAAGGGTGCCCTTCAAGCGCACCTTCATGGTCTCGGCGCTAACCGGGTCGGGCTGCAAGGACGTGCTCGACTATCTCTCGGAAACCCTGCCTGCCGGCCCCTGGTATTACCCGGAAGACCAGATCTCCGACCTGCCGATGCGTCAGCTGGCGGCCGAGATCACCCGCGAAAAGCTCTATCTCAGGCTGCATCAGGAACTGCCCTATTCCTCCCATATCGAGACCGAGAAATGGGAAGAGAAGAAGGACGGCTCGGTGCGCATCGACCAGACCATCTATGTCGAGCGTGACAGCCAGAAGAAGATCGTGCTCGGCCACAAGGGCGAGACGATCCGTGCCATCGGCCAGGCGGCACGCATGGAGATATCCGGTATCCTCGAACAGAAGGTGCATCTTTTCCTGTTCGTCAAGGTGCGCGAGAACTGGGGCGACGACCCCGAGCGCTATCGCGAGATGGGGCTGGAGTTTCCGCATTAGAGCATGGTCCCGAAAAGTGGGACCCGGTTTTCGCAAAAGATCATGCTTGAACAAGAAGTCACTATCGACACAGCCCTCGTGAGCCGGTTGGTCGCCACGCAATTTCCTCGATGGAAGGATCTTGCTGTCCGGCCGGTTGCATCAGGCGGATGGGACAACAGGACCTTTCATCTCGGAGACCATATGCTGGTGAGGCTGCCGAGTGCGGCGACCTATGCCTTGCAGGTCGAAAAGGAGCATCGCTGGCTGCCAAGGCTTGCGCCTCTGCTGCCGCTGCCTGTCCCTGTCCCGCTGGCGATGGGAGCCCCGGCCGACGACTATCCCTGGCATTGGTCCGTCTACCGGTGGATCGAAGGCGAGACGGCGACGCTGGAGCGTATTGCCAGCCTGCCGCAATTCGCGGCCGGCCTGGCCCAATTCCTGGTCGCCCTGCAACGGGTCGATCCCGCCGGTGGACCGGCGCCAGGGCAGCACAACTTTTTTCGCGGCGGACCACTGAGCGTCTACGACGGTGAGACCCGGCAAGCAATAGCAGCCCTCGACGGCAGGATCGACGCGGTCGCCGCGAGCGCGGTGTGGGAAGCAGCGCTTGCCGCGACATGGCACGGCGCGCCCGTCTGGTTCCACGGCGACGTCAGTTGGGGAAACCTGTTGGTCAGGCAAGGTGCCTTGAGCGCGGTGATCGACTTCGGGACTTCGGGCGTGGGCGATCCCTCGTGCGACTTGGCGATTGCGTGGACGCTCTTCGAAGGCAAAAGCCGAGAGGTGTTTCGCGCCGGTCTTCAGGCCGACGAGGCAACCTGGGCGCGAGGCCGTGGCTGGACGCTATGGAAAGCGCTTATTACGGTCGCCGGCCATATAGACATCAATCCAATTGAGGTTGAAAAGTCGCGACGCGTGATCGATGAAGTGCTTGCCGATCACCTCCGCGCGGACCGCCGCGGAGGGCACCGACACAGCGCCTGAAAAACTTGATTTCGCCACCGAAGCGGTGACAAGCTGCGTTCATGGAATGGCGCGACGAGGGAATTATTCTCGGCACCCGCAAGCATGGCGAAACCAGCGCCATTCTTGAGGTCATGACGCGTGCGCACGGCCGCCACCTCGGCCTTGTGCGCGGCGGCCGCTCGCGCAAGCAGCAGCCGGTTCTGCAGCCCGGCAACCGCGTCGACCTGTTGTGGCGGGCGCGACTCGACGAGCATCTGGGCACCTTCCAGGCTGAGGCGATCGAGATGAACGCCGCCCGGCTGATGGACAGCGCCGTCGCCATCTATGGGCTGCAGACCATGGCGGCGCATCTGCGCCTGCTGCCCGAGCGCGACGCCCATGACGGCCTCTACGAGACGCTGGCCGTGATGATCGCCTATCTCGACGATGCGGACGCCGCTGGCGAGCTGGTGGCGCGCTTCGAATTGCTGATTCTCGACGAACTCGGCTTTGGCCTCGATCTCAGCCAGTGTGCCGCGACCGGCGCCAGGCAGGACCTTGCCTATGTCTCGCCGAAGTCCGGGCGCGCCGTGTCGCGCGCCGCAGGCGCGCCATGGCGCGACAAGATGCTGGTGCTCCCTGCATTCCTGCAGCGCGGCTCCGGGCTGCGCGCCGATCCGGCGGCGATCGAGGACGCCTTCCGGCTGACCGGCTTCTTTTTTTCCCGCCATGTCTACGAGCCGCGCGGTATCGAGGCGCCCGGCGCTCGCGCCGGCTTCCTCGCCGCCCTGCGCAAGCACCACGCGGCGGGCAACGAGATCGCCGGAGAAACCATTACATGAGCGAAGTGGAACTCTATCCCGGCCGGGTGTCGCCGCTCCGCCTCGGCACCATTTCGCACGCCGACATCGCTGAATATACCGGCCTGGAATTGCTCCAGCGCATTATCGACAGCAAATACAAGGCGCCGCCGCTGGCTTTCGGCACCGAAACATGCTCGATCTTTCCGGCTGCCAGTCTGGCGGCGCGCTGACTCGGCTGGCCGTCTGGTCGCCGTATTTGTCGGTCACTACTGGCTTGGTTTGGGGGAACCGCCATGTTCGAAAGCCTGATCGGCCTCGTCGCGATCATCGCGCTGTTCGTCATTATCTGGCGCCAGCAGAGCCGCATCGGCCTGATCGAGCGCGAACTTGGTGCGCTGCGCAGCCTCGTGCTTTCGGGTGTCGATGTTGGCCCGCCGCAGGCCAAGCCGGTAGAACAGGCCGCAAACGACAGCACGCCGGCAGACGCGGCAGTTGCGGCCGTGACCGACATCGCCCCGCCATCGGCGGCGGGCGAGGCTGAGGAAAAGCCGCCCACGCAGGTTGAAGCCGGGGAGGCTGCATCCGGACCGTGGGCTGCGGGCGACGCGGCACCGGCGGGGCCTGCACCTGCGCAACCGGAGGCCGCGACGGCGAAACCGGCCCAAAAACCCGATATTGAAACGGCGCTCGGCACCCGCTGGGCGGTCTGGGTCGGCGGCATCGCGCTGGCGCTGGGCGGGCTGTTTCTGATCCGCTACACCATCGAGGCCGGCATTTTTGGTCCCGGCGTGCGGCTGAGCATGGCAGCAATGCTCGGGCTGGTGCTGGTCGTCGTCGGCGAATTCATCCGCCGTACCGGCTTCAAGGTGCCGGTGCAGGGCGTCGCCGGCGCCTATATTCCGGCGATCCTGACGGCGGCCGGTGCTTTCATCCTGTTCGGCACGGTTTATGCCGCGCATGGCGTCTACGGCTTCATCGGGCCGGCGCTCGCCTTCACGCTGCTCGGCGCCATCGGTGTGGCGACGATCGCAGCAGCTCTCGTCCATGGCCAGGCACTGGCCGGCGTCGGCCTGCTCGGCGCGGTGGTCACGCCCATGCTGGTCGCCTCGCAGGCACCGAATCCTTGGGCGCTGTTCGGCTATTTGGCGATTGTGCTCGCCGCTACCGGCGTGATCGCCCGCCTGCGCGACTGGAAATTGCTAATGGCGGCAGCGTTCGCCGGCACTGGCCTGTGGACCATTCTTTACATGACCGATGCGCCGGGCACCAACCTGCCTGTCGTCCTCTTTATCAACGCGGTGACCCTGGCCGTGCTCGCCCTCGTCTGGCTCGGCCGTCGCGGTGGCGAAGCAGGACCCGCCAGGGGCTTCGACTGGCCATCGATCGCACCTGGCTTCTTCGTCGGCCTTTCGGCGATGGCGCTGTTCGTCGACCCCGCATACGCTGCCGGCGATGCTCTGCCGGGAGCAGCCCTTATCGCAGCCCTGGTCGCGGTAGCGCTCTACCGGCCGCTGGCGCTGGCGCTTCTGCACGCCGCAGGGCTGGCGACGGTTCTGGTCTATCTCGGCATCATTCCGCCAACCTCTGTCGTTTCAGACTTTTCGGGTGGCGCTCTCGGCGTCGATGGCCTGCCGGCGGCAGTTGCCGATACGCTGATGCTCAGGATCGGCATCTTTCTCGGACTTGTGTTCATCGCAGCCGGCTTTTGGGCAGCGCGCAAATTTGCTGCATCGGCTCACATCCGCGCCGCCTCATGGGCAGCATGGGGCGTTGTCGCACCACTGGTCACTCTGTTGGCGCTCTGGTTCACCTTCGGCAATCTCGACCGCGATCTTGTCTACGCGGCGGTTGCAGCCCTTCTGGTGGTGGTGTTCGCCACCGGCGGCGAGTGGATTGCGCGCGGTGAACAGCCGCCGCTGCAGGGCGGTGCTGCCGTCTCGTTCGCGCTTGGCGGGGCAGCAGTCGCTGCCTTGCTGATGCTCTACATGGCCTTTGGATCCGGCTGGACGACCATGCTTCTGGGTGCCGCGGCCATCGTGCCGGCGCTGGCCACCCGCTGGCGCGCCTACCCGGTGCTCGGCTGGATTTCGGTCGCTGCGGTCATCGCGGTGCTCGGCCGCATCGCCTTCGATCCGACAATCGTCGGCGCTGAATTCCTGTCGAGGACGCCGGTGTTCAACTGGCTGCTGCCGGGCTACGGCGTGCCGGCGCTTGCCTTCGGCTTTGCCGCCTGGCAACTCGCCCACACCACAAATGGCCGGCCACGCCTCGCCATGGAAGCGGGCGCAGCACTGTTTGCAGTGCTCACGGTTGCCATATTGGTGCGCCATGCCATGCATGGCGGCGTCATCGACATGGGTGCTGCGACGCTCGCCGAGCAGGCGATCTACACGCTGATCGCCATCGGCGCCGGCGCCATCCTGGTCGCCGTCGACATGCGCTCGCCAAGCTTGGTGCTGCGCTATGGTTCGCTTGCCGCGGGCGTCGTCTCGGTCGCCTTCATCGTCATCCAGCATTTTGTGGCGCTGAACCCGCTGTTTACCGACGAATCAACCGGCCGGGTCCCGGTGTTCAACCTGCTGTTCCTCGCCTATCTCTTGCCGGCCCTCGCTGCCGGCGGGCTCGCGCTCTACGCCCGTGACAAGCGGCCGAAATGGTATGCCGCGATGCTGGCGCTGGTGGCGGCGCTGCTCGCCTTCGTCTATGCGACGCTGTCGGTGCGGCGGCTGTTCAAGGGCGAGTTCATCGGCCTGTGGAGCGGCCTCGGCCAGCTCGAGACCTACACCTATTCCGCGCTGTGGCTGATCATCGGCGTGGCGCTGCTAACCGCCGGCGTCTGGCTGAAGTCGCAGGTGCTGCGCGTTGCGTCGGCCGCCCTGATCTCGGTCGCGGTGTTGAAGGTGTTCCTCTTCGACATGTCGGAACTGGAAGGCGTGCTGAGGGCGCTGTCCTTCATCGGCCTCGGCGCGGTGCTGATCGGCATCGGCCTGTTCTACCAGCGGCTGCTGACAAGAGCGGCGAGAGGAACCTAAGGGATCGTCTGTTTGAATGTCCAATAAAATGGAATAGTTGAAGGTTCAGCAGGAGATATTCAAAAGTGCCTATCTATATTCGCGACAAAGAAGTGGATGCGCTGGCCGCAAAATTGCAGTGCGAGATCAACGCTGCCAGTAAAACGGAAGCAGTGCGGATTGCACTCTTGCATGAACTTGAGCGTAACCACGCCCGCAAGCCTTTGCGTGACAGGATTGCGGTGTGGCAGGAGAAGTGTGCCGCGTTGGGGCCATCCGACCCCAACTTCGACATGAAGGCATTCACCGACGAGGCATGGGGAGACTGACGTTGGCGAGCCCGGTCCGGGCGGTTCAACTGTGAGCCCCAATACGGCGCGGGATGTCCCGCAGCGCTGGAGGGACAGCACCCCCCTCTGCCCTGCCGGGCATCTCCCCCGCAAGGGGGGAGATTACGCGCGCACAGGTGCTTTACTCAAATCTCCACCGTTGCGAATTGCGCGGAGCGCCGAAACTGCCGATCTCCCCCCTTGCGGGGGAGATGGCCGGCAGGCCAGAGGGGGGTGCGAAGGAACTCGACGGCTCTATTCCAGATCGCTGGCCTTCCGGCACATGCCGCGGCGGGTTATCGGGGATAGTGTCCTGAAGGTTCTGCAAAAAGTTCTGGAGAGAGAACCGCCCATGCTCTGAGGCGAGGGGCGGCCATGG
>NZ_JBVVQJ010000016.1:7471-143935 GCF_055811475.1 Mesorhizobium sp. WSM4829 | reverse complement strand
CCCCCCCCCCCCCCCCCCCCCCCCCCCCCCCCCCCCCCCCCCCCCCCCGCCCCCCGCGGCGCCGCCGCCCCCCCCCCCCCCCCCCCCGCCGGGCCGCCCCCCCCCCCCCCCCCCCCGATCCAGGTGCAGGCCTACGGCACCACCATGCCGATCAACCAGGTGGCAAACGTGTCGGTGCCGGAGCCGCGCATGATTTCGGTTTCGGTCTGGGACAAGTCGATGGTCGGTGCGGTCGATCGCGCCATCCGTGAGTCCAATCTTGGCTTCAATCCGATCGTCGACGGCACCAATCTCAGGATTCCGCTGCCCGAGCTCAACGAACAGCGCCGCAAGGAGTTGGTCAAGATCTCGCATGGTTATGCCGAGAATGCGCGCATCGCCGTGCGCCACGTGCGCCGAGACGGCATGGAATTCCTGAAAAAGGCGGAAAAGGACGGCGATATCAGCGAGGACGATCATCGCAAGCGGTCCGACCAGGTCCAGAAGCTCACCGACGAGATGATCGGCACCATCGACCATCTGCTTTCCGATAAGGAAGCTGAAATCATGCAGGTTTAGGGTCTGGCCACTGCTGGCTCGAAAGCGAGAACATGACAAGCCCCGCGCATGTCGCAATCATCATGGACGGAAACGGACGCTGGGCCAAGGCGCGTGGCTTGCCACGGCTTGCTGGGCATCGTGCCGGCGTCGAGGCGCTGCGCAACACGGTGCGCGCCGCTCCTGGCCTTGGCATCTCGTTCCTCACCGTCTACGCCTTCTCGTCGGAAAACTGGTCGCGGCCGAAGTCCGAAGTCAGCGACCTGATGGGCCTGTTGAAAATCTTCATCCGCCGCGACCTCGCCGAACTGCACCAAAATGGCGTGCGGGTCAGGATCATCGGCGACAGGGCAGGGCTGCAACCTGACATCAGGAGCCTGCTTGAAGAGGCCGAAACGCTGACCGTCCGCAACGAAGCGCTGACCCTGGTCATCGCTTTCAACTATGGCGGACGCGACGAGATCGTGCGCACCGCGCGCAAGCTTGCCTCGGCGGTGGCGCGCGGCGAGCTCGACAGCGAGGCGATCACGGCCGAATCCTTTGCCGGCTCTCTCGATACCCGGGGTATTCCGGATCCGGAACTGGTCATCCGCACCAGCGGTGAGCTCAGGCTGTCGAATTTCCTTCTGTGGCAAGCGGCTTACAGCGAACTTGTCTTCCTGCCTTGCTACTGGCCCGATTTCAGCCGCGAGCATTTGGCTGACGCATTGCGCGACTTTGCCGGTCGCGAGCGCCGTTTCGGCGGGCTTGGCGCTGAAGGCGTCGCCGTGACAGCCAAGGGATGAGCAACCTCCAGCTTCGCGTTATTTCTGCCGTCGTGCTTGCGGTCGTCACGCTCGGCCTGACCTGGCTCGGCGGACTGCCCTTCCGGCTGCTTTGCGCCGCCATGACGATCCTGATCTTCTACGAATGGACGCGAATGTGCCGCCCGTTCGCCGCCACGGGTCTTGGTCTTCTGCCGGAAGCGTTGCTTCTGGTTTTCGTCGGCGCCTTGGTCGCCGGCCTGCCGGCGTCCTGGCTGCTGCTTCTTGTGGCGGTGATGGTCGTTGTCACCGTGGTCGTGGCTTCGATGCACCAGACTTCGATGCATCAAACGGGACAGTGGGACGCGTCCGGCCTTGCCTATGCCGCCATTTCCGGACTGTCACTTGCTCTTTTGCGCGACGGCGACCATTCCGGCCTCGTCGCGATTCTCTTCCTGTTCGCGGTGGTTTGGGCGACCGACATAGCAGCTTATTTCGTCGGCCGCGCTGTCGGCGGGCCGAAGCTGGCGCCGTCGATCTCACCCGGCAAGACGCAGAGCGGTGCGCTCGGCGGCGCCGTCGGCGGCGTGGTTGCCGGGCTGCTTCTGGCCGCTGCGGCCGGAGCCGGCAATCTCGCAGTGCTCGGCGTCGTCGCGCTGGTGCTTTCGCTCGTCTCCCAGGCCGGCGACCTTTTCGAATCATGGGTGAAGCGGCGCCACAACCGCAAGGATTCGGGCACGCTGATACCGGGCCATGGCGGCGTCATGGACCGGGTCGACGGGCTTGTCGCGGCGGCTTTCGCCCTGTACGTCATCGGCTGGATTTCGGCGACCGCCGACCATCCGGCACAGGGGCTGTTTCCAGCTTGATCGGCATTGGCTCTTTATCGGCATTGATTCGGGGGCCTGGTTTCTTGACCTGCGCAGGATGCGCCATGGATTCGCCTGGATTGATGCCACAGTCGCGGTACCACCGTGCTGCGGACGAATTTTGAGGACATGAATTGAACGAGATTCTTCACGCGGTTTTCAGCACGGAGGGCTTTGTCCTCGGCACGCTGGTGCCTTTCCTGTTCGTGCTGACCGTCGTCGTGTTCGTTCACGAGATGGGCCATTATCTCGTCGGCCGCTGGTGCGGCATCGGCGTGAAGGTCTTTTCGATCGGCTTCGGCCCGGAACTCTTCGGCTTTAATGACAGCCATGGCACGCGCTGGAAGCTCTGCGCCATTCCACTCGGCGGCTACGTCAAATTCGTCGGCGACATGAACGCCACCTCGAGCCAGCCCAGTTCGGAGGAGATCGAAACGCTGACGGCTGCCGAACGCAAGATTGCTTTTCACACGCAGCCGGTCTGGAAGCGCGCGGCAACTGTGGTGGCTGGTCCGCTGTTCAATTTTCTGCTGACGATCGCCGTCTTCGCGGTGCTGTTTTCCGCCTATGGCCGGCCCGTGCTGGAGCCAATGGTGGCTGAAGTCACCGCGGGCAGCCCAGCGGCCAGGGCCGGCATCCTGCCCGGAGACCGCTTTGTCAGCGTCGACGGCAGCAAGGTCCAGACCTTCGCCGACGTCCAGCGCCGGGTCTCGGGCCGCGGTGGCGACCCCATCACCTTCGTCATGCTGCGCGACGGCAAGGAGATCACCGTTACGGCGACGCCGGAATTGATGGAGCAGCAAGACGGGCTAGGCAACAAGGTCAAGGTGGCGGTGATCGGCGTCGTCAACAACCAGGAATTCGGCCAGCCCAGGCTGATCACCTATAGCCCGGTCGGAGCGGTAGGGGCGGCGGTCGAGGAAACGGGATACATCATTCAGCGCACCGGTCAGTTCCTGCAGCGTTTCGTTGTCGGTCGCGAAGACAAATGCCAGCTGGGCGGCCCAATCAAGATCGCAAAGATGTCGGGGCAGGCGGCAAAACTCGGCTTCGACTGGCTTGTGCAACTTGTCGCGCTGCTGTCGGTCGGGATCGGTATTCTGAACCTTTTGCCGATTCCTCCGCTCGACGGAGGCCATCTCCTGTTCTACGGCGTGGAGGCCGTCATTCGGCGACCGGTGTCGGAACGGATGATGGAGTTGGGCTACAGGGCTGGCCTGCTTCTCGTCTTGGGCTTCATGGGGTTCGTTTTCTGGAACGACCTGTTTGGATGCTGAAATCATGAAGAAATTTGGCTTCAGCACAGCCAATGTTGAGACGCCGTTTACCATGCGTGGGGATATGCGTGACGCGAAAGCCACGCAATTGGGTTAAGTAAATACAAATTAACCAGGAGCCTTGCGTGTAGGGAAAATCCGGTTAATACGGTAGGGGAAATTACCGCACGTCCGGTTTTCTCGCCGTGGGGACTTCGAGAAAAGGTACAAAAGCCCGATGAAGGCAGCATCCAAGTTTCTGAGCGCCGCGTCCGCGGTGGCCCTGTCCGCCGCCCTGGTCGTACCAGGTGCGCTCGCAGTGCAGTTCGTTGCCACATCGGCGGCCGAGGCCGCTGTTGTTTCAAGAGTTGAAGTCAGCGGCAATCAGCGTGTCGACGCCGAGACGATCCGCAACTACGTCACGATCAAGCCCGGCAGGCCGTTTTCCAGCGCCGATATCGACGAGGCGGTCAAGGCGCTGTTCGGCACCGGGCTGTTCTCGGACGTCCAGATCAACCAGGTCGGTTCGACGCTGGTCATCAAGGTTTCCGAATATCAGGTCGTGAACCAGGTGCTGTTCCAGGGCAACAAGAAGCTCAAGGACAACGCGCTGGCGGCCGCGGTCCAGTTGAAGCCGCGTGGAACGTTCTCGCAGCAGGCGCTCGATGCCGATGTCGAGGCGGTCAAGGCCGCCTACAGGCGTATCGGCCGCGACGACGCCGCCGTGACCACCCAGATCATGGATCTCGGCGACAACCGCGTGAACGTGGTGTTCAACATCAACGAAGGCGGCCGCACACAGATCGCCGCGATCAATTTCGTCGGCAACAGCGCCTATTCGAGCCGTCGCCTGTCCGATGTCATTTCGACCAAGCGCTCGACCATCCTTTCGTTCGTGCTGCGCGACGACGTCTATGACGAAGACAAGCTCAACGCCGACCAGGAGTTGCTGCGCCGTTTTTATTACAATCACGGCTATGCCGACTTCCAGGTGATTTCCGCGGTCGGCGAGCTCGACGAAGCCACCAATAAATACACGGTAACCATCACCGTGCAGGAGGGCGAGCGCTACACCTTCGGCGACATCAGCGTCGAGAGCACGATTCCCGAGGTCGACGGCGCGTCGCTGCAGTCGGTGGTCGAAACCCACAAGGGCGATGTCTACAACGCCGAGAACGTCGAAGACACCATCATTGCATTGACCGAGAGGGTCGCCGGTTCCGGCTATCCCTTCGCCCAGGTGACGCCGCGCGGCGACCGCAATTTCGAGAACCACACCATTTCAGTGGTCTATACGATCGACCAGGGCACCAAGGCCTATGTCGAGCGCATCGAAATTCGCGGCAACGACCGGACACGCGACTTTGTCATTCGCCGCGAATTCGACGTGAGTGAGGGCGATGCCTTCAACCAGGTTCTCATCCAGCGCGCGAAGAAACGGCTGGAAGCGCTCGATTTTTTTGAGAAAGTCGAGGTTTCGACCGTGCCCGGTTCTGAGCCGGACCAGGTGGTGCTGGTGGTCGACGTGGTCGAGAAGTCGACCGGCGAGTTCTCCGTCGGCGCCGGCTATTCGAGCGGTGGCGACACCGAAGGCCCGACCGTCGAAGGATCGATCAGCGAACGCAACTTCCTCGGACGCGGCCAGTTCATCAAGCTCTCGGCGGGCGGCGGCAAGAATTCGCGCGACTACAGCTTCTCCTTCACCGAGCCCTATTTCCTCGGGCGGCGCATTGCCGCCGGTTTCGATGTCTTCAACCGGACCAGGGAACGCGACGACTACAAGAGCGAGACGCTAGGTGCGACAGTGCGCTTCGGCCTGCCGATCACCGACGACATCTCGACGCAGCTGGCGTACAATATCTCGCAGGAGAAGTATAAGCTCGACGATGACTGCGATCCACTGGCCGGCTGCGACATCTCTACGGCCGTCCTAAACGGGATTGAGGAAAGCCCGTGGCTCAAGTCGTCGGTCAGTATCGGCCTGGTCTACAACACCATCGACGACATGAAGAACCCGCATGAAGGCATCTTCGCCAATGTCGCCACGGAATTCGCCGGCCTCGGTGGCGACGCCAAATTCGTCAAGGTGACAACGCGTGGCAGCGTCTACCAGACATTGTCCGAGCAGCTTGATCTGGTGGCGGTGATTTCCGGCGGGGCTGGCCATATCCAAGGCTACGGCGGCGATGGCGACCTGCGCATCTTCGATCATTTCCAGAGCAACGACCGCATGATCCGTGGCTTCGCTTACGGCGGTATCGGGCCGGTCGACAGTGAAGACGCCGGCGACCATCTCGGTGGCACCACCTATTTCAATGCCTCGGCGGAAGCCCAGTTCCCAATGCCGGTCATTCCGGAAAGCTTCGGCCTGCGCGGCGCGGTGTTCGCCGACGCGGCGACGCTCTATGGCAGCAAGATCGATGCTTCACTGGTCGATCAGTCGACGGTCGACATGCAGTGGCGCGCCTCTGTCGGCGTCGGCCTGATGTGGGCGTCGCCCTTTGGCCCGATCCGCATCGACTATGCGATCCCGGTCCTCGAGGAGGACACCGACGACGTGCAGGAATTCAACTTCGGCATATCGTCCCGCTTCTGATCGGCGGGCAACGATACTTCCGGGCCGTAGCGGTCCGGAAGAGAATAATTCGACACTACGGCGCCGCGCATCCTCCTGGACGCGCATAGGACGCTGCAGGACTTTGATTTTGCGCATTATCCTTTCCGAAAATCGATTCCGATTTTCGGGGTCATGCGCTAGCTGGATATAGCTTCTGGAATGACCGATCCGGTGTTCTTCGCGCCATCACGCCGGTATACGGCTGGCGAAGTCGCGAATCTGACCGGCTCGGTGCTTGTCGATTCCGACCTCTCCGACAGATCGATCGAAGCCTTGGCGCCGGCAAGCGAAGGCGGCGAGCACGCGCTTGTCTTTGTCGATGGCAGACGCAACTTCGCGCTGATGCAATCGCTGCGAGCAGCGGCGGTTCTATGCCCCGCCGAATTTGCCGGCAAAGCGCCGGCGGGTATCGCGGTTCTGATCCATCCGCGCCCGCAACAGGCTTTCGCGATGGTCGGCCGCCTGCTTTTCCCGGCGGCTGCGACACCGGCGCCGATGACCGGCGAAACCGGTATCTCGCCGCATGCCCATATCGATCCATCGGCGCGCATCGAGGCCGGCGCGATCGTCGAGGCCGGCGCGATCATCGGCCCTCGCGCTTCTATCGGCAGCGGAACCGTCATTGCTCCTCATGCCGTTATCGGTCCCTCCTGCCAGTTCGGCCGCGACGGCTATGTCGGCCCAGGCGCCAGCATCCAGTACGCGCTGATCGGCAACCGCGTCATCATTCATGGCGGTGCCCGCATCGGCCAGGACGGTTTTGGCTTCGTGGCCGGCGCCAAGGGTCCGGAGCGTGTGCCGCAAATCGGCCGGGTCGTCATCCAGGACGACGTCGAGATCGGCTCCAATACCACCGTCGATCGCGGCGCCATGTCCGACACCATTATCGGTCAAGGCACCAAGATCGACAATCTGGTCCAGATCGCTCATAACGTCCGCATCGGCCGCAATTGCATAATCGCCGGCCTTTCGGGTATTTCCGGTTCCGTAACGGTGGGCGACAACGTCACCATGGGTGGCGGTGTCGGTCTTGCGGATCACCTGACGGTAGGGACAGGGGCCAAGCTTGCTGCAAGAAGCGGGTTCATGAGCAACGTCCCCGCAGGCGAGATTTGGGGAGGGTACCCGGCGCAGCCGATGGCCGAAGCCATGCGGGAGATCGCGGCTCTGCGAAGACTGGCCAGGGCGCGCAAATCGGGCGACGGAGGGAAGAGCTGAGATGGTTGCGGCGACAACGCTCGAGGCGGTCGACATATTGGGGCTGATGAAGCTCCTGCCGCATCGCTATCCGTTCCTGATGATCGACCGCATCATCGATATCGATGGCGACGAGTCCGCCACCGGCATCAAGAACGTGACCATAAACGAGCCGCATTTCCAAGGTCATTTCCCGGATCAGCCGGTCATGCCCGGCGTGCTGATCGTCGAGGCGATGGCGCAGACGGCCGGCGCCATCTGCATCCGCAGCCTAGGCACCGAAAAACCGTCGCTGGTCTATTTCCTGACCATCGACAACGCCAAATTCCGTAAACCGGTCGTTCCCGGCGACCAGTTGAAGATCCATGTGAAGAAAATCAAGAAACGCGGCAACCTTCTCAAATTCGCCTGCGAGGCTCTCGTCGACGGCGTCAAGGCCGCGGAAGCCGAGATCTCGGCGATGATGGTCGCGAGCGACTGACGATCGAATGCTTATGAAAATCCAGACAGTCATCCATCCATCGTCGGTCATCGAGGCCGGCGCAAAAATCGGCGAAGGCGTCCGCATCGGGCCATTCTGCCACATCAGCGCCGACGCGGTGCTCGGCGACCGCGTCGAACTGGTCAGCCACATTTCGGTGATCGGCGCGACCACCATCGGTGCGTCGACCAAGGTGTATCCGATGGCGACACTGGGCGCGCCGCCGCAGAACAACAAGCACAAGGGCGGCCGCACCACGCTGGTCGTCGGTGAGAACTGCACGATCCGCGAAGGCGTGACCATGCACGTCGGCACCGATTCCAGCCGCGGCGAGACGACGATCGGTGACAACGGCAACTTCCTTGCCTACGCCCACATCGCCCATGATTGCATCGTCGGCAAGAACGCCACCTTCGCCAATCAGGCGACGTTGGGCGGCCATTGCGAGATCGGCGACAACGTCTATATCGGTGGTCTCAGCGCCGTTCATCAGTTTGTCCGCGTCGGCGACAACGCCTTTCTCGGCGGTTGCTCGGCATTCGTCGGCGATGTCATTCCCTACGCCATCGCCGTCGGCAATCGCGCCAGCCTTCGCGGCCTCAACATCATCGGCCTGAAGCGCGCCGGCCTGCCGCGCTCCGAGATCCACACGCTGCGCAAGGCCTACAGGACGATCTTCGATCGCTCCCGAACCGTCGGCGAAAACATCGAGTTCGCCAAGGCGGAATTCGCCTCGTCACCGACCGCCATGAAGATCATCGATTTCATCGCCAGTCGCGGTAAGCGGCACTATGCCGTCCCGTCGCTCAAGGCCGGTGGCGGCGACGATGCCGATGACGAAGATTGAGGGCACCCGGACGGGCCTTGATCTCGCGCCAGACGTCAAAGTCGGCATCATTGCCGGCGGCGGCAGTTTACCGGTCGAAGTCGCCAGGGCGCTTGCTGTGCAAGGCAAGTCTCCCTTCGTGGTAATAGTGGCGGGCGAGGTCGACCGCATATCCGACTTCGACGCCTATGAGCAGGCGACGTTGAGGCTGGAGGATGTCGGCTCTCTGCTGCCGACGCTCAAAAATAGTCATGTTACCCATCTGGTGACAGCGGGACATATCACACGCCGCCCCAGGCTGAGCGCCATGCGCCTCAATCTCGGCCTGCTCGCCTGGGTGCCCAGCCTTCTTGTCGGTGTAACCCAAGGCGACGACACCGTGCTGAAACTGTTCGTGCGAAGGGTCGAGCGCAGCGGCATCAAGGTGGTCGGCGCCCATGAGATCGTGCCGGAACTGGTCGCCGCCGAAGGCGCGCTGACCAAGGCAGCGCCGCGGAAATCCGACTGGCGCGACATCAAAGCGGCCCACGCAGCGGCAATGGCCATCGGCGCGCTGGATATCGGCCAGGCGGCTGTTGCGATCGGCGGCCGCGCCATCGCGCTGGAAGGCATCGAGGGCACCGACGGATTGCTCGATCGAACACGGCAGTTGCGCGGCCATGGCAGGCTGGCCGGCAGAACGCGCGGCGTCCTGGTCAAATGCGCCAAGCCTGGCCAGGAGTTGCGCGCCGATCTGCCCTCCATCGGCCCGCAGACGATCGAGGCGGCGCATGCCGCCGGACTTGCCGGCATTGCCGTCGAAGCCGGCCGCTCGCTGGTTCTCGAAGGCCCGACAGTCGTCGCTCGCGCCAACGCGCTCGGCCTGTTCGTGATCGGCCTGCCTGCTGCGGAGCCGGTGCATGGCGTCTGAGCGACCGCTGAAGATCGCCATCGTCGCCGGCGAAGAATCCGGCGATCTGCTTGGCGCCGACATCGTAGAGGCGCTCAAGCGCGTGACCGGCCGCGAGGTCCGGCTCGTCGGCATCGGCGGCCGGCATTTGCAGGCGCTCGGCCTCACGCCGCTGTTCGACGGCGGCGAGATCGCGCTGATGGGATTGAGCGCCATCCTGCGCGATCTGCCGCGCCTGGTACGACGGATCAGCCAGACGGCCGGTGCGGTCGCCAATGAAAAGCCGGACTGCCTCATCACCATAGACAGCCCGGATTTTTCGCTGCGCGTGGCGAAAAAGGTGCGTGCCGCCGATCCGGCAATCCCGATCATCCACTATGTCTGCCCGAGCGTCTGGGCATGGCGGCCGGGCAGGGCGGTGGCGATGAAACCGTATGTCGACCACATCCTCTGCATCCTGCCTTTCGAAGTGAGGGAACTCGCCCGCCTCGGCGGTCCGGCCGGCACCTATGTCGGCCATCGCCTTACCCACGATCCAGGCGTGCTCGGCGCCGCCAAGGCGCAAAGCCTGCCGCGCGACCTGTCCGACGATCGTGTGAAGACACTGCTTGTGCTGCCCGGCTCGCGTCGCGGCGAGGTGCGACGGCTGGCCGGCCCGTTCGGCAAGACGATCTCGATCCTGCGTGCGCGCGGACACCGCTTGCGCCTGCTGTTGCCGACGGTGCCGCATGTCGCGGACCTGGTCAGGGCTTCGGTGGCAAGCTGGGACGAGAAGCCGGAGATCATCCTTGATCCCGAGCGCAAATGGCAGGCCTTCGGCAAGGCCGACGCAGCGCTGATCGCATCGGGAACGGTGTCGCTGGAACTGGCGCTGTCGGGTGTGCCGATGATCTCCTGCTACCGCCTCGATCCGGTCATGCGGATGGCCCAACGCCTGGTCACCGTATGGAGCGCCTCCTTGCCCAATCTCATCGCCGACCGCCCGATCGTGCCGGAAAGCTACAACGAATATGTGCGACCGCACTATCTGGCGCGGCAGTTGGAGGCGCTGTTTTCCGACACCGCCTATCGTGCATGGCAGAAGGACGGTTTTGCCGAGGTGGCCAGACGCATGGCCGTCGACAGACCGTCCGGCGACATCGCTGCGGGGGTCGTGATGAGGTGCATCAAGCGGTGAATGGTGAAGTGGTGAATAGTGAATGGTCAAAATCGGCTTGACCATAGGCCACAAAGAGACCCTGCTATTCACTATTCACTATTCACTATTCACTATTCACCGTTTAGCAATCGGCACGTAGTCGCGTTCCGGCGCACCTGTATAGAGCTGGCGCGGGCGGCCGATCTTCTGGTGCGGATCCTCGATCATCTCCTTCCACTGCGCGATCCAGCCGACGGTGCGGGCGACCGCGAACAGCACGGTGAACATGGTGGTGGGGAAGCCCAGCGCCTTCAGCGTGATGCCGGAATAGAAATCGACGTTCGGATAAAGCTTCTTCTCGATGAAATAGGAATCGGTCAGAGCGATCCTTTCCAGTTCCATGGCGATATCGAGCAGCGGATCGTCCTTGATGCCGAGTTCGCCCAAGACCTCATGTGCGGTCTTCTGCATGATCTTGGCACGCGGATCGTAGTTTTTGTAGACGCGGTGGCCAAAGCCCATCAATCGGAACGGATCGTTCTTATCCTTGGCGCGGGCGATGAACTCCGGGATGTGGTCGACTTGGCCGATCTCGCCCAGCATGTTCAAGGCTGCCTCGTTGGCGCCGCCATGGGCCGGTCCCCACAGGCAGGCGATGCCGGCGGCGATGCAGGCGAACGGATTGGCGCCGGACGAGCCGGCGAGGCGAACGGTCGAGGTCGAGGCGTTCTGCTCGTGATCGGCGTGCAGGATGAAGATGCGCTCCATCGCACGCGCCAGCACCGGGTTGATCTTGTATTCCTCGCACGGCACGGCAAAGCACATATGCAGGAAGTTGGCCGCGAAATTCAGCTCGTTCTTCGGGTAAATGAAGGGCTGGCCGATGTGGTATTTGTAAGCCATCGCCGCGATCGTCGGCATCTTGGCGATCAGCCGCATCGATGCGACCATGCGCTGGTAGGGGTCCGAGATGTCGGTGGAATCGTGATAGAAAGCTGACAGCGCACCGACCACGCCGCACATCACCGCCATCGGGTGGGCGTCGCGGCGAAAGCCGGTGAAGAAACGCGACATCTGCTCGTGCACCATGGTGTGGCGCGTCACCCGGTAGTCGAAATCGTCCTTCTGCGCCTTGGTCGGCAGTTCGCCGTAGAGCAGGAGATAACAGACTTCGAGGAAGTCGCCGTGCTCGGCCAACTGGTCGATCGGATAACCGCGATGCAAAAGGATGCCGGCATCGCCGTCGATGAAGGTGATTTCCGACTCGCAACTTGCCGTCGAGGTGAAGCCGGGATCGTAGGTGAAGGCCCCGGTGGTGCTGTAAAGCGCGCCGATATCGATGACGTCAGGTCCGACCGAGCCGCTTCGCACCTTGAGTTCGTGGGTTTTGCCGCCGAATTCAAGTTTCGCGGTCGACGCGTGGGTTTTGCCGCCATATTCCATTTTTGTCGCAGCTTCGGACATTGCAAACTCCTTTTTGTTTTCTCATGTCGGCAAAGGCAAAATTTCTGCAACGCAACACGTCGAAAGTATCGGAGTTCGCGCGTTTGCGCCCGCAATTGGATTTGCGTGCCAAATTGGGCCAAGACCTAATGTTGCACTGCGAAACCCACCTTTCAATGCCAATCTTCTTGGGCCAGTTTTGCTAATCGATTTGATCCGCGACGCGCGCCAGGCTTTCCTCGCGGCCAAGCACGGCAAGCACGTCGAACACGCCGGGCGAGGTGCTTTTGCCGGTGAGCGCGGCGCGCAAAGGTTGGGCCACAGCGCCAAGCTTACGACCGCCGGCAAGCGCATATTGGCGGATCGCCGCTTCCGCCGCTGCGGCCGTCCAATCCCCTGAAATCGCCTTCAGCGCCGCATGGGCGCCCCGCAGGATCTCGCGCGCCTCGCCGCCGAGCAACGCCGCCGCCTTCTCGTCGATCGGCAGCGGCCGCTCGGCAAACAGGAAGGCGGCACCGTCAACCAGCTCGACCAGCGTCTTGGCGCGCTCCTTCAAGCCGGGCAGGGCGGCCAGCAACTGCGCCTTGCGTGTGTCGTCGAGGCGCGCTGCGATCGCCGGGCCGCCTTCGAGATAGGGCAAGGTGTTGATGAAGATATCGAGCAATTCGGCGTCGTTCATGCGCCGCGTATGCACGCCGTTCAGCGCCTCGAGCTTGGCGAAGTCGAAGCGGGCGGCCCCCTTGTTGACATCGCCGATGTCGAACCACGCAATCATGTCGGCGATCGACATGACCTCGTCGTCGCCGTGGCTCCAGCCGAGCCGCGCCAGGTAGTTGAGCAGTGCCTCGGGCAGATAGCCCATGGCGCGATAGGCTTCGACGCCGAGGGCGCCGTGCCGCTTCGACAGCTTGGCGCCGTCGGCGCCATGGATCAGCGGGATATGCGCCATTGACGGCACCTCCCAGCCCAAGGCTCGATAGATCACCATCTGGCGGGCGGCATTGGTCAGATGGTCGTCGCCGCGGATGATGTGGGTGATGCCCATGTCGTGGTCGTCGACGACGACGGCATGCATATAGGTCGGGTTGCCGTCCGAGCGCAGGATGATGAAATCGTCGAGGTCCTTGTTGGGGAAGCGGACTTCGCCCTGCACGCGGTCATGCACCACCGTCTCGCCTTCGGCCGGCGCCTTGATGCGGATCGCGCCCCTGGCGCCAACCGGCGCCTCTGACGGGTCGCGGTCGCGCCAGCGGCCGTCATAGCGGGGAGGCAAGCCCTTGGCCCGCGCACTCTCGCGCATCGCCTCCAGCTCAGCCGGCGCCGCATAGCAGTAATAGGCTTTGCCGAGGCGCACCAGCTCCTCGGCGACCGCGCGGTGGCGCGGCGCGCGCTCGAACTGCGATACCGGCTCGCCGTCCCAGGTGAGGCCGAGCCAGGAGAGCCCATCGAGGATGGCAGCGGTTGCCGCATCGGTCGAACGCTCGCGATCGGTGTCCTCGATGCGCAGCAGCATCCTGCCGCCGGTGTGTTTCGCATACAGCCAGTTGAACAGCGCCGTGCGTGCCCCGCCAATATGCAGGAATCCGGTGGGCGAAGGGGCAAAACGGGTGACGACCTTGTCGGACATGGAACTCTCGGGGCAAGCGCAGGAAACGGATGTGGCTGCGCGGACTTTCGCGCGTTGCGCGTTCATGTAGCATAGGAGGTCAAGGGCGCAAGGGGCGAACCCTATGGCTGGACTAGGCCGCGGCGTGGACGAGAGCGAGGGCGCGAACGCAAGCGTCAGCGAACGATCGCTGTTCGCCGACGTTCCTCACGCTG
This sequence comes from Mesorhizobium sp. WSM4829, assembly GCF_055811475.1. Lineage (NCBI taxonomy): Bacteria > Pseudomonadati > Pseudomonadota > Alphaproteobacteria > Hyphomicrobiales > Phyllobacteriaceae > Mesorhizobium > Mesorhizobium sp. WSM4829. The sequence goes on along the minus strand of NZ_JBVVQJ010000016.1, from coordinate 130,118 downwards.
AGCCGCTGCCCGTTTCGCTGCCTGCGTCGCCGCCGGGCATCCAGCCTCTTTCGCCGGATCGCTCGGCGCCGATACCGGCTCCAGCACCCGGCCCTGTCATTCGTTTTCGCCGACAGCTCAGCCATCTTTCACCATCCGGTGTCCGCAACAGCGTGGCCTCGGCAGCCGGCCTGGAACTCGACCGCGGCGTCGCCTTCCTGCTGGTGCCGGTTTTTCTGGCATGCGGGGTGATCGTCTATTTTTCGCTTGCCGTCGAACCGGACTTTGCCCAGCCCATCGCCGTCGTGGTCCTCACAGCATTGTGTGCGGCCGTCACGCGCTCACGCCGCAAAACGCATCTGTGCTTCATGGCAGCGTTGCTGTGCGCGCTTGGTGTGCTCGCCGCCAAGGTGGAAACCTGGCGCGCCGGAACGAAGATGCTCGGTTCGGAAATCCAGACCCGGCTGACCGGCCGTGTCGTCAGGCTCGACCAGATGGCGAACGGCCGGATCAGGCTGACCATAGACGTGATGTCGACCGCCCGGCCGACACTGCGTTATGCACCCGAACGTGTCAGGGTGTCGGCACGCAAGATTCCCGCTGAGATGACCGCAGGCTCGGTGGCAACCGGCTATGTGAGGCTTCTGCCTCCGACTGGCCCAGTCAGACCGGACAGCTTTGACTTCTCCTTTGACAGCTATTTCGCCGGTATCGGTGCCAGTGGCTTTTTCCTCGGCAGTCCAAAGATCGTCGTCTCCGAAGATGCACCGTTAACCGCACGCCTTTCTTCGTCGATCGAGAAGGCGCGCGAAACCATCGCCGACCATATCAGGGACAGCATCGGTGGTGCCGAGGGGGAGATTGCCGCTGCGCTGATCGTCGGCGTGCGTGCCGGCATCCCCGAAGAGATAAACGAATCGATGCGGCGCACCGGCATCTACCACATCATCTCCATTTCCGGCCTGCACATGGCGCTTGTCGCCGGCACCGTCATGGGATTGCTGCGCGGCGCCTTTGCGCTGTTTCCCGACTTTTCGTCGCGCCGGCCGGTCAAGAAATATGCGGCCGCTGCCGCACTCGTCTCCATCGCTGCCTATCTGATCTTTTCCGGTATCGTGGTCGCGGCTGAACGCAGCTTCATCATGCTGGCGGTAATGCTTGTCGCCGTGCTGTTCGACCGGGCGGCACTCACCATGCGCAACCTGGCGATTTCGGCCATCGTCGTCATCGTCGTGTCGCCGCATGAGGTGGTCGGCGCAAGCTTCCAGATGTCCTTCGCCGCGACTGCGGCTCTCGTGGGCGCCTATGCCGGTTGGTCCGACTACCGTGCCGACAAGGCCAAGGCGCCGCGACAGCGACGGTCACCGGTCGCTTTCGTCACGCGCAAACTTGTCGCTGGGGCAGGCACCATCGCAATGACCTCCGTCATTGCCGGCAGCGCCACCGCGCTCTTCGCCATCTGGCACTTCCAGCGCGTCTCGCCGCTCAGCCTGTTCGCCAATCTGGCCGTCATGCCGATCGTCACGATCGTCATGTTCCTGGCCGTCCTCAGCGCCCTGGCAATGTCTTTCGGCCTCGACGGCCCCTTCCTCTACATGATGGGCAAGGGCCTGACGGCGATGATCGCAATTTCGGGATGGATCTCGGAGCGTTCGCCGGTCGATGCAGTCGGACTGATTTCGTTGCAATCGGTTCTGCTGGTGACGGTCGCCCTGGTCATCGCCACGATGGCGACGACATGGCTGCGGCTTGCCGCACTTCCCTTTGCGCTCGCCGGCCTGCTGACGATTTCCGAGACGCGCATCCCCGACGTGCTGATTTCGGAGGATGCGCATCTGGTGGCGCTGCCGATCGGCGGCGGCGAACTTGCCGTCAACCGGATGCGTTCGAACGAATTCACCACCGACAACTGGAAACATGCGCTGGTTTCAACGACGATCGTCGAGCCGGAGACATTCGAAAAAGGAGATGTGCGGTTCGACATCGCCGACCCGGCCGACCTGCCGCCGGGAGCACCTTTCACCTGCACTGCCGGCCTGTGCCTGGCCCGGCATCCGTCCGGCGCGCTCATTGCGCTCGCCGACGACCGGAAAACCGCGCGGCCGGCCTGTGCCTTTGCGGATTTGATCGTCATCGACGACGCCACAGCCTATTACAAACCCTGCCGCAACCCGCTGGTTCTCGTCGTCACCAAACGGCAGCTCGCCCGCATGGGCAGTGCCGCCGTCTTCTTCGATCCGCTATCGGCGAGGATGCGCGCAGAAATCCGTTTTGCCGTCAGACAGCCATACAGGCCCTGGCATGAGCAGCGGCGATTTTCGCGCGAGGCGAGGGGCCTGCCGCCATACCGCAGGGCCGAGAAACCCCAGAAGCCTGCCGCTCAGTAACGCCGGATCAGTCCGACGAGCTTGCCCTGCACCTTGACCCGGTCCGGCCCGAAGATGCGCGTCTCGTACGCCGGATTGGCGGCTTCCAGTGCGATCGAGGCACCTTTGCGGCGGAATCGTTTCAGCGTAGCTTCCTCCTCGTCGACCAGCGCGACAATGATCTCGCCAGGCTGGGCGGTGTCGGCGTTGCGGATGATGACCGTGTCGCCGTCGAAGATGCCGGCCTCGATCATCGAATCACCCTTGACCTCCAGCGCGTAGTGCGTGCCGCCGGTGATCATGTCCGGTGGCACCGAGATCGAATGCGTCTGGTGCTGGATGGCGTCGATCGGCACACCGGCAGCGATGCGGCCCATCACCGGTATGGAGACGGTGGCAACGACGTCGTCGTCATTGCCGGCAGCACGCATGCGCGAAGGCGCCGGCTTGATCTGGCGTCCGAGGCCGCCCTGTCCAAGCCCGCCCTGGCCAAGGCTGCCTTGAATGACGCTCGGCGAGAATTTGCGCGCCGCATTGAGGCCCGGCGCGATCGAATCGGGCAGGCGCAGCACCTCCAGCGCGCGGGCGCGGTTGGGCAGGCGGCGAATGAAACCGCGTTCCTCCAGCGCCGTGATCAGCCGGTGGATCCCTGATTTGGAGGCGAGGTCGAGCGCTTCCTTCATCTCGTCGAACGAGGGCGGAATGCCGCTTTCCTTCAGCCGTTCGTGAATGAACATCAGCAGTTCATGTTGTTTGCGTGTCAGCATCGCGACCCCCAACAGAATCAGAAAAACAAACCCAGAACAAACACTATCTGTTCCAGTTGTGTTCCGCAACCATTTAAAGTTTAATGAATGTGTTGACGTTTTGTTCAGCGTAGCATCAGCACGCTGCAGGCGGCGCCCGCTGCGGCTGCGGGAGCGAATGGCTCGCGCACGACCAGTCCGTTGGCGTCGGCCAGCATTCTGAGCATCGAGGAATCCTGGATACTGAACGGCGTTGCCTCAAGCGTGCCAGCTTCTTCCTTCACCACCGCGCGTACATAGTCCTGCCTGAGATCGTTGGCCGGCATGGCGGCGCCGAGCCGCGCCTGACGCATGTCCTGGCGGAAGGCGCGGCCGCCGAGCCGCGCCAGCAGCGGCTTCAGAAAGAGCTGCGTGCAGACCAGGCTGGCCACCGGATTGCCGGGCAGGCCGATGCAGCGGATGGCGCCCAGCCGCCCGAACATCAGTGGCTTGCCGGGCCGCATGGCGATTTTCCAGAAATCGAGCGCCATGCCTTCGCCGGTCAGCACGTCATGGACGAGGTCATGGTCCCCGACCGAGGCGCCGCCCAGCGTGACGATGACGTCCGCGCCTGCGTCGACGGCTTTTGTCACCAGCGCGGCGATCGCCTCCTTGCGGTCGGGGGCGATGCCGAGATCGAGTGCGCTGGCGCCGACCGAGCGGGCCGCGGCGGCGACGCCATAGGCATTGGAGGAGATGATCTGGTCGGGGCCAAGGTCGCTGCCCGGCGGCAGCAATTCGTCGCCGGTGGCGATGATGGCGACCAGCGGCCGTTTCACCACGCGGACCTGCTGGTGGTTGGCCGACGCCGCCAGCGACAATGCCGCCGGATCAAGCAGGCGGCCTTTCTCCAGCAGCGCGTCGCCCTTCGAGAAATCGAGCCCGAGGCGGCGGATGTTGCGGCCTTCAACCGTGGGCGCGGTCACTTCGACCATGCCGCCGCCGAGGTCGCGGGCATTCTCCTGGATGACGATGGTGTCGGCGCCTGCGGGAAGCGGCGCGCCGGTGAAGATGCGCACGGCCTGCGCCGGGCCGACTGTTCCGGTAAAGCCGCGACCGGCCGGCGCCATGCCGATCACCGAAAGTCTCGCGGGCACGGACGCGACATCGTCGGCCCGCACGGCGTAGCCGTCCATGGCCGACGCGTTGAATGGCGGCTGGGTGCGGAGCGCCATGAGCGGCTCCGCCAGCACGCGGTCGGCGGCATCCATCAGGGCGACGCTTTCAGCCTGCAAGGGCGCAGCATCCGCAAGCAGGTGCTCGAGCGCCTCGGCGACCGCAATCAGCGCCATTATTGGCCTGCCCTCTGGGCATCCGCCTTGTAGTCGCCGGATTTGCCGCCGGTCTTTTCCACCAGCCTGATGCCGGAGATCGCCATGCCGCGATCGACCGCCTTGGCCATATCATAGATGGTCAGGCAGGCGACCGAGACGGCGGTCAGCGCTTCCATCTCGACGCCGGTCTTGCCGGTGACGCGGGCCAGCGCCGTGACCTTCAGGCCGGGCAGCGTCGCGTCAGGTTCGATGTCTACCGATATCTTGGTCAACAGCAGCGGATGGCAGAGCGGGATCAGCTCATGCGTCCTCTTGGCCGCCATGATGCCGGCGATGCGCGCCGTGCCCAGCACGTCGCCCTTCTTGGCATCGCCGTCGAGAATCATTTTCAGCGTTTCGGGCCGCATCGAGACAAGACCTTCGGCGATTGCCGTGCGGGTCGTCTCCGCCTTGTCGCCGACATCGACCATATTGGCTTCGCCTTCCGCGCCAAGATGGGTGAGGGCGGCCGACATCGTCAGGTCACCCTGGAGCGACGTGCGTCCGGTTGGACGCACAAAGTACACTCTGACGCTTTGTATCTATGCATCATGCTCTCCGAACATCGATTCCGATTTTCGGGCAGATGCATTGGCGGGCGCCTTGCCCGTCAAAAGCAGGTGCGTCGCAGTGGCCACGTCCTGTTGCCGCATCAGGCTCTCGCCGACGAGGAAAGTGCCAATGTCGCTCCGTTCCAGCCTGCGGCAGTCCTGGTGCGAGAAAATACCGCTCTCGCTGACCAGCAGCCGGTCGGCCGGCACCATCGCCGCGAGCCGCTCCGATGTCTCGATGCTGGTTTCGAACGTCCGCAGATTGCGGTTGTTGATGCCGATCAGCCGCGACGACAGTTTCAGCGCGCGTTCCGTCTCGGGCTCGTCATGCACCTCGACCAGCGCATCCATGCCGAGCTCGAACGCCGTCGTCTCGAGTTCCCTGGCCACGGCGTCATCGACGCTCGCCATGATGATCAGGATGGCGTCCGCGCCCCACGCACGGGCCTCGAACACCTGATAGGGCTCGAATAGAAAATCCTTGCGCAAAGCCGGCAATGTCACGGCGCTGCGCGCATTGGTGAGGAATTCAGGCGCCCCTTGGAAAGACGGCGCATCGGTCAGCACCGAGAGGCAGGCAGCCCCACCTTTGGCATAGGCCCTGGCCAGCGCCGGCGGATCGAAATCGGCGCGGATCAGGCCCTTGGACGGGCTCGCCTTCTTGATCTCGGCGATCAGCGCGAAACTGCCGGATTTGCGTTTGGCTTCAAGGGCCGAGAGAAAGCCGCGTGGTGCGTCGGTATCCTTTGCCCGCGCCTTGATTTCGGCAAGCGGCACCCGCGCCTTCGCCGCCGCGATCTCGTCGCGCTTGTAGGCTTCGATCTTGCGCAGGATATCAGACACGGCGCTATCCGTTCGAAATCTCGACCAGCCGGTCAAGCACCTTTAGCGCCCGGCCGCTGTCGATGGCTTGCGCCGCCGTCGCCATGCCATCGGCAAGCGTCGTCGCCTTTCCCGCCACCACCAGTCCGGCGCCGGCGTTCATCAGCACCGTATCGCGAAAGGCACCGGCAGCGCCGCCCAGCATGTCGCGCAGCGCCTGGGCGTTGTAGGCCGCATCGCCGCCGCGCAATTCGTCCTTGGTATGCCGCTTCAGCCCGACCGCTTCCGGGGTCAGCGTAAAGCTGCGGATCTCGCCGCCGACCAGTTCGGCGACTTGGGTTTCGCCGGTGGTGGTGATCTCGTCATAGCCGTCGCCATGGGCGACCCAGGCGTGGTCGGCGCCCAGTGCCTTCAACGTCTCGGCCACCGGCATGATCCATTCCGGCAAGAAGACGCCAACCATCTGCCTGACGACACCAGCCGGATTGGAGAGCGGGCCGAGCAGGTTGAAGATTGTGCGGGTGCCGAGCTCGACGCGGATCGGGCCGACATGCTTCATCGCCGGATGATGCGCCGGCGCGAACATGAAGCCGACGCCTGCGTCGTGGATGCAGCGGCCGATCGTTTCCGGCGGGATGTCGAGCTTGACGCCGAGCGCGGTCAGCACGTCGGCGGCGCCGGTCTGCGAGGACAGTCCGCGATTGCCGTGCTTGGCCACCGGCACGCCGCAGGCGGCAATGACAAAGGCGGATGCGGTCGAGATGTTGACGCTGTGCGAATTGTCGCCGCCGGTGCCGACGATGTCGATGGCGCCAGCCGGCGCGTCGACGCGCAGCATCTTGGCGCGCATGGTGGCGACAGCGCCGGAAATCTCGCTCACCGTCTCGCCGCGCACGCGCAGCGCCATCAGGAAGCCGCCGATCTGGCCGGGCGTAGCGTCGCCCGACATGATGATGTCGAAGGCATCGCGCGCTTCCTCGAAGGAAAGGGAGCTGCCGGCGGCGACCTTGGCGATATGGGTCTTGAGCGCGCTCATCTGGTCAGGGCTTGGGCAACGGCGGTCTGGTCGATGCGAACGTCATATTGCGTCTGCAACTGCGCCACCAACTGGTCGAGCAGGTCGTCGGACATGCCGGCGGTGAACGATTTCTGCTCGTCGTCCGGCACCGAGCTGGCGTCGGCTCCGGCAGGCTCGAAGACTTCGGCGATCCTGAACAGGATCTGTCCGTCGCCGGTGGGCGAGGGGATCAATCCGGTCCCGCCTTCGCCTTCGCCGAACATCGCAGCCGCCCCTTCCTTGCCGAAATCGGCGTCGTCCGCGCCGCGCTTGACGCCGCGCTTGGTCTGCTTCTCAAGCTTGAGCTCGCTCGCGATCACGTCGAGCGTGGTGCCGGCCTCGAGACGCTTTTCGAGCTCCTGCGCTTTTGCGGTGAGCCGCTTGGTCGTTTCCGCCGCCGTCCAGTCGGCCACCACCTTCTGGCGGACTTCATCCAGCGTGCGGTCGCGGGCTGGCGTGATCGACGCCACCTCGTAGAACACGAAGCCGTTGTTGGCGGTGGTGAGGTCGGGATTCTCGGTGCCGGGCTCGGCATCGAACACCGCCTTGATGAGATCCGGCGATTCCGGCAGATCCTTGACGATGGCGCCGTCCGGCCTCAGGCCGGTGCGATCGATCGCGTCGATGGTGACGACCTTCAGCTTCAGCTTTTCGGCCGCTTCCTTGAGCGTGCTGCCCGAAGCGCGGCTATCTTCGTAGCTGTCATGGACGTCGAGCAGAATGCGGCTTGCCTCGCCGAGCGCCAGGTCCTTGCGGATGTCCGCGGCCACTTCGGCCAGCGGCTTCACCACTTCGGGCTTGATCTCGGTGACGCGCAGCAGAACCGGACCGAAGGCGCCCTGAACGACCGGGCTGACTTCGTTGACCTTGAGCGCAAACGCCGCATCCGCCACCGCCTTGTCGGCGATCTTGTCCTTGGACAGCGTGCCGAGCAGCGTGTCGGCCTGCGTCTTGCCCTCGGCGGCGACGAGTTTGTCGAAGGTCGCGCCGGTCTCGAGTGAATCGAGCGCGGCCTTCGCGGCATCGGGCGTTTTGAACACGAGCTGTTCGATGGTGCGCGTTTCCGGCGTGGTGTAGCGCCCCTTGTTCTTGTTGTAGTCGTCGCTGACCTGCTGGTCGGTCACAGCACTGACATCCATGATGTCTTCCGGCTCGAGCCTGACATAGGAGAATTTGCGGTATTCCGGCGCCGCATAGGTCTTCTTGTTTTCCTCAAAATAGGCCGAAAGCGTAGTGTCGGATGGCGCTTCGATCGGCTCGACCAGCGATTTCGGCAAGGTCAAATAGTCGATGGTGCGGTCTTCGCCACGATAAAGCGCCACCGCCCTCAAGAACGTATTCGGGGCCTTGAGGCCGTCCGAAACCGCCTCGACGATCTGCTGGCGCACAGCCACCTGGGCGCGATTCCTGAGATAGTCTTCCGGCCGCATGCCGACCTGCTGCAGTATGTATTCGAAAGTCCTTCTGTCGAAGTTGCCGCCGGGACCCTTGAAGGCCGGGTCTTCATGCGTGAGTTGGGCCAGCCGGTCCTTGGACAGCCCAAGCCCGAGCTTGCGGGCCTGCTCATCGAGGACTGCCCCCGACACGAGTTGCGCCAGCACCTGGTTGTCGAGGCCGAGCGCCGTCGCCTGCTCGCGGCTGATGCGCTGGCCGAATTGCTGCGACATCACGCTGATCTGCCGGTCATAGGCCAGCCGATACTCGTTGATCGACACTTTGGTGCCGCCGGCCGTGACAACGGCGTCGTGACCTGCAAAACCACCGACCATCTGTCCGGAAATGCCCCAGACGGCGAAGCTCAACACCAACAAAATCAGCAGCGCTTTCGCGATCCAGGTTCCCGCCGCGCTTCTCAAGATACCAAGCATGGTCACTTCCGATTTTTTTGCGCATTTTCGCATGCGCCGAGTCTGAAACAAGCGCAATAGCGTCCTTCCGGCCCACTGTCGATTGCTTTGTGGGCTGAGTTTGGTAGTGAGGACGCAGCCGAATATTGCCCGGAGAAGCAAATCCCATGACGCCTGGAATCCGCCCGCTGGTCGCTGGCAACTGGAAAATGAACGGCACCAGCGCCTCACTCAACGAACTCAGGATGATCGGCAATGGCTTCATGAGCGGGCTCGATGCCGAGACCGAAGCGCTGGTCTGCGTTCCGGCAACGCTGCTTGCGCATGCCGCGGAGATCTTGTCGCGCACGCCGGTCCGGGCCGGGGGCGAGGATTGCCACAGCAAGGAGAGCGGCGCCCATACCGGCTGTATTTCGGCCGAGATGCTGAAAGATGCGGGCGCCAGTCACGTCATCGTCGGCCATTCCGAACGCCGCGCCGATCAAAACGAGGACGACGCCATTGTCCAGGCAAAGGCGTCCGCCGCGTGGCGCGCCGGGCTGGTTGCCATCATCTGCATCGGCGAGACGAGAGTCGAGCGCGAGGCGGGCGCCACGCTCGACGTGCTGTCGCGCCAGATCGCCGGCTCGGTGCCGCCGAATGCAACGGCATCGAATACCGTCATCGCCTATGAGCCGGTATGGGCGATCGGCACGGGGCTGACGCCGACTGCCGCCGACGTTGCTGAGGCGCATGCGCATATTCGCGAAAAACTGTCGGAAAAGCTTGGCAGCGCAGCGGCAAAGATGCGCATCCTCTATGGCGGCTCGGTCAAGCCGTCGAACGCGGTCGAACTGCTGGGCGTAAACAACGTCGACGGCGCGCTGGTCGGCGGCGCAAGCCTGAAGGCGGCGGATTTTCTCGGCATCGCCGAAGCCTATCGAAATATATCTTAAGCACCGAAAGGCTGTCGGGCACTTCGGATACTGTGCCGCAGCGGAAAATGTTGCAACGGCCGCATTGCTTCCCATATTCCGGCCACGGGCTTGGAATTGCCGTCAAAGCATTGTATTGAGCCGCCTCCAAATCACCGGTCGTATCTGCGGCCGCGCAAGGCTTTGCCAGGATAAATTATGGAAACCGTACTGATCGTCGTCCACCTCATGGTCGTGCTCGCTCTTGTCGGCGTGGTGCTGCTGCAGCGCTCCGAAGGCGGCGGCCTCGGCATCGGCGGCGGATCGGGCTTCATGACCGCGCGCGGCGCCGCCAACGCGCTGACGCGGGCGACGGCGATCCTGGCGGCGGCGTTCTTCGCCACCTCGCTGACCTTGTCGATCGTCGCCCGTTACGGCGAGAAGCCGATCGATATTCTCGATCGCGTGCCTGTGACGAACGGTGGGGGCGGCGTGCTCAACCAGTTGCCTGGCACCACGACCCCGACAGCGCCGTCCGGCAATACGGCGCCAACACCGCCTTCCGGCAATGATGCCGCAGCCCCGGCCCCCGCTGCACCGCCAGCGGCGGGAGCGACCACGCCGCCGGCCACAAACGGCGCCACCCAGCCAGTAACGCCGCAGGTTCCAAACCAGTAATCAGCAGACGTCCGGCGCCGCGATCTGTTGTTGTTTGAACACAGTCGCGGCAAATGCCGCACGATCACGAGGATTCGACCGGGCGCGGCACGCCAGGGCGCTTGAGGCGTCTCCGATTAATCGATTATAGATTGCGCGCGGCACATTCGGGGTCCTTGGGGGACGCCGGGCGACGCCGTGGCAACAAGCATTGAACGATCGGATCTTCGCCATGCAGCTTCGCAGCTTCATTTTAGCCGGCCTTTGGGCCGTGCTCAGCCTTGGTGCGCCCGCTTACGCGGCCATGCCGGCGGGCAATTCGGCCCCTAAATCCGCAGTCACAACTGACGTCGTCAACGTCGCCACCAAAAGCGATGCGGCGCAACTAAGGCTGCTCAGGAAGAAAAAAGACCCGAGCGCGGCAGATCTTGCCCAGATCAGGAGGATCGAGGCCAAGATCGCGGCTGACAAGCAGGCTGCTCGAGTAAAGGCGATCGAGGCAAGGAAGCTGGCGATGCGCGAGGCGGCCAAAGCCAGGTCGGACACGGAACGGCAGGCGTTTCTTGCCAGGAAGGGCCTCGCCAAGAAGGATAAGTCCGCTGGCAAGGCCAGGCTGGCCGATGCCAGGCCGGTCAAGATCATCGAACCGATTCAACCCATCACTGCAATCCAGTCGGCCGAGGCAATTCCCGCCGAGGCCATGAACGTCGCGCTGACCGGCAACAACGGGGAATTGCGCAGCGAGCCGGTCGGACAGAAGCCGCAGCGCGTCGGGCTGTTCGCCGGCCTGTTCGGCGGCACGTCCCCGTCGATGTCGCTGCTCCCCGAGACCCGCGCCCTCGATGCCGCGCTCGCCAGCAGGGAAGCCAGGAAGCAGTTCAAGGTGAAGCCGGAGTTCGTGCCGCAAGAGGTCGAGTTCACCGGCTATAGCCCCGGCACCATCGTCATCGATACGAGTGCGCGCCGCCTCTATCTCGTCGAATCCTCCTGGACCGCCCGCCGTTATGCGATTGCGGTCGGTCGTGACGGCCTGCAGTTCAAGGGCACGGTCGCCGTCGGCGACAAGCAGGAATGGCCCCGCTGGATCCCGACGCTCGACATGCAGAAGCGTGAGCCGAAGAATTACGGCCGGTACAAGGACGGCATGCCCGGCGGCGGCGATAACCCGCTCGGCGCGCGCGCCATCTATCTCTACGACGGCAAGAAGGACACCCATCTGCGCATTCACGGCACCATTGCGCCGCAGTCGATCGGGACGAGCTCCTCCAACGGCTGTTTCCGCATGATCAACGAGCACGTCATGGACCTTTATCGCAGAGTGAAAGTGGGCACCAAGGTCGTCATCATCTGACGCCTTGACGGGTCAAACAAAAGGGCCGGCCTCGCCGGCCCTTTTGCTTTGGTTCGAGCATCATCAGGGCGCCTTCTTGGGAAAAAGCCTTCGCGGCGGTTTTTTCTCTGGCGGAATCAATTCGGCCGCGTTAAGCGATGACTCCCATGGCGCGATATGTATTCATCACAGGCGGCGTGGTTTCCTCACTCGGAAAAGGCATCGCTGCAGCGGCCCTTGGGGCTCTCTTGCAAGCGCGAGGCTATCGCGCGCGCATCAAGAAGCTTGATCCCTATCTCAATGTCGATCCCGGCACGATGTCGCCATACCAGCATGGCGAAGTCTTCGTGACCGATGACGGCGCCGAGACCGATCTCGATCTTGGCCATTATGAGCGCTTCACCGGCCGCTCCGCCAACCAGCAGGACAACATCACCACGGGCCGCATCTACAAGAACATCATCGAGCGGGAGCGACGCGGCGATTATCTTGGCGCCACCGTGCAGGTCATTCCGCACGTCACCGACGAGATCAAGAATTTCATCCTCAACGGCAATGACGATTATGACTTCGTCCTGTGCGAGATCGGCGGCACCGTCGGCGACATCGAGGCGATGCCGTTTCTGGAGGCGATCCGCCAACTTGGCAACGACCTGCCGCGCAACAACGCCGTCTACGTGCACCTGACACTGATGCCCTATATTCCAACGGCGGGCGAATTGAAGACCAAGCCGACCCAGCATTCGGTCAAGGAATTGCGCGGCATCGGCATCGCGCCCGACATCCTGCTGGTCCGCGCCGACCGCCCCATCCCCAGGGAAGAGCGCCGCAAACTGTCGCTGTTCTGCAATGTGCGCGAGAGCGCGGTCATCCAGGCGCTCGACGTGCCGCACATCTACGACGTGCCGATGGCCTATCACAATGAAGGGCTGGATTCCGAAGTGCTGGCCGCTTTCGGCATCGATCCGGCGCCGAAGCCGCGGATGGAGCCCTGGCAAGCGGTGTCCAAACGCATCCACAACCCGGAGGGCGAGGTGACCATCGCCGTCGTCGGCAAATATACCGGCCTCAAGGACGCCTACAAATCGCTGATCGAGGCGCTGTCGCATGGCGGTCTCGCCAACCGCGTCAAGGTCAAGCTCGACTGGATCGAGAGCGAGATATTCGAGAAAGAAGACCCGGCGCCGTGGCTGGAAAAGGTCCACGGCATTCTGGTCCCCGGCGGTTTTGGCGAGCGCGGCGCGGAAGGCAAGATCCTTGCGGCGAAGTTCGCCCGCGAGCGAAAAGTGCCGTATTTCGGCATCTGCTTCGGCATGCAGATGGCCTGCATCGAGGCAGCGCGTTCGCTGGCCGGCGTCAATCATGCCTCTTCGACCGAATTCGGTCCGACCGAGGAACCGGTCGTCGGCCTGATGACGGAATGGCTGAAAGGCAACATGCTGGAGAAGCGCAGGGAAACCGGCGATCTCGGCGGCACCATGCGGCTCGGTGCCTATCAGGCGGACCTCGCCAGGGGCTCGAAGATCGCCGAGATCTATGGCGACACGCAGATTTCCGAGCGCCACCGCCACCGCTACGAGGTCAATGTCGACTACAAGGAGCGGCTCGAGGATTGCGGCCTGGTTTTTGCCGGCATGTCGCCGGACGGCGTGCTGCCGGAAACGGTCGAATATCCCGACCATCCCTGGTTCATCGGCGTGCAATATCATCCCGAGCTGAAAAGCCGGCCGCTTGACCCGCACCCGCTGTTTGCCAGCTTCATCGAGGCAGCGGTAGAGCAGAGCCGCTTGGTCTAAATCGACAGGCTATCGTGAGATATCCGGGCTAGCATGCAAACCTACGTCGCTCTGCTTTACAGCATCGTCCTGGGCGAGGGGCGGCGTGTCGTCATGTCCGATCTCAGGGCCATGACAGAAGGCCTGGGCCTGAACAACCCGCGCACGCTGGTGGCGACCGGCAATCTGGTTTTCGAGACGAAAGAAACAGAGATTGCCGTGCTGGAGCGCCGATTGGAGACGGCGTTCCAAAAGACTTTTGGCCGCCATGTCGACATCATCGTGCGCCGCGCAGATGACTGGTTGAAGCTTGCGGCCGGCAATCCGTTTCCCGCCGAATCGGCTGCCGCCGCGGATCAGGTAGCGGTGCGCGTGATGCGCAAGCCCGTTGCCGCTGAGGCCGTCGCGGCGCTGGAGGCCTATATCGGCAAGGATGAGCGGATGCAGGCCGTCGGCGGCGACATCTGGATGTTCTTTTCGCGCGAGACGCCAAGCTCGCGTCTTGTGGCGGCGATAAGTCATAAACGGCTCGGCATCGGCACCTCGCGCAACTGGAACACCGTGCGCAAATTGGCCGAGATGGTCGGCGGATAGGGCTTCCCCTTCTCCCCGTATAGCGACGGGGAGAAAGACGCCTTCGCAAAAGATTTCGCCAATTTCCAGCGTTGCGGAAAGGGTGCCAAGGTTGCCGCCAGCCCCCTTCTCCCCGTTCACTCTCCCTGGGAGAGGTAAATTGGAAATCCTGGCGTCGAAACTGTCCGCGACTTCCTTCGAGATGTGATCGAAGTTTTGGAATGGCCTGTTCTCCGGGAACTGTCCACTTGCAGTCGACGATGGATTTGCTAATGTAGTTGCGTGCAACCACAATGGAGGCAACAGCAGTGAAACACATCAACATTCGCGAAGCCAAGGCCACTTTGACGGCACTCGTCGCTGCGGCCGAGGCCGGCGACCCGATCACGATCACGAGGCACGGCAAGCCAGTGGCCGCTATCGTTCCGATCGACGAAGCGAGGAAGATTTACCCCGAGAAGCCCAGCCTTGCGGAATACCTGCTGTCGTTCCCCGGTTGGCCCGAGGGCTTCGAACCGGAGCGCGACCGCACCCAGCAAAGCCGCGAGGTTAACCTTTGACCTCATACCTTTTCGACACCTCGGTGCTGTCGGCGACCGCGCCGGGAAAGCCTCCGCTGCCCCCAAATGCGGCAGCTTGGCTATTGCAGCAGACAGGCAACTTGTTTGTGCCTGCCTTTGCCCTCCACGAACTTCGGAGAGGCATTGCCAAGCTCGACCGCTCGGGAGCCACGGCGAAGGCTCAGACGCTAATGGCGTGGCTGCAGGGCATCATGACGGGCTACAGCGCGGAAATCTTACCGATCGATGCGGCGGTGGCGTTGGAGGCAGGCCTCATGGAAGACGCCGCCACAGCCGCAGGGAGTCATCCAGGGCTGGCTGACATTCTCATCGCTGCGACCGCTAAAGCGAACTCCTTGACGCTCCTGACTGGGAACCCGAGACACTTCCAGCCCTTAGGAGTTCCCTGCCTCGATCCGCTGGCGCTTTGACGGAGAAGAGATCCCAAATGGGTCTGCTGCGGCCAGCCAAATCCGGCTTCGCTACCGCCGACCTATACGACACGGTGGGACACGACCTCGCCACATGTTTGTCATGTTTGGTGATTCGATTTCGGTCGCGTGATGTGAAAGACTTCGTTTTTGGCCCGACTTTTTCATCATCGGGTGCTGTTTGCCGGAAACCACATGGTCAGCAGTAAGTTCAAAAGGTTCGATCGGGCACGTAGCGATCGACCGGGAGGAAACAATGGATCGCCTGCAATTCTTTACGCCTGTGCGTATTTCGCGCGGGCAGGAAAGTCCTGCCGAAGAAATTGATAGCGTAGCCGAAGCGATGGAGTTCTTGCGTAGATGGCCAATCGGCCGGCGTGGGCCCGTCTACCAATGCGCGGTGAATTGCTGCTCCGCGGCTCTGGCGGGCCGGATGTCGGCAGAGGAAGCAAGGAAGGCTTTTACCGGCTTCGCCCGCATCACGCGCTTGCTCGACGACGACATGGCTCTGCCGATAGGCGGCGGCAATGTTGATAGCGTGCATGCGCTGAGGCGATGAACGTTCCTATTTGACCCCTGCCAGGAACTTGACCCTGCCAAGAACTGGGCGCGGCAAAGTCACAGCACCTCGAAAGTCACTGCACCTCGACTGAGGCAGCGAAGACGTAGCCAGCGCCCCGCTCGGTGACAATGAGTTTCGGCTCGCTCGGGCTGACCTCGAGCTTGCGGCGCAGGCGCAGTATCTGCACATCGATACTGCGGTCAAACACCTCTTCGTCGTGAATCCTGCTGGCAGCGAGAAGCTGCTCGCGGCTCAGGATCTGTTGCGGCGATTGCAGGAAGGCCGCCAGCAGGTTGAACTCGCCGGCGGTCAGCCGCGTCGCTTCGCCGGCAGGCGACCTCAGGCGCCGCATCTGCATGTCGAGTTCCCAGCCGGCAAAGCGGTAACGCTTGGGCTTCTTGCCAGGCGACTGCTGGCGTGTTGACCCCGATCGCCGCAGCACGGCGCGAACGCGCGCAAGCAGTTCCCTGAGGCTGAAGGGCTTGGTGATGTAGTCGTCAGCCCCGAGCTCCAGGCCGACGACGCGATCCACCTCGTCGCGCCTATGGCCGGTGATGATGATGATGGGCGGCGCTTCCGGCGGACTGCCGAGTTGCCGCATGATTTCAAACCCGTCCTCGTCGGCAAGCCGCATGTCGAGGAGCACCAGGTCTACCGGTCTTTCATTGAAGACGCGCGACATGGCCCGGCTGTCGGCAACAGCGCTAACCCTAAAATTCTCGCTCTCCAGGTAATTGGTGAGCATCTCGCGAATTTCGGGGTCGTCATCGACGACAAGAATATGCTTCGCCGCCGCTGCCTGTTCGATTGTGCCTTTCGACTGCTCTTCGTAGCGAGTGTTCTGTTCGGCTAACATCTCAGACCGTCCGCAGGTATGGAACCCATGACCGAGCCGTTGCTTTATTAGACTTAACGCCGATTAACGGCGATTTGTTGGTAAGCGCCGATAATCTTCGTGATCGGATACCACAGGCTCACTCGATGGCGTATGGGCAGATTGGTAAGGTTCGGGCGGGGCTTTTGGTTCCGCTTTGCCTGGCAGCGGCGGCACCGTTTGCGTTGGCCCTGGTCAATCAGCCGGCCGCTCCGATCGGCGAGCCGATTGCTCCGATAACGGGCACTGGTCCTTCCGACCAGGCGAAGATCGCCCTTGGCGAGAGCCTGTTCAACGATGTCCGGCTGTCGCATGACGATGTCATCGCCTGCAGCGGTTGCCACAGGCTCGATTTCAGCGGCGACGACGGCAGGGCTCGTTCTGCGGCGGCGGATGGCGGGCAGCTCGATTTCAACGCGCCGACTGTCTTCAGCGCAGCGCTCAATTTCCGGCTGAACTGGCGCGGCAATTTCCGCACTGTCGAGGAGCAGAACGAGGCAGTCCTGCTCGATGACAGGCTGATGAACACGAGTTGGGAAGAATTGCTGCCGAAACTGCGTTCCGACCCGGACTATTCGCGGCGGTTCGTGACGCTCTACGGCGCGGCTCCCGGCCGGACGGATGTGCTCGACGCCCTGGCCATCTTTCAACGCTCGCTGATCACGCCCAACGCCCGTTTCGACCGCTATCTCAAGGGCGAGCGCGACGCCATCACGGCGGACGAGGAGCATGGCTATCAATTGTTCAAGGCGTTTGGCTGCATCGCTTGCCATCAGGGCGCCAATGTCGGCGGCAATCTGTTTCAGAAGTTCGGCATCTTTCGGAATCCCTTCGCCGGTCAGAAAACCTTGTCCCAGGCGGATCTCGGCCGCTTCGCCATTACCGGCGTCGAGCGCGACCGCCATGTCTTCCGCGTTCCCAGCCTGCGCAATGTCGCGGTGACGGCGCCGTATTTCCACGACGGCCGTACCGCATCGCTCGCAGACGCAGTGAAGATCATGGCGCGAAGCCAGCTCGGCCGGGAACTTGACCAGCGTGATACCAATCTCATCGTCAAGTTCCTTGCGACGCTGACGGGCGAATATCGCGGCCAGCCGTTGACCAGCGCAGCCGATCGTCTGCAGCAATGAAGTCGCTACCCATCCTGGCGCCGGTCATCGCGTGCCTGCTCATCGTCCTGACCTACCTCCTGCTGCAGGGCGCGGCTCCTGATGCCGCGCGCCACGAACGCACGCTCGACGCTCTCAGGACCGTCATCCTCTATAACGCTGCCCTGCAGCGCGACGTATTGCGGGCACGGGCGGGGCTGTTGCGCAGCTACGATCCGCTTGTGCGGTCGATCGAGAACCTGAATGAGGCGACGCGGACGCTGCCGGCTGCCGGGGACGTCGCAAGCGGCGAGGCACGGGCGGACATCGACCGCCGGATTGCCGAGGTCATCGCCGCGGTGCGCGACGAGGAAACGCTCGTCGAGGCGTTCAAGTCGGACAACGCGCTGCTGCAGAACTCTTTGAACTATTTCAACTATATGAGCGGCCGGCTCACGACCGAGGGCGACGGGCTTCGAGCGGTCGACATCGGAGCTGTGATGGTCGCCATGTCGCGGTTCATCAGCGATCCCCAGCGGGAGGCGGCAAGGGCAGTGACCGCCTCGCTTGACCGGCTGGCCAGGCCGTCCGTCGATGCCGTGTCTGCAAGCGATGTCCGCTCTCTTGTCTCCCACGGTCGGCTTATCGTCACCAGGCTTCCGGCGGTCGACGATCTCGTCTCCCGCCTGCAGACTGCGCCAACGAGCGAACGGGCCCGCGCTCTGCAGGACCTGTATCTCGATGTGCATGGGCGCGCCGCGGCACGGGCTGCGCGGTTCCAGACGCTGCTCTACGTCGCGGCGCTGGTCCTGGTGGGCTATGTGGCTTACCTGTTCGCCCGCCTGCGCGACAATGCGCGGATCCTGCGCGAGCGGCTGGAATTCGAAGGCTTGATCGCTTCAATCTCGACACAGTTCATCAATCTGCCGCGTGACCGCATCCGGGCCGGGATCAGCAAGGGCCTCGCGCGCCTGGTGGAACATGCCGGGCTCGACGGCGCCCAGATTTTCGTCAGCCGCACATACGATGCCGATCTTTCCGGCGGCTATTTCTATCGCCGTCCGAGCGGAAGCGCGACGGCCCGCCTGCCGAACGATTTGATCGAACTGGCTTCACACTGGACGCTCGCGGACCACGAACGGCAAGGCTGCATCGACGTCCCCCGCGTCGGCGAGCTTCCCGAGGGGCGGGAGAAGGCATGCCTGCAGGCGCATCAAATTCGATCGTGGCTGTGCATACCGATGTGGCATGCCGAAGAGCGGCTGGGTTTTCTGGCTCTCGATGGCGTAACGCACGAAAAGCATTGGACCGACGACGACATCGCGCTGCTGCGCACCGCCGCCGAGATCTTCGCCAATGCCATCGCGCGCCAACACAACGAACGGGAACGCGAAGCGCTGCAGGCGCGGCTCAACCAATCGCAGCGGCTGGAAGCAATCGGAACGCTGGCCGGCGGCATAGCGCACGAGTTCAACAACATTCTCAGCGCTGTCCTCGGCTATAGCGAGATGGCGCTGGTGGTGCTGCTGAAGGAGTCTCGTGCGCGGCGCTACGTCCAGCAGATCATGAAGGCCGGCAGGCGGGCGCAGGACGTCACGGAGCAGATCCTTGCCTTCAGCCGTCGCCGCGAGCGGCAGCATCACGCGCTGCGGGTGCAGCCCGTGATTGCGGAGGCGGTCGATCTGCTGCGCGCCTCGTTCCCCGCCACGCTTGCAGTGGAGACGCATCTTGCAGCCGCGGATGCCGCGATGACGGGCGATCCGACCGAGCTTCAGCAGGTGGTGATGAATCTCGGCACCAACGCGGCGCAGGCGATGAACAGCCGCGGCGTATTGGAGATCGCTCTCGACATGACGGAGATCGTCGAGGCGCAGGCGCTGTCGCACGGCAACCTGCCTGCCGGCCGTTATATCCGCCTTGCCGTCAGGGACACCGGCAGCGGCATGGATCAGGCGACTCTCGAGCGCATCTTCGAGCCGTTCTTCACGACAAAGCCGGCAGGACACGGCACCGGGCTCGGCCTGTCGACGGTGCACGGCATTGTCGCGGCACATCGGGGTGCGGTGGACGTGAAGAGCCAACTGGGCCAAGGCACGACCTTCGAGATCTATTTTCCGCAGATCGAACCCGCTTCAGCCCAAGCGGATGAGGGCGAGGGCGAGGCCACCGAGGTTCCGGTCGAGTATGGCAACGGCGAGACGATCCTGGTTGTCGATGACGATACGCCGCTGATGCAACTTGCCGAGGAGATGCTCGCCGCGCTTGGCTACGAGCCGGTCGGGTTCGACCGCAGCCCCGCGGCTCTCAATGCCTTCAGTGCCGATCCGGGGCGCTTCGACCTGGTGCTGACGGACGAGGTCATGCCTGACATGACAGGGGTCGAGCTCTCCGGCAAGTTGCATGAGATTCGGTCTGACCTGCCAATTGTCCTGATGACCGGTTACGGCCGCACGCTGCGATCGCGTCAACTGACGGCGGCCGGCATAAGCGAAGTCATCAAGAAGCCGCTGCTGTCGGCCTCTGTTGCACAATGCCTTGCCCGCCATCTGGATTCAGGCTGATCACGGTCGGCCGGGTTCCTCGTTACAACCGTAACCAAAATTCCGCCAGGCTGAAATCAACCTGTTGCCGGGCGTTTCTATGTTTCACGCCCAGATCGTGATCGCGAAAAGACCATGATCCCGAAAAGTGAACCGGCAGGAGAAGCTGATGACACGGTGGGTTCTCATCGGAATTACCGCCCTTGGCCTGAGCGGGTTGCTCGCCACCGTAACGCTCGACCCCAGTGAGATGGGTGCGGCGGCGGCGACCGACTCGATTGAGCGCGGTCGATACCTGGCAAAAATCGGTGGCTGCAACGATTGCCACACGCCAAATTATCTGGAGAAGGCCGGCAACGTTCCGGAGGATCGATGGCTGATCGGCGACTCGCTTGGCTTCAATGGGCCGTGGGGCACGACCTACCCGACGAATCTTCGCCAGCTTTTGCGCACGATGAGCGAAGACGAGTGGGTAAAGTCAGCGCGTACAATCGAGACGCGCCCGCCTATGCCGTGGTTCAACCTGCGCGCCATGACCGAGGCCGACCTGCGCGCCATACACCGCTATGTGCTTTCGCTGCCGGCAGACGATACGCCGGTTCCGGATTATGTGCCGCCCGGTCGTCCGCCGAAGACACCGCATATCGTGTTCGTCCCGCAGGCTCCGAAGCCGTAGCCGCCTCCGAAAGACGTAGTCGCCGCCGAAGATCCGGGGGCAGGGGGATGTTCTCCGCCTGTGCGGTACGTCAGACACGGCCGTCTGTTTCAGTCGTAACGCAATTCCCGATTCCGGAAATCGCGTTGTAGCACTGATCGCCGATCGTGACGGTCCAACCCGGGGCGGTCAGATGGCTGCCCGGCGATCAGGAAAAGTCAAAACCAGATAAATCGATCAGGGAGTCAAATAATGGACAATCTGCTTGGCCAATACGCGCCGAAGATCGACCGAGATCAAGGCACCGCGGATCCGCGTCCCTATGCCTTGGGCTACACGGAACGTGAATTCCAGCGCCTGGAACTGCAGGGAGCGCTCATTCACGACCTTACGGAGGATTTCCTGCGCCGCGCGGGGCTGGGACCGGGTATGCGCGTGCTCGACATTGGCTGCGGCGTCGGCGACGTCTCCTTGCTGGCCGGGAAGCTGGTCGGGCCCTCGGGAAGAGTGCTCGGCGTCGATCGCTCGGCGGGGGCAGTGGACATTGCCGAGCGGCGCGCCACCGAATCCGGTCAGTGTTACTGGACACGTTTTACCACAGGCGAGCTTGATACATTCTCACCCGACGAGACTTTCGATGCGGTGATCGGCAGGCTCGTCCTGATGTATCTGCCCGATCCGGTCGCAACCCTGCGCAGGCTTGTCGGGTTTCTTCGGCCGGGCGGCATCGTCGCCTTCCAGGAAATGGCAATGCCGCTCACCCGCAGTTTTCCGGAGGCGCCGCTGTTCAGCAAATGCCGCGGCTGGATAATCGAGACGATCGAGCGGGCAGGTTTCGAGGTCGACATGGGTGGCAGGCTACCGATGGTCTTCGCCGGCGCAGGGCTGCCGGCGCCGCAGATGAATTCCGCCGGCCTCGCCGGTAGCGGGCCCGACTCGCCGGTCTACGATTATGTTGCCGAGACCTTGCGCAGCCTGATGCCGATGGCCGAGGCGGTCGGCGCCGCGACCGCCACCGAAATGAGGGTTGATACGCTCGCCGAGCGACTGCGCAGCGAGGCCGTCGAACAGCAGATGTGCATTATGCTGCCGCCCCTTGTCGGCGCATGGGCAAATACGCAGGGATGACGAAGGAGAGATCGATGCTCGAGACTGCCATCAGCGAGCACGCGGGGCATTTCGTCGATCCATACAATGTCGAGACGCTCGACGTGCTGGGACCTGTGGTCCAGTTTCTTACACCGCCGCGCGATGACGAGCCTTGCGTCATGCGCGGCACCATACCGCCGAGCGTAGTCGTGCCGCTGCACAGCCACGTCGACCCGGAGACCTTCATCCAGATTTCCGGCGAGATCGAAGGGCTTTCGCAGTCGCCGGAAGGAACGCGACGCCGGAAGAGAATGCGAGTGTAGGTCTTTCACTGACGCCCCGATGATCTGGACAGCGCCGGCAGCGGCTCACGGGCCTGCTTCGAGGAAAGCCCGGGCAAACCCGGGTTGCGCTGCTTCTATCGTTCCATCGGGCAGCTTCAAGAGCCGGTCGATTGCGATGCCGTAGAGCCGCATCCGATCGTCGAGCAGCCGCGCCGCTTCTTCGATATTGCCCTGCTCGGCCTTCAGCAGGGCGCGGTGCATTACATCCCGAAAGATCAGCCGCAGCTGCAAGAACATCTCGGCGAAGGCTTCCGGGTCGGGCACGTCGAAGATGCCTTCGTCGCTGCCTTTCCTGAGCAGATCGGTGATTATCGGCATGGCCAATTCCCTGGCCGCCTGGTCGACCCGATGGAAGAGGGCAAGGTTCTCGGGCCGGAACAGGACGAAAAATGTCTTGCGCATGTGCGGAGCAAGCTCGACGTTCAGCCGCCGCGAGCCGGCAAACAGGGCATTGATTCGGCCAAGCCCATCGAGTGAGGGATCGTTGAGCACGGGCTGCAACTCGGTGAAGCTGTCGCGGGCGAGACGTGTGGCGAGCGCCTCCAGCAGAGCCTCTTTCGATGCAAAATAGTGGTAGAACGCGCCCTTCGACAGGCCGGCCGCGCGGATGATGTCGTTCACCGTCGTGTTGTCGTAGCCGCGCTCGAAGAACAGCCGCTGGGCGCAGTCGAGGAGCTCGGCGGATCGTATCTCCGGCGGCTTTATCACTCGGGGCAAATCGAACCTCACAAAGTGCAGGTGGAGCAAGAGGAGCACGAACCGGAGCTTTATGCAACTTTTATAGACCGACGGTCGGTCTAGTGCTATTATCTGTCACCGCAGGACATTCGGATTCGATCATGAAGGAGAGTCCCTTGCGACGGATACGCTGGACTGTCGGCATCGTTGTTGTCGCGGCCGCGGCTGCGGTCGGCGCCTGGTATCTTTGGCAACCGGCCAAGGTTTCGCTGGTGACGCCACAACGCGGCGACGTGGCGGAAATCGTTTACGCGAGTGGCTCCGTCGAGCCGCGAACCTGGGCCAAGGTGACTCCGGTGGTTCGCGAAAGGATCGTCGAGCAATGCAATTGCGAGGGATCGAGGGTTGCACAAGGCGACGTGCTCGCCAGGCTCGACGACAGCGAGGCCCGGGCCGTGCTTGGCGAACTCGAGGCCCGTCAAGCGCTTGCCCAGGAAGAGCTCCGGCGGCTGACGGTGCTTGCCGAAAGGCGTGCGGCGAGCCAGCAGGCTCTCGATCGTGCGCAGAGCGAGCTCGGCCAGATCGAAGCACTGGTCGCCGGACAGAAAGCGCGACTTGACACCTACGTGTTACGCGCGCCGAGCGCCGGTGTCGTGCTCAGGCAGGACGGCGAGGTGGGTGAGGTCGCCGAACTCGGCACGGTGTTGTTCTGGGTCGGCGAGCCGAAGCCGCTCCTGGTGGTCGCCGAGGTCAACGAGGAGGACATACCCCGGGTCGAGGTCGGCCAGCGCGCGCTGCTTAAATCCGACGCGTTCCTCCAGCAGAACCTGGAAGCCGTGGTCGACAGCATCACACCCAAGGGCGATCCGGTGACGAAGACCTATCGCGTCCGGTTCCGCCTGCCGGACGATACGCCGCTTCGTATCGGCATGTCGACCGACGTGAACATCGTCATCCGCGTTTCGAAAAATGCGCTGTTGATCCCGCCCGTTGCTGTGGACGGGAATAAGGTGTTCGTCGTCGAAGGCGACACGGCCTGGCGACGTGAAATCCGAACCGGCATTCGCGGCACCAATGGCATCGAGGTTCTGTCGGGGCTCGATGAGAAGGCTCGCGTCGTCTCGCCCTATCCCGCCGACCTCACCGACGGCGCGCGCGCCAACATCACTGGCGCCCAGGAGCGATGAAGCAGGATGCCGCTCATCTTCGACATCGCCCTCACGCACATTGCCGGCCGCGGTCGCCAGACGCTGGTTGCCGTGATCGGCGTTGCGGTCGGTGTCGGATTCTCCATTGCCATGGCGGCGCTGATGCAGGGTGGGCAGGACGATTTCGTCAGGCAGCTCGTCGACACGATGCCGCATGTCGACATCACCGACGAGCAGCGCACAGCCCGCCGTCAACCGGCTGAGGATGCTTTTGCGACAGTGGCGATTTCCGGGCTCAGGCCACGTGACGATCGACGCGGCATCATCAACCCGACCGCCGCGACCTCCTGGCTGGAGAGCTGGATTCCCGGTCGGTTCGCGGCAAGCCTCAAAACGCAGGGTGTGATCCGCTTTTCCAGCCGCGAAGTCGGCGCGGCGATCATTGGCATCGAACCGGAGCGCGAGTCCGGCGTGTCGCCGATTGTCGGAAACTTCGTCGAAGGCAGCTTTTCGGCGCTTGCCGCGGGCGGCAACAACGTGCTCATCGGCGACACGATGGCGAGCCGGCTCGGCGCCGGGTTCGGTGACACAATAACGGCGGTTTCCGCCGAGGGACTGACGCGCAACTTCAAGATCGCCGGCCTGTTCCACACCGGCACGACCGCGCGCGACGAAGGCGAGGCCTATGTGCTTCTGAAAAACGCGCAGATCCTCTCGGCGCGTCCGAACGCCATCAACGAGATCCGCATCAAGCTCGACGATCCTGACCGCGCTCCGGCGGTGGCGCAGCGTGCCGAGGCCGAACTGGGCTACAAGGCGGTGGCGTGGCAGGAGGCCAATGAATCGATCCTCGAAGCGCTCGTCGTACGCAACGTCATCATGTACACCGTTGTCGGCGCGATCATGCTGGTCGCTGGCTTCGGCATCTACAACATCATCTCCACCATCACGCACGAAAAGGCGCGCGACATCGCCATCATGAAGTCGCTGGGCTTCCCGGAGTCCGACATGCGCCGGCTCTTTCTGCTGGAAGGCGTCGCGATCGGCGCTGCCGGCTCCGTGCTCGGCGGGCTGCTCGGCGTCTCCATGACCTATGCGCTGTCGCTGGTGCGTTTCGAGATCGCCGCGACCGGCCAGGAGATGACCCAGCTGCCGATCGCCTGGAGCTTGATGCACTACGTCATCGCGTCGGCCTTCGCGCTGGGCTCGGCGGCAGTGGCCGGCTACCTGCCGGCGCGTCGTGCGGCGCGCCTGAACCCCGTCGAGATCATCAGAGGCGCGTCATGAGCGCACTCATCGAGACCGAGAAACTGACCCGCGTGTTGCCCGAGACAGTTCCCGTCACGCTGGTCAAGGACATCACGCTGGCGATCAACGAAAGGGAATTCGTCGCCGTCACCGGTCCCTCCGGCTCCGGAAAATCGTCATTGCTCTACCTGCTCGGGCTGCTCGACCGGCCGACCGCCGGGACGTTGACAATAGGCGGCCGCGATGCCGAGCCGATGAATGAAAGGGAGCGCGCGCGGACCAGGCTTTCGATGCTGGGCTTCGTGTTCCAGTTCCACTTTCTGCTGCCGGAGTTCACGGCGCGCGAAAATGTCGAAATTCCAATGCGCAAGCTTGGCCGGCTGGCGCGTCCTCAGATGCGCGAACGGGCCGGTGAGCTGCTTTCATCCCTGGGACTCGGCGAACATCTCGACAAGCGGCCTGACCAACTCTCGGGCGGCCAGCGTCAGCGCGTCGCAGTAGCACGCTCGCTCGCCAACGACCCGCCGCTTATCCTCGCCGATGAGCCGACAGGGAGCCTCGACAGCAAGAGCTCCGAGCAGGTCTTCGCAATCCTGGAGAATCTGGTGCGCGAGGGCGGCAAGACCGTCGTGGCAGTTACGCATGACCTCGACATGGCGGCGCGCATGGATCGCCGCATTCACATCGTGGACGGGAAGATCGGCTGAACCGGAACCAATCGGCGTTGATGGGATCAGGCATGGCGCGAGCCTGTCCAATGATCACCGGGATCGCGATCAGGACACCCGCGCCGCGCCGAAATTGGCCTCGAGCCAGGCTATTGCCTCGGTCACGTCGTCGAGACCATAGCTTGCAACCGTAGGCCCGCGCGGCTTCACGCGGATAGAGATGCCGCTGGCCTCGTTTATTGCCTCGAAACCGTTTTCGTCCGAGGTGTCATCTCCGAGGAATACGGGGCGC
Source organism: Mesorhizobium sp. WSM4829 (assembly GCF_055811475.1). NCBI lineage: Bacteria > Pseudomonadati > Pseudomonadota > Alphaproteobacteria > Hyphomicrobiales > Phyllobacteriaceae > Mesorhizobium > Mesorhizobium sp. WSM4829. Next base: position 103,993 of record NZ_JBVVQJ010000016.1, on the reverse strand, counting down.
CGGCCGGCAAAGGGCTGGATTTCCATGAAACGCCGGATGGCAGCCCCTTTGACGGCTTCCAGCGGCATGAGTTCAACGCCCGCGTTTCCCGCAATCACGCGGTACCCAGGCGGAAGTTGCGTCAGTGCCTGTTCGACAAGCTGCGTTGCCCGGGCAAGCAGTTGCGGCGCAGCGCGGGTATGGATGGCCAAGACCGGTCCCTTGCGCTCGATGTAGACCTTGCGTCCACCCAGTTCGGCCTCAATCTCGTCGGCAAGAGCCGCGATATCCGCCGGAGCGTCGGCAATGTCGACTTGACCGTCCGGCCTCAACCGATGCTCGAGCCCGTACAGCCCTGCGACGCGCAGCTTCAGGGGATGAAACAATCTGTCCACGGCAGCGACCGAACGCCCGGTGATGAAGGCGAGGGCGCCGCCCAGCCTTCGCTCGATATTTCCGAGAAGCTGACGCAGATCGTCACCGACGAAGACAGCGTCGGGATGAGCGGCATGTTCCAGCAAGGTGCCGTCGATATCGAGAAAAAGCGCCCATTGCCCTTCCGGCAGGTCGGGGGCCAACGGCAGTCGAAGGTCTGTCACGACGCCGCCTTTCGCGCCCGCTCGAAGATGGAAACGACGTTGTTGCTGTTGGACGGCCGCTCGCCGTTGCCGGTCACCCCGCGCTTGCGAAGGCGCGCAGCGTCCAGCAGCATGCTGCCGGCCCAGCGATAGACGTTATTGTCGCGGACCATCTCGCGCATGGGCCGCATGCGCTCGCGCTGCTCGTCCGGCGTCATGGTCAACGCCTGTAGCAGCGCCTCGCTCATCATGGTCGCATCATAGGGGTTGACGATCAGTGCCTCCAGGAGTTCGCGCGAAGCGCCGGCAAAGGTGCTGAGCAGCAGCACGCCCTGTTCATCGTCGCGCGCCGCGACGAATTCCTTGGCGACCAGGTTCATGCCGTCATGCAGGCTGGTGACCATGCATATGTCGGCGGCGCGATAGATCTCGTAGACCTGCTCCTGCGAGTGATGTTCGGCGAGCAACAGGACGGGACTGTAGTTCTCGCCGCCGTAGCGCTGGTTGAGCTCTTCGGCATAGCGAAGGCATTCGTCATGAAGTTGCTGGTAGGCCGGCAATGTGCCGCGGCTGGGCGCCGCAACCTGCAGGAAAACCACTTTGCCTACCCGTTCGGGATATCGCGTAAACAATTCATCCAAGGCCTGAAAGCGATCGGGAATGCCTTTGGTGTAGTCGAGGCGCTCGACGCCGACGCACAGTTTGACGTTCGCCGGCAGCCCGAATCTTTCGCGGACACGGACACGGCATTCCTCGACAGCCGGCAATCTTGCCAGCAGTTCGGCCGGCCATTCTATGGAAATGGGGTAAGCGTGGACCAGAGTCGGATGCCCACCATAGGAGATCGCCGCGTCCGCCCGTTCTATCCGGCTTTCCAGGATGCGATCGACGCTCTCGGTGAAATTATTGGCATGAAACTGCGTATGGAAGCCGATGATGGAGCTGCCGAGCAAACCTTCCAGGATCCGTTCACGCCATGGGCAGATGCTGTACACTTCGGAGTTGGGCCATGGGATATGCCAGAAAGTAATGATGATCGCCTCGGGCAGGCGCTCACGGATCATGCGCGGCAAGAGCGCGAAGTGGTAGTCCTGAACCAGCACGATCGGCCGCTCGTTGCGCGCTTCGGCAACCACCGTATCGGCGAACTTCCGGTTGACGGCCTCATAGACCTGCCAGTCCGAGGCGCGAAAATTCGGGCGGGTGAAGGCGATATGACAAAGCGGCCACAGACCTTCATTGGCGAAGCCTAGATAATAGGCCTGGTATTCTTCCTCGGTCAGCCAGACCCTGCGCAGCGTGTAGGACGGATTGCCAGGCGGCACCTCAACCCGGTCGTTCTCGTCGACGGTGAGACGGTCCGCTGTTCCGCCGCCATACGCAATCCAGGTGCCGGCACAGGCGCGGGTGATCGGCTCAAGTGCCGAAACCAGCCCGCTGGCCGGCACCAGGAGCTCGATGCCATCATCCCTGGTGTTGTGGATGTAGGGCTCGCGGTTGGATACGACGATCACCTGCGTCTCCGGCAGATCGTCGGCCAGGATCTTGCGCAACGTGTCGGGCGACCATGTGATCAGCGCTGCATCGGCCGAGTGGCCATTCTTTTCAAACTCCCGCAGCACGGTGCGAGCCGCTTCCGAAGCCAAGTCATCGCCTGCGGAGGATGCGGCCGCTGGTATGTGGCGCCAGCGGGATATCGAGAACACCAGGGCAACAGCGGAAAGGCCAAGGCTTGCAATGATTAGAACCCAGAGTACCTCTATGCCAAAGTCTGACATGGGAACAACGATCTTCTCCGGCCGGTCGGTGGCCATTTTATTTGTTTTTCGAATTCGCGGCTGCCAATCAGCTGCCGTGCGTCGGAACGCTCGGACGGGCCATCGGTTCCGCTAATTGCAGCCCCGCGGTTGGTTCCATGCGAAAAGCCAAGCTAGGTCCGCACGACGAGCGGCACCAACCCCTCATGCCGTTCGGCGAGAAAGGCGACGACCCTGTCGCCGACACGCTGGAATGTCAGATCCACCTTCCTGGTGCCAACCCCAAGATGCCTCAGCGTGAGCGTGTCGATACCAATCGGCAGCCTGGGACGGGTGACGTGGATTTCGCCGTCCCAGCCGTCGATCTCGAGGCCGAGGCAGGCCTGCATCAGCATGAAGGCAGACCCGGCCGACCACGCCTGCGGCAGGCAGGCGACGGGATAGGCGATGGGCGCTTCGCCCGGCGCGCGGGTAAAGCCGCAGAACAGTTCAGGCAGCCGCATGTTGAAATGGACAGCCGATTCGAAGGTGCTGCTCATCAGCCGGATCACGCTTTCGCGCTCGCCAAAGCGTGCCAGACCGGCGCCGCATATTGCGGTGTCATGCGGCCAGATCGAGCCGTTGTGGTATGACATCGGGTTGAAGAACACAGCATCGTCTGCGAGCGTCCTCAGCCCCCAGCCGGAATGGAAGGACGCCGAAAGCAGCTGGTCGGCGACCATCTGCGCCCGTGCCGGCGCGGGGAGGCCGACATAGAGAAGGTGCCCGACATTAGACGTCCGCACCTTGCAGGGCTCGCCGGCGCCGTCGATCGCCAAGGCATAGAAGCCGAGATCGTCCAGCCAGAAATGGCGTTCGACAGCGGCGCGCATGGCCTCGGCGCTGCTCTCCCAATGATCGGTCCTGTCGATTTCGCCGCGGCGGCGGGCGAGCGCCGCCAATCCCCGGAACGCCGCAAAGGCATAGCCTTGCACCTCCACCAGGGCGATCGGTCCCTTCGGGATTCGGCCGTCGGCATGGAACACGGAATCGCCGCTGTCCTTCCATCCCTGGTTGGCGAGGCCGGTCTCGGCGGCACGCTGATAGGTGACGAAGCCGGTCGGCCGGCTCGCCTCCTCGATCCATTCAGCCGCAGCGCAGAGCGACGGCCACTGGCTGTCGACGAACGCCATATCACCGGTACGGTCCGCATAGGCGCAGGCGAGATGGATGTAGAGTGGCGTCGTGTCGACACCGCCATAGTAGCGGCCGAAGGGGAGTTCCCGCAGCGCCGCCATTTCGCCTTTGCGGGTCTCGTGCATGATCTTGCCCGGCTGCGAATCGCTGAACGGCGATGTCTCCGTCGCCTGGTGCTGGGCAAGGAAGGCCAGCACGCCTCGCGCCAAGCCCGGGTTGAGCCACAGCATCTGCAAGGCGGAGATCACGCCGTCGCGGCCGAACGCCGTCGAAAACCAGGGGATGCCCGCATAGGGGTAGGGTCCGGTCGTAAGCTCGGTGGTCAGCAGCGCCACATCCGCGCGGGCGCGCTCGACCCAATCGTTGAAGACGCGCCCGGAACTGTGCATCGTAGCACCATGGCGGCGTTTGGCCCGCATGCCGAAGCGAGCCCGGGCCGCGGCGGCGCGGAAGCGATCGCGGTTCGGTGTTTCCGCCATTTCGGGACCGACTTCGACATACAGCACCTTGCTGCTGCGCCTCGTCACGGCAATCAGGAAGTCGGCTCGGTCGCCCGTCAGATGGTCCGGCGCCTGCGAGAACGATATCGCCGACATCCGCGCCAGCCCGTCCAACCCGTCGTAGCGAAGCAGCACGCAGGTCGCGTCCGTCTTGGCAGCATGGGCCATGCCGCGCTTCAGCCTTGTCGAGCCGCGCACTTCGAACATGTCGCGGAAATCGGCGGCAAAATACAGCGAAACTCGGATGGTGGAGTGTTCCTGGCTGTAGTTGGAAAGGGTGATGCGTTCAAACAGCCGGTCCTGCCAAAGCAGCCTGACGCGTTCGATATGGATCGCGCCCTGCGGAATGTCCCGGCCGCGGACGCTCTGCATCGGCAGATTGGTCAGGTTGGAGGTGAAGAGCACATTGTCCTGGCTGAGCGACGCACCGAGCAGCGATGTCTGCCGGTCGCCGACGGTCAGCCGGAATTCGGAAAGCACTCGCGTGTCGTCACGGAAGAAACCGTCGCCTGCGCCGCGGATATCGCCGTAGGCGTCGGACACGGCAAAACAATCGCCTTGCTTGAGGGCGAACAGCCGATGCGGCTCTCGAGGTGCGGTGGCGTCCAGGGACGCAAGTGCTACCGCGGGATCAAGCTGGCGCTCGTCGAGTTGGGCCATTTTCTACATATCCCTCTCGTTTCGCCCCCCTGAGCGCTCACGACGCTCTTGCTTCGGCCGAGGCGCCGATCAGGCGCGCATAGGCGGAAACATAGTCGCGGGTCATTCTTTTGGCAGAAAACCGCGTTTCGAAGACAGCTCGCACCCTCCGCCTGTCGAGCCGCAGCAAGTCGGGCACCGAAGCAACCGCGCCTTGCATGGAATCCACGATAAAACCGGTCACGCCTTGATCGACGATTTCCGGCAAGGCGCCGCAGTTCCAGCCAATCACCGGCGTGCCGCAGGCCATCGCTTCTATGACGGCAAGACCGAACGGCTCCGGCCAGTCGATCGGGAATACGAGGCCGGCCGCCTTGCCGAGGAATTCCGCCTTCTTGTCTTCCTCGATCTCGCCGACATAGTCGACACGATCACCATCGACCAGCGGCTCGACCATTTTGCGGAAATAAGCCCGGTCGTCGTCGCCGATCTTTGCTGCAAGCTTCAGTTTCAGCCCCGAGCGCAGCGCGATCTCAATGGCACGATCCGGACGCTTGTCGCGCGACATCCGGCCAAGGAAGGCGAGGTAGCGCTCCCCTGGGCTCGGCTCGAAAACCGGCTTGTAGAGTTCGGTCGGCAGTCCGTGGTGGATCGTCGCCAGCCAGTTGGCGTCGGCCAGCCCCGTCCTTTGGCTGCCGGACACGGAGATCATCGGAAAGCGCGGAAAACGCTTATAGGCCGGTGCCAGATCGACGTAGTCGAGCCTGCCATGCGGCGTCGTCACCGTCCGCTCATGGATGTGCTCGAAGAAGGAAAAATGCAGGAAATGGCTGAGGTGGAAGTGAATGATATCAAATTCTTGAGCGCGTTTCCTCACCTCGGAAAGCATCGAAAGGTGCGCGGCCGTCTCGGATTTCAGCGGGCTTGGGTCAAGACGCAGCGCACGCTCGCGACACGGCACCAATTTTGCCGAGGTCTTTGTATCGCCACTGGCGAACAAAGTTACGTCGTGGCCCAGCTCGACCAACCCTTCGGTCAGATAGGAGACAATGCGCTCCGTGCCTCCATAGAGCCGAGGCGGCACGGATTCGTGGAGCGGCGCCACATGGGCTAGTTTCATAGACCGGCATTTCCCGGAAAGACCATCGCTGATGTCGAAATGCACCACTCTCCCGAACGTTCCCGCAACGGCATGAAGTCGGGCGATGACTGGCGATTCACCCAGCCGGCCCGCTGCCAGTTATCAAGGCCGTGGGCGTTTTTGCCGGGAACCAATTGGCTGGCCGTGAATTTAACTAGGTTCGATCGAACGCATCGCGATCGACGGGAGGAAAAGATGAATCGCCTGGAATTCTTTACGCCGGTGCGAATTGCGCGCGGGCACGGAGAACCTGTGGAAGAAATCGACAATGTCAGCGAAGCGATGACGTTTTTGCGCCACTGGCCGAAAGGTAGGCGCGGCCCGGTGTATCAATGCGCGCTGAACTGCGCCGCTGCGGCACTGGCAGGCCGGATGTCTGCCGAGGAAGCAAGAAAGGCTTTTGTGGGCTTTGCCCGGATCACCCGGCTCCTGGATGACGACATAGCGCTGCCGATACGCGGCGAAAAGATAGACAGCGCATACACGCCTCGGCGATAGACGCCAGCGCTCCCAGGTGCCAGTTTGCCGACCAGCCCAGTTGGCGAGCAGCATCACCGCGACACCGGCGATCTTCGTCGGCGCCCAGGAAGCCCGGGCGACTGGATCCAGGCCGACCCCAAAATTTATGGCAAGACCGAAATGCGCCCCAGAAGCGCCACCAGTTCCGCCTGACGTCTCGTTTCGGTCTTGGCGAACAGCGAGGCAAGCTGTGAGCGGATCGTGGTGCGACTGAGCCGCCAGCTGCGGGCGATCTCCAAAGGCGCATCGCCCTGAGCCAAACGCAGAGCCAGATGCGTTTCCGCGCTCGTCAAGCCAAACATCCTTTGCAGTGTCTGAGGATTTGGCCCCGACCTGTTCACACGGCCAAGCAATGCCACGATGCTGGTTCCGTCGGGGGCGATAAGACCGTTCTCTTTCAGTACCACCGGCCTGTCACCTGTGCTGCGGATCACCACCCAGGAAAGGGAGCCCGGCAGGAAAGGCGCCGGAACATTTGCGACCAGCCGCCTTAGGGCTGCCGAAAGCGCACTGGCTGTATCAGCCGCTTCGCCTTTGTGCTCCAGAGTGGGGCGCTCCGGTGTGGGGCGCTCCAGCGTGGTTAGAGCGGCCGCGTTCCATTCGATTACTTTTCTGTCGCGGTCTAGTACGAGATAACCACAGCCAAGGCGATCAAGCATGCCGGTGACGGATTCCAGGCTGCGTCTCCTTGGTTCGTCGCCCCCTGTCTCCGGCCGATCTGATGGACGAGCTGAAGGATAAGCATAGGAGGGGCGCGTCACCTGCGCGTCAGGGTTATACTTGGTTCCTGTCGTGATGTACCGGTCGCCCACAACGGCATCACTGTATCTATCGATCATAGCCATTTTCCAACCTCCCCAAAGGTCCATCAGCCCGTAGTAATTTGCCCGGGATTTACGAACAGTCTTCTTGCGCAGGGCTCGCAAAAAATGCGCTCCCTACTGTCTTGAAACTCGTTATATTCTGATGAGTTCTGTTCGCCCCTGTTTGATAAAATGCGCGCTGTGATAGTGGTATGGCAATCCCGCAGTCGGACTAGGTTGTACGTTTTTTGCTCTAGTCTCGATGGCCTAGTCATAAGGTAGTAGTCTATGTCGATGAACTGGCAGTCGCGCAGGTCGGATTTGAACCCAACGGGCAGACTGCTAACTCACATTGCCTCCGCATCGGTGCTGGCTGCTACGCTGATATTTGAAACAAAAGCGTCAGCATACATCGGAGAAGGGTCGAGTTTCCTGGAATTTATTCCAGCTATTATTATCATTTCCTACCTTGAAGACCGTGGTCCTGCGCTTGCGGCAACGGTCCTGATGGTGGCTGCCGGCTTGTGGACACGAAGCACCCTGCATGGTCAGATCTCCGGCGAAGATTGGGCGCGCGCCATTCTGCTTCTGATTTCCGGTGGCGTGATTGCCATGACATTCCATCGGCTGCGGCAGGACGTGCGTGAGCTGCTGGAGGTAGCCGAAGCCAGGCTCGCTGCCGTCGAAGCAACCGAAAGCCGCTATCGCTGGGCTTTCGAGCGCGCCGCCATGGGGTTCGCAAACATCAACGACAAATGTGAGCTGCTGCAATCCAACAGACGGCTCAGCGAGATGACAGGCTACGAGGAGGAGGAGCTTGCCCAATTGCAGCTGGAGACACTCGTCCATCCGGACGACCGTGATGCCTTGGCGCAATTGCTGGCTGGCCTGGGCAAAGACTCTGCTTCGTTCGCTTCGGAGGTGCGTCTGTCAAGAAAGAACGGTTCGGCATTCTGGGCGCGGCTAACGCTGTCTTTGTCCGTGCCCGACGGGGTTCTCTCAGAGACTATTTTCGTTGTGGTCGACGATATCTCGGGACGACGAGCCGTGCACGAAGCGCTTCGGGCTCAGAAGGAGTGGCTGGATCTGGCTTTGTCTGCTGGACGCCTGGCCACGTGGCGGATCGACCTTAAAGACGGCATCGTCACCGGTTCGGGCGCATTCTGGGACATTCTCGGACTGCCCCCCGCCGGCAGCCGCCGGTTGGAGGAACTGTCGGCCGTCGTTCATCCGGCGGACTGGCCAAAGCTGGCTGTATCGAGAAAGCTCGCATCGGTCACGAACTACGACGTCGAGATTCGCGTCCGACGACCGGACGGACATATCCGCTGGGTTGCTCTGCGCGGAAGGGAAGAGAAATACGATGATCGTCTACAGCGGCTCGGCGTGGCCGCCGACCTGACCGAGCGACGGCAAACCACGCTGCTGCGTGCCGCGGCAAAGAAGCGGGAGCGCATCATGCTCGAGCAACGCCACAGGTTCATCAACCTGTTCCCGGTGATCACGGCACTGGTGAACATGGTCAATGCTCCCGAGAACAATGTCGCCAGGTACAAGGAGACGCTGATCGACAGGATTCGTTCGCTCGAGGCAACGCATCTGCTGCTTTCGGGCAACAGCAGCGGGTCGGGGATGCTTCACGATCTCGTTGCCCAGGAGTTGCAACCGTATATGGGGACACGCGAAATATCTGTCAGCGGTCCCTCGGTTACGATGTCGGGAGGCGCCGCCGAGAGCTTTGCGATGATTGTTCACGAGCTTGCGACCAATTCCTTGAAACATGGAGCGCTTGGCGATTCAAAGGGCCGGGTCGAGGTAAATTGGACGTTCGCATCGGAAGATGCGGGCGGTGACATCGTGTTCGATTGGGTAGAATCAGGGCGGCGGCGGCCGCCTTCAAAAGTTGTCCGCCATGGTTTCGGTTCAATGATAATCGGAGTGGATGGGGCGCCGCTTGTCGGTCACTCCCCCAAGCTGGAAATGACGGATCACGGGCTGCGCTATTCGCTGCGGCTGTCGCGCAAGGAAATCGGCCCTTGACGCCAGCGGGCCAAGATCGGAAGCGTTAACAACGCCCCTTGCGTATCAAAAGAACGTAGCGCTCTAATTAATTGATATCCCTAGTTAACCATGTCTTCAGCATAACGGCAGCCTCCGTCCGATTCCGCACCCCAAGCTCACGCAAAACCGCAGCGGCATGGATTTTCGTCGTCGCTTCGGCGATCTCCAGATCGCGCGCGATTTCCTTGTTCGAATACCCTTCCGCCATCAGCTTGAGGACCTCCTTCTGCCTCGAGGTCAGCCTGCCAAGATTGCCGGTGGTGGTACGTCGCTGCGGGACAGGCTCGGCGGGAGCAGGTACGTGAGTTGTTTGCGCAGCACCGGGGCGCGACAGAAGTGCAGGGACGTAGATGCGGCCCGAGAGGATTTCGTTGACGGCCATGACGACCTCCTCGTCTTTTTGCGACTTTACGATATAGCCGTGGAGACCGATCGACAGAGCCGTGAGTATCTCCGAGCGTGAATCGTTTCCGGAAACGATGGCAAATCGCGTATCCGGATAAGCCGATAGAATGCCGCTGAGCACTTCCTGATTGAACAATCCCGGCATGTTCAAATCCAGGATCGCAAGATCAACGGACTCCTGCTCGGCCAGCAGACTGAGCGCGGCGTCGAAACACGACGCCTCAAATATCTCCACACCTGGAATGCCTGCGCTCAGAGCCAAGCGCAGGCCACGACGATACAGGCCGTGATCGTCGGCGATGACGATTCGATACATTGAACTACCCCAACGAAACCTGCATGGATTGAACGGTCACCGGCCTTTGGAGTCGTGGCCAATCACTCGTCAATTCATCCAGTCAACGCCAGCGGTGCCCCAACACCGCAAGCCCAGCTTGCTAATATAATCCTAAAAGGCAGGTAAGGCTCCTCTTTTTTTGAACCCTGTCAACGAGAACCGCTGAACACGTCGAATCTTCCGTTCCTATCCTCCAGAACCATTGCCAACGCCTTGAGACGATGCCGATGGCTCGCGATCGCCAATGCCCATGGCGAGGCGTGTTTTTCGATTGCCGATCGGGAACTTAGTGATTTAACTTCCACTCAATTGTCGGGCACTGCGATCGGCAAGACAGGGAGGGAGTTGTCGTGAGCGAAGAGATCAGTGTCGCCGAAGCCTACCGCAGAGGCCGCACCATCTTCATGGGGCTGGAGTTGCTCATCGCGCCCGGTGCGCTCGTTCCCCGGCCGGAGACGGAGTTGCTCGGTACGACAGCACTTGATGTTCTGCGGCGGATGAACCTGTCGGCGCCGCGGGTTGTCGACATGTGCTGCGGGGCCGGCAATCTGGCCTGCGCCATTGCGCATTACGCCCCTGCCGCGCAGGTCTGGGCGAGCGATCTCACCGATGGATGCGTCGAGGTCGCGCGCCGCAACGTCGCCCATCACGACATGGCAGATCGCGTGTCGGTGCTGAGGGGTGACTTGTTCAGTGCTTTCTCGGGCTTGCAACTCGACAGCACGATCGACGTGATCGTCTGCAACCCACCATACATTTCGGAAAAGCGGCTCGAGGGCGACCGCGCGCATCTGACCGAGTTCGAGCCGCGTGAAGCGTTTGCAGCCGGCCCCTACGGCCTGAGCATCCATATGCGGGTGATCAAGGACGCGCCGCGCTACTTGCGGCGCGGAGGCATCCTGCTCTTCGAGGTCGGTCTCGGCCAGGACCGGCAGGTCATGCGTCTGCTGGAGCGCTCCAAGTCCTTCGAGGGGATCCGGGCGGTCACGAACGAAGCCGGCGAGGGAAGGGTGGTTGTGGGACATACTACGCCGTGAGCGTCAGCCATGCCGCAACGGCTGGCTCAATTCGCGGTGTTCACGCTTCTGGCGCGCTCCAGCAAAAAGCAAAAAAGGTGGCGCTTACTCGCGTCCCTGATCAGCTTTTTGGGCTTTTCTTGATTTATTCGGTGCTATTACAAGCCCGTTGTTGTCCGGGTTTGCGTCCGAGACAAAGCTGTATGCAAAGATGTGTCCCCGGTTCTCGTCGGTTACTCGGATCCAATCCTTTTCCCACCTTCGCAGCGTAACATGTCGATCTGTCGACATGGCGGCGGCTTTGAAGGGGCTCGGCGCGTTGATGACACGCACCGTAATCACGTCATCGCCCTCCATTTGTTCGACGAGGTACGTCTGCATAAAGGCCTCCCCAGCGCCCGTTGCAACCTTAACGTCAGCCAAAAAGTTCGGTTGCAGCGTAGCAGAGAGATTTTCGACAAATGTGACGGACCGAAGAGGCGTGTGGGCCGAGGGTTAGCCCTGGATCGACCAAGCGGCGCGCAGGTCGTTGGCTTGGGCGATCCTGACGCCGCAAGCAGTCAGAGCGCCTTTGGTCGCTGTCACGAGCGCGGCATTGTCCTTGGCAGTCGTGCCGTCGGCCAGGGTAAAATTGTTCTCGAAGCCGACGCGGGCATGACCGCCCAGCAGCGCACCGGCCGTAACGCAAGCGGTTTCCTGCCGACCGAAGGCGCAGACCATCCAGTGCGCGAAGCGCGGGCGGTCCTGCGCAAGGAAGGGCAGCAGATCGGCCGGCCGCGAAACCTGTCCCGGCGTGTAGCGGCCGAGCACATAGAGCACCGGGATGTCGTTGAAAGGCACCAGCCCGCGCTGCTGCATGGCGGCCAGGGTCGACGCCTCTTCGGGCGTGTAAAGGATGATCTGAGGGGCGATCCGCTCGCTCTTCAACCACGCCAGGAACTGCGCGAAATCGGTCTCATGGGCAGCGTCCGGCACCAGTTCGCGCAGCGCCAGCGAAACCGCCTCAGGGCGGGCGGCGCGCACCACCGCCATCTGCTCGGCCGGCTGGTAGCGGCCGACCGCTTCGCTGGTGATCTGGATGATCAGCCGCTCGCCCACCGCATCACGTATCGCTTTCGTCGTCTCGCGATAGGCGTGCGCGTCAAGCAAATGGCCGCCGTCGCGGTCGCGGACATGGGTATGGACCATGGCGGCGCCCGCCTCGAGGCAGGCGGCGGCAGTCCGGGCCAATTCCCAGGGGCCGATCGGCAGGGCAGGGTGGTCTTGCTTGCCACGCCGTCCACCATTCGGCGCAACGGCGATTGCCGTCGGTGCGATAAGTCCGGGGCCGGTCGCGTCCCTGTCGACGGTCATAGGCTCAGTCCAATTGTTTCAGCATTGCGCAGTGTGTAACATATGTTGCATGATAGGTTCGCTGCAAATCGCGCCATCGTCAATCGGGGAAGGCATGACACACATCCTGCACCGCCAGATCCATGCGAGCCTGCCCGTCGCGGCGGGCGGCAAGGGCATCGAACTGTTCGACCGCGATGGCCGTGCCTATATCGACGCGTCAGGCGGTGCGGCGGTTTCCTGCCTCGGCCACGGCCATCCCGAGGTGACAGCCGCGCTCCATGCGCAGGCCGACAAGCTCGCCTATGCCCACACCAGCTTCTTCACCAACGAGCCGGCCGAGACATTGGCCGACAAGCTCGTCGCCGGCGCGCCACAAGGTATCAGCCACGCCTACTTCGTGTCCGGCGGCTCCGAAGCGGTGGAGGCGGCGCTCAAGATGGCACGGCAGTTTTTCGTCGAGACCGGCAGGCCAGAACGGCGAAACGTCATCGCCCGCCGCCAGAGCTATCACGGCAACACGCTCGGCGCTCTCGCTGCCGGGGGCAATGAGTGGCGCCGCGCCCAATTCCGCCCTTTGCTGATCGACACGCATCACATCGACCCATGCTATGCCTACCGCTACCAGAAAGCCGGTGAGAGCGAGGCGGCCTACGGACTGCGCGCCGCCCAGGCGCTCGAGGATAAAATTCTCGAACTCGGTCCGGACACTGTCATGGCCTTCGTCGCGGAACCTGTGGTTGGCGCGACAGCAGGAGCTGTGCCCGCGGTTCCCGGCTATTTCAGGCGCGTTCGCGAAATCTGCGACCGCTACGGTGTGCTCCTCATCCTCGATGAGGTGATGTGCGGCATGGGCCGCACCGGGACGCTGCACGCCTGCGAGCGGGACGGCGTTGCGCCCGACCTGATGACGATCGCCAAAGGCCTCGGCGGCGGCTACCAGCCCATCGGTGCGGTGCTGCTTTCGCGCCGCATCTTCGACGCTTTCGCCGAAGGCTCCGGCTTCTTCCAGCACGGCCACACCTATATGTGCCATCCGATGGCCTGCGCGGCGGCGCTCGCCGTCCAGGAGGTGATCGCTCGCGACGATCTGCTTGCCAATGTCCGGGCGATGGGAGCGCATCTTTCGCGGCGACTGGTCGAACGGCTCGGCAACCATGCCCATATCGGCGACATTCGCGGCCGTGGCCTTTTCATGGGTGTAGAGCTCGTCGAGGATCGCTCGACCAAGGCGCCCTTCGAACCGAAGCGGAAGCTCAATGCGAAGATCAAGCGCGAGGCGATGGCGCGCGGCCTGCTGGTCTATCCCGCAGGGGGCACGATCGACGGCGTGCGCGGCGATCATGTCTTGCTGGCGCCGCCCTTCATCATAGACGCCGCGGCAATCGACGCGGTTGTTGAACGGCTCGGCGACGCGATAGACGCTGCAGTGGCATAGCGCCAGCGCTCTTCATTCCGGCAGATAGGCCCCGAACGCCTGTAACTCCAATTCCGTCTCCCTGACACGAGCCGCGGCTGCCGGCCCGCTGCGCGCCAGCATCGTTGCGGCCAGCGCTTCCACGATAGCCATGGCTGCGGCTACCGACGGGAAGAAGGACGGGCTGTCGGTAGAGAATCGCAAGACAACCTGCGCATGCCGCGCGATCGGAGCAGCCATGCTGTCGACGATCGCGACAATCGGAACGCTGTGTCGTTGCGCAGCCTCCACCACGGGCCCGAGTTCACGCGAATAGGGCGAAAAGCCGATCGCGACGACCGCTTCCTTCTTTCCAAGCGCTGCCAGTTCCGCCTCGATCGCACCGCCGTCGCCGCCGAGCAGCGTGATCTCGCGCCGAAACATCCGGCAGAGATAGACAAGTGCGTGGGCGGGCGCGCGGCAGCTTCGGAACCCGGCGACACGTATGCGCTGAGCCTTCTCCAGTATCGCGCAGGCTTTTGCGATTTCTTCGCTGCCGTTGACCGCTTCGGCCGCCGCCAGATTGGCCACCGTCGTCCTCAGCGATTCGGCGAAGATCGCCTCCGACCTGCGCCTGACAAGCGCATCGGCCCTTGCCGCGAAAGGCGCCTTGCCGGAGCGCAGCCGGTCCTCGAACGGCTTGCGCAGCGCCGCCCAATCGCCAAAGCCCAGTCGCCGCGCCAGTCGCACGAAGGTCGTCGGTGTCACCTCTGATCGCGAGGCCAGCACCCGCATGGACACCAGCGCCACCTCGTCGGGATGATCGACCAGGAAGCGCGCCGCCTTGCGCAGCTCCGAGCTCAATTCGGGGAGTTCGGTCAGTATGCGCGCCAAAAGCGCGTCGAAACCCATCTCCCGACCGTCCATTGTAACAAGCATTTCCCTTGATTGATAAAGCGCAACAATCGTAGCATGCATCGACGTGCCTTGACACCAAAACACCGGACGGCCGCGACGGCACGCAAAGTACCAAGGGAGAACCAGATGAAACATGCCCGGACTGCACGCCTCGGAGCGCAGATTGCCGCCTTGTCGGCGGCGCTGCTGTTTTCGGCCAGCGCAATGGCGCAGCAGAATTTCGTTACCATCGGGACCGGTGGCGTCACCGGCGTCTATTATGCCGCCGGCGGCGCTATCTGCCGGCTGCTCAACAAGGATCGCAAGACACACGGCATCCGCTGCTCGGTCGAATCGACCGGCGGATCGGCATTCAATGTGAACACGATCAAGGAAGGCGAACTCGACTTCGGCATGGCCCAGTCCGACGTCCAGTACAACGCCTACAAGGGGCTGGAATCGTTCAAGGACGGTGGCGCCCATACCGACCTGCGCGCGGTCTTCTCGATCCATCCGGAGCCGTTCACGGTGCTGGCGCATCCCAATGCCGGCGTGACGAAGTTCGAGGATTTCAAGGGCAAGCGTTTCAACGTCGGCAATCCCGGTTCCGGGACGCGCGCTTCCATGGAGCGTCTGCTCGGTGCGATGGGCTGGACGTTGGCCGACTTTTCGCTCGCATCGGAGCTGAAGGCCGACGAGCACGGGCCGGCGCTCTGCGACGGCAAGATCGACGGGTTCTTCTACGGCGTCGGCCATCCTTCAGCCAACATCCAGGATCCGACGACAACCTGCGGCGCCAAGCTGGTGCCGCTGACTGGAGAAGTCGTGGACAAGCTGGTCGCAGAAAATCCCTACTACGCCAAGGCGGTGATCCCGGGCGGGCTCTACGCCAACAATCCCAACGATACCGAGACTTTCGGCGTGCTCGCCACGCTGGTCACTTCGGCCAAGGTTCCCGATGAGAGCGTCTACCAGCTGACCAGGGCGGTGTTCGAGAACTTCGACGAGTTCAAGTCGCTGCATCCGGCCTTCGCCAATCTCGATCCCGCCAAGATGGTTGCGGAAGGAAATTCGGCGCCGCTGCATCCGGGCGCTGAAAAATACTTCAAGGAGAAGGGCTGGTTGAAGTAGGCTTCGTGACCTGACGACGGTCCGGCGGGTCCATCTGATCCGCCGGGGCCATCCGCAACAGGAGACGACGTCATGAGCGAAGTGAAGGCACAACCGGCCGGCGTCGATCTCGAAGAGCTCGAACAACTTGTCGCGGAGGCCGACACGGGTGGCCGGCATCCGGCTGGCACGGTCGGGCGAGTCCTGCTGTGGGTTGCAGTCGCGTGGTCGCTTTTCCAGCTCTGGTACGCTTCGCCTTTGCCGTTCGTGTTCGGTTTCGGCATCCTCAATGACACGGAAGCGCGCGCCATCCATCTTGGCTTTGCGCTGTTCTTGACCTTCCTCGCCTATCCGGCGCTAAGATCCTCGCCCCGCGATCGCGTGCCGCTGCTCGACTGGGTGCTGGCCGTGGCCGGCGGATTTGCCGGCGCCTACCTCTTTCTCTTTTACGTCGTGCTTTCCGGACGGCCGGGCCAGCCGACCACGCTCGATCTGGTGACCGGCACCGTTGGCATCCTGTTGCTGCTCGAGGCGACGCGCCGTGCGCTCGGCCTGCCGATGGTGGTCGTGGCCTGTACCTTCATCTTCTACACCTTTGCCGGCCAGTATATGCCGGACGTGATTCAGCATCGCGGCGCGTCGCTGACCAAGTTTCTCAACCATCAATGGCTGACAACCGAAGGCGTCTTCGGCATTGCCCTTGGCGTGTCCACGAGCTTCGTCTTTCTGTTCGTCCTGTTCGGCACGCTTCTGGAAAAGGCAGGCGCCGGCAACTGGATGATGCAGATCTCCATTGCGCTGCTCGGCCATCTGCGCGGCGGCCCGGCGAAAGTCGCCGTGGTCTCGTCGGCCCTCAACGGCGTTGTGTCCGGCTCGTCCGTCTCCAACGTGGTTTCAGGCGGCATCTTCACCATCCCGCTGATGAAGCGCACCGGCCTTTCCGGCGTCAAAGCGGGCGCCATCGAGGCTTCAGCTTCGATCAACGGCCAGATCATGCCGCCGGTGATGGGCGCGGCCGCCTTCCTGATGGTCGAATATGTCGGCATTCCCTATGCGGAGATCGTCAAGCACGCGCTGCTGCCGGCGGTCTTCTCCTATATCGCGCTGCTCTACATGGTTCATCTCGAAGCGATTAAGACGGGCCTGAAGACGATCCCGCAGCGTCCGACGCCGGCAAGAGAACGGATGCTGCGGATGGGACTGGGACTGTCGGGCAGCGTTCTCGCCGTCTGTATCGTCTATTACGGCATCGTTGCTATCCAGGCTGTCTTCGGAGGGGCCGCGCCGCCGCTGCTCGCGCTCGCCGGCGTCGCTCTCTACCTCGCCTCGGTCTGGTATTCCTCGCGCTATCCGGACCTCGCGCTCGACGATCCGAACGCGCCAATCCTCGAACTGCCGCGCGCCTGGGACGTTACGCGCACCGGGCTCGATTTCCTCATCCCGATCGCGGTGCTTCTGTGGTGCCTGATGGTCGAGCAGATGTCGCCCGGCCTTTCGGCGTTCTGGGCGACCGTTTCAATCCTCGGTATCGTCGCCACCCGCAAGCCGCTGATGGCGCTGTTCCGTCAAGAAAATCTCGCCGCCTCGGTGCGGGCTGCCCGGGACGATCTGATCGACGGACTGGCGCTCGGCGCCCGCAACATGATCGGCATCGGTATCGCCACGGCCACCGCCGGCATCGTCGTCGGCACGATCACGCTGACCGGTCTCGGCCTGATGATGACGGAACTCGTCGAGTTCATCTCCGGCGGCAATGTCATCCTGATGCTGATCCTGATCGCCGCGATCAGCCTTGTGCTCGGCATGGGCATCCCGACCACCGCAAACTACATTCTGGTCGCCACGCTGATGGCCCCGGTCGTGGTCGACCTCGGCGCCCAGGCCGGACTGCCAATCCCGCTGATCGCGGTCCACCTGTTCGTCTTCTACTTCGGCATCATGGCCGACATCACCCCGCCCGTCGGGCTGGCCGCCTTCGCGGCGGCGGCGATTTCCAAGGAGGATCCGATCGCCACCGGTTTCCAGGGCGCGCTCTATTCGCTGCGCACTGCGATCCTGCCGTTTGTTTTCATCTTCAATCCGGCGATGCTGCTGATCGGAGTCGACACCTGGCCGCAGACGATCTGGGTGGCGACGGTCTCGTTGATCGCCATCCTGCTGTTTTCAGCCGCGACGATGAATTGGTTCGTGACCAGAAGCCGGCTTTGGGAAAGTGCGGCGCTGCTGCTCATCTGCTTCACGCTGTTTCGGCCGGACTGGTGGCTTAACCAGGTGTCGCCGCCTTACGAGGAACTGCCGGCGAGCGAGTTCCTGTCGGCGGTGGCGCAGACGCCGGCCGATGGCCGCATCAATTTCGTCGTCGAGGGTGTCGACCTCATGGGCGAAGATGTTCGCAAGACCGTCAATGTGCCGCTCGGCGATCCGGGCGAGCCGCTGGAGCGGCTGCGCGGCATCGGCCTTACCATCACGCAAGCGGGCGACGCGCTGATGATCAGCAATGTCGATTTCGGATCCTACGCCAAGCGCATCGGGCTGGATGTCGGGTATGACGTGGTGGCGGTGCTCAGAAAGGCCGACCAGCCCTCGAGCCTCATTCCGATCGGCCTGGCGCTCGCTGCGACGGCCGGCGTCGCCGGGCTGCAGTTTGCGCGGGCGCGCAAGCAGTCCGACAGGAAGGAAACCGGGCCGGCGCGCTGAGGCTGGAGCGGTTGACAACAGATGGTGGGGAGGCGCCGGGAAAAAAGCGCCTCAGTCGGCGGTCAGCACCACCTTGACGCTCTGCGAGCGGTCGGCGGCCAAGGCAAACGCATCGCGGGCCGAGGCGAGGGGGCGTTCGGCGGTCACCAGCTTCAGGACATCGATATCCCCGCTGACGATGAGGTCGACCGCCTCGTTGAATTCTGCGCCGAAACGAAACGTGCCGTTTAGATTGATTTCCTTGGCCATCACCGCATTGGCGGCCACCGGGATCTGACCACCCGGCAGATTGCCGACCTGAACGACCGTGCCGCCGCGCCGGACGCTGGCGATCGCCGCTGCGAGACCCGCGGCGGTGCCTGAAATCTCGAACGCGACATCGATCGCCTTGTCGGCCGCGAGCGCCTTGAGTTCGTCGTCGCCGCCGGACAGGTCGATCGTCCTGTTTGCTCCAAGTTTGCTGGCGAAGGCGAGCGGCGCCTTGGCTATGTCGGCGACGGTGAGCTCGCCACAACCCTTGAGCCTGGCGGCGAGCATGGTCAGGAGCCCGATGGGGCCGGCACCGATCAGGATGACGTTGCGGCCGGCGATGTCGCCGGCGCGCGCCACAGCATGCAGGCTGACAGCGAGCGGTTCGGCGAGTGCCGCCGCCTGGTAGGCGACAGCATGCGGAACGTTGACACATTGCGCCGGCGTGGCGTCGAACAGGCTGGCAAAACCGCCTTGCATGTGCGGCGTTTTCGACGCCGAGCCCATGAAATAGATGTTTTCACAGAGATTGGCGCGGCCCTCTGCGCATCGGGGGCATTGTCCGCACCAGCGCGACGGGTTGACCGCCACGCGATCACCGACGGCGAGTCCGGGCGCGTCCGCGTTGATTTCGACGATCTCGCCGGCGACCTCGTGGCCGAGCACGAGCGGCGATGTGACGACAAAATCGCCGGTCCGCGCGTGGCGGAAATAGTGCAGGTCGGAACCGCAGATGCCGCCGGCGCCGAAGCGCACGCGCACCATTCCGGGCGCGAGGGGGCCGAGCGGATGCTCGACGACGCGCAGATCCTCGGGGCCAAACAGCGTCGCTGCGATTGCACTGTCGATCAACGGATCAGCCCCATTTGCGTCGGCAGCCACAGCGTGATGGCGGGGACGAAGGTGATCAGGATCAGCGCGACGATCAGCGGCACGAGCCAGGGCAGAATTGCCATGGTCGTACGCTCGACCGACAGTTTTGCGACCCGCGAGAGGACGAACAGCACCATGCCGAGCGGCGGATGGAGCAGACCGATCATCAGGTTGAGCGTCATGATCAGACCGAAATGCACCGGATCGATGCCGTAGAGAACCACGATCGGCAGGAGGATCGGCACAAGGATCGTGATGGCGGCGATCGTGTCGAGAAAACAGCCGACGACCAGCATCAGGATGTTGACCAGGATCAGGAACACCCATTTGTTTTCGGTCAGCGATGTGATGAAGACCGAGAACAGCTGCGCCGCCTGGCTGACCGTGAGCAACCAGGCGAAGATCGATGCCGCGGTGACGATGAAGAGGACCGACGCGGTCGTCTCGATCGTGTCGAAACTGGCCTTGGCGAGGGCTGCGAGTGTCATCGTCCGATAGCGCACGAGCCCGAGAAACAACGACCAGATGACGGCGGCCATGGCCGCTTCGGTCGGGGTGAACCAGCCCATGGTCATGCCGCCGATCAGGATGATCGGTGTCATCAGCGCCATGACGGCGGAAAAGTCGAAATACCAGTCGCAGGCGATCAGGATGACGAGCACGATGCCAACAGCAATGTTGAGCGACAGTCCCATCTGGACAAGGACATAAACCGCCAGCGGAAAGCAGCACACGACGGCGACCTCGATCGAGGCGGCGGCGAGCCGGTTCAATTTGAACGGCGTGTCCGAACCCCAGCCCCGGCGGTGGGCGAAGATCGCGACCGTCACCATCATCAGCGCTGTCATGACGACGCCGGGCAGGATGCCGGCCATGAACAGCGCCCCGATCGAGACGTTGGCCATCATGCCGTAGATGACGAAGGGCAGCGACGGCGGGAAGATCGGGCCGAGCGTCGAGGAGGCGGCGGTGACGCCGACCGCCGCCTCCACGGGATAGCCGTGGTCCTTCATCGCCTTGATCTCGATGGTGCCGATGCCGGCGGCATCGGCAAGGGCTGCGCCCGACATGCCGGCGAAGACCACCGATCCGATGATGTTCACCTGCGCGAGGCCGCCCTTCATCCAGCCGACAAGCGCCAGCGCGAAGGAATAGATCCGCCCGGTGACACCGGCGATGTTCATGAGATTGCCGGCGAATATGAAGAACGGCACGGCAAGCAGCGGAAAGCTCTCGACACCGGCGATCATGCGCTGCGCGGCGATGATGTCGGGCGCCACGCCATAGAAGACGAGATAGAGCAGCGACGACACCGCCATCGACGCAGCGACAGGCACGCCGACCAGCATCAGGACGAGAAAGGCTCCGATCAGAAGCAGCATGGCCTATTCCCCCAATCCGTCGAACGCGGCGGGGCGCTCCAGCGCCGAGTAGCCACGGCGAATGTTGCCGATGAAGACCTGGATGGCGCGCAGCATCATCAGCACGAAACCGGCGAAGACGGCGTAGAAGACGACGTTGCGCGGCAGGTTGATGGTGACCATCCGCTCGCGGTGGACGATCCCGACATAGCGCCAGAGGAGCCAGGACATGTAGGCGAAGAAGCAAATGGTAATCACATTGACCGCGAGCGCCAGGTAGCGCCCCGCCCCAGCGGGGAGATAGTGATAGAGCACGTCGACATGGATGTGGCGCGTGGTGCGCGTGCACATCACCGAGCCCAGGAAGACCACGACGACGAGGCAGTTGATGGCGATCTCCTCGGTCCAGGCAAAACTGTTGTTCATGACGTAGCGCGTGAAGAACTGCAGGAACACGCAGAACGACATGCCCCAGAACACGGCGAGCGTGACCCAGTCCTCCACCGCGTATCGCGACAGATCGATGGGCGGCGCTTCTTCCTCGAAGGCATGCGCCAGTTCTTCTGGGGTAACCTGGGTGTGGACCTCTTGGGTCATCGGCAAGCTCCGGGCACTGTTGGACAGCGGGCTCGACAGACCCGACGCGCTTGTCGCGCCGGGCCCGGATCGATGCGGGTTACTTGACGGCGCGGATCGCCTCCCAATCCTCCTTGCGGTAGCCGAACTCGTCGAACGTCACCTTCTCCATCACGTTCTTTTCGAAATCGGCGCGATCGACTTCGGTGACGGTGAGACCGCGCTCCTTGAAGGTTTCAACCAGGGCCTTCTCGCGATCGACGATGATCTTTGTCGCTCGCGCGGCGGCTTCCTGCATCACCTCGGTGAAGATCGCCTTGTCCTCGTCCGACAATTGCGACCAGCGCGATTGCGACACGATCGTGTTGAGATGATCGACGATGTGCCCGGTCAGGATAATGTGCTTTTGCACTTCGTAGAACTTCTTGGCGTCGATCGTCGTCAGTGGATTTTCCTGCGCTTCCACCGTGCCCTGCTGCAAGGCGAGATAGACCTCGGCGAAGGCGATCGGCGCGGTGTTGGCGCCGCAGGCGCGCGGCATGGCGAGATAGGCCGGCACATCAGGCACGCGGATCTTCAGGCCCTGCATGTCGGCGCATTTCTCGATGGGCCGGTTGGAGGTCGTGTGACGCGTGCCGTAGTAGGTGGTCGCGGTGATGTGATGGCCGGAGGCCTCTTCGAAGCCGGCGGTCAACTCCTTGTATTTGTCGCTCTTGGTGTAAGCGAGCAGGTGATCGGCGTCGCGGAAAGTGAACGGGAAGTAGGTCACGCCGATCGGCGGGTATTCGCGGGCGGCGAAGCTCGATCCGGAGATGATGATGTCGACCGTGCCGAGGGTCAGCCCCTGGTTGATGTCGGCTTCCTTGCCGAGTTGCGAAGCCGGGAAGACGTCGATCGTATAGCGGCCGTCGGTTCGCTTCTTGATCTCTTCTGCCGCCCACACCGACTCGGTGTGGAAGGGTTCGGACGTTTCGTAGACATGGGCCCATTTCAGCGCGGTTTGCGCAGAGGCCGAAGCCATGGGCAGAGCGATTGCGGCGATCGTGCCGAGCAGAACGGCGTATTTCCTCAACATCATATTCCTCCCTGTGAATGGATTGACGGTGCCGACAGGATGCTCCCGGTCGGCTGACTCCTATCCCGCGGCCTCCTTGGCCGCGGATTTCTCACCGAAATTGCGTGAGAATCTCAGTTGCGACTGACGCAGATGTTCTTGCATGGCGGCTTTGGCCCGTTCAGGGTCGCGCGCCGCGATCGCGTCGCGCACCGCGCGATGCTCCTCCGCGGCGGCCCGCCAGGACTCCCTGTTCTCGAAATAGCTCGACAGGCGTTCGAAATATGGGTTCATGCGCTGATCGAAGAGCTCGCCGATGCAGCGCACCAGAACGGCGTTTCCGAGAATGCCCGCCACCATCGTATGGAACTCGCGGTCGAGCGCGATCGTCATTTTGGTCGGGCGAGGTATGTCCTCCATGCGGCGCAGCACGTCGTCCATATGTTCGATGTCGATCGGCCGAGCATGGAGGGCGGCTTCGGCGGCGATCGCGCCTTCGATGAACTCGCGTGCCCGCAACAGCTCGAACGGGCCTTCATCCATTTCCGCCGTCAAAATTTCGGCACGCGGCGGTTCGGTGACGTAGATGCCCGAGCCGACGCGAATGCGTATGCGCCCCTCGACCTCGAGCGCGATCAGCGCTTCACGGACGGTCGGGCGGGAGATGCCAAGCTGATCGGCCAGCTCGCGCTCGGTCGGCAGCCGATCGCCGACTGCGAATTCGCCCGCGTCGATCAACTGCCTGAGCTGATCGGCGATCTGTCGGTAAAGTCGACGCGGTTCAACGGCCTGGATCGGCATTGTTACCCAGTTCTACTTCAACGGAATCATCTGGCTGATCCCGGATCGGTAAATTGGTCTGACCTATTGATCGAAGCCTGCCGCGAAAAAGGCTGAGAGTCAAGCAGCAGAGAACGCCGATGGAACCCATTCTCGGTCTCCACCCGCCGCCCTGTCCGGCAATTACGGAGACTTTCGTCCAGAGCGGACCTGCCCGCCGGTCGATGAGCAAGCAGCATCATTTGTCGCCGTCGGTTTTCGACGATGGCCGGCCACGAGAATGATGCTTGAATAGCCGTGTTGAGCGCATTCCGGCACATGCACAGTTCTGATCGTCAATGCCCCTTCCGGAAAACAGTCCCGTAGATACTTTCCATGTCGACCGCATCGAGCATGGGGCTTGGGAACGCCCTGCCGCCCACGAGATAGCTGTGCGTCTTGCCGAGAGCGGCAACAAGAAGCGTGCCGCCAGGCCGCACCAATTCAATGATCCGCCTCATGTATAGTTGCCACTCTTCGAGATCGGCCGTGGCCGAATCTGCGCAGTAGGCGCTCAGAACGGTCGTATAGAGCCGTTGCGCATCCGCCAGCGGCCTATCGTTACGAATATCGACCTCCAGCAGGGTTGTGATCCTGTTGCGCGTAAGGCGTTCACGATCAAGAATATCTTCCCAGGTGGGATCCGCCATGCCCTCGCATTGAAGAGTGTAGCTGACGAAAGGCTTCCAGTCGTGCGCACCTTCGTCTTGTTCGACCCAGCGGGAGATTTCGTCGAGATTGCATCGAAGATAGTCTCCGAGATGAATTTCGGAGACCTGCGTCGTAATCGGGAAGACGTGGTGAAGCGTCGGACCGACACCGAAAACGAGCACCGATTCACCGACTGGTATCCGTTGCGCGGCCTCAGCAAAAAAGGCGATCGTATGTTGCTCGTCGACTTCGACAGCACTGTAATAGTCGGCGAGGTATTCCGCTGGGGACCATGCATTTTCGAACGACGTGTAGGGTACTGCCTTTTGAAGAAGCACGCGGGTCGACCAGCCGAGCCCGTATTCATAAGCCGCCGCACCGGCATTGGCGCCGGCCAGGAAAACCAGTGCCTCTTCTCCGGAAACAGCGTCGCTAGCGAGGGCGAGACCGAAAGCGCCGGAGTAGTAGGGCGTTTCCTTGGCAAGTTCGAAGACGACGTATCCTGCTGCGCTCAGAAACCGGCGAATTCCGACGCGCATGGTTCTGCGTCCTGTGAGATCATAGGCCAACTTGGATAGAATACTGCTGCTGGTTCCTGTCATTTCCAGCAGCCGCCAGTTCGCAGCCAGGCTGGACGAAAGGCCGCACGCCCAAAGTACGCATGAGGCGCCCAGCACGATGGCGGCGGCGTGGATGCCTATGCCAGAAAGCTGGCCGGACGCTACGAGCAACACCCCCGCAGCAGTGGCAACCGTGTCGAGCGCGTAGGTCGAAACCGCATTCGCGACGATCGTCGCCGACCACTTCTTGATCCGCGTGGCCGAGCGGAACGTTTCGGCGAGATCAGCCACCGGCGCCGACGACGCGATTGCGCGCCGTCTCCCATTGCTTGCTGCCGTCCTCGGCCACAGCTATCGCATTCTTTGCTAATACGTACGGTATGTATCTACACTATGCTTGCCAACGTTCCGCCTGTCAAGCTAAGAGTACGTACCGTACGCACGTATCGAAGGGGCAAGAATGGATATCGTGGAAGTGATCAACGGACGCTCGCCGCTGTCAAAGGCAGATGCGCGCAAACGATACGTCGAAATCGGTGAACTCGTCGTTCTGAAGCAAATCCAGGACGATTCCGCAAAGCTGGACGATCGCGCGATCGCGATCGGACCATTTGCGCGACTTGATGCCAGTGCGGCCGCCGCGCACGATGGCAAGACGCGCGGCGCTGTTACCAATCTGTTTGGCAGTCAGGCCGCCTATCAGACGGAGACGATGGCGTTGGCGCTCAGTGCGATCGCCTGGATCGAGCAGATCGAGTATCCATCGCCGGATGACTTCGACACTGCTGACGAATGGGTTGACGCGTTCTTTTCCGGCCAGTCGGACCGCGGTCCGCAGCACGGCGCGGAGCCAACCGTAAACTATGCTTTCTTGTGGGCGCTATGGCTGAGCACCGTACCATATGGGCTATGGAGCGAGGAGATATCCCGAACGGGTCTTGCAGAATACCGCCAATGGGTAGCTCAACTCAAGGACGTCTTCGCTGACGCCCTCGATCATTTTGACTCGGCGATGGGGGAGGGGATGACGGTTCTGGACCTGGCGAGCGCGACCGCAAGTCTGATCGAGGGTATATGGCTCAACCAGTGTTTGACCCTGAACCACCCGAGCGACCCGTCGGAACCTGTCTCTGCGGCGCTGCGGCGCGCTGGGCGGATGCTGTGGCGCGGCGCGACCAGGCCACGCGCCGATTGAAAATCGAGCCGCTCAAATGAGCCTATCCCTGCCGCAGCCGAGCAGTGCTTCTTCAGAATACGAGCTCTCGGCCAGAAGACAGGGCTCATCACCAGTTGGTGCGGCGGTGCTCGGCTTCATGCGAAGCCTCGCGCTGCTTGGTCCGCTTACCGTACCGCAGATCGCCCAGATGCGGCCCACCGGCCGTCAGCGCATGCAGCGGCTGGCGGATCAGCTTGCGGCCGAGGGGCTCGTGGAATTCATCGAGAATCCGAGGCACCGGCGCTCCAAGCTCGTCCGGCTGACGCGCAAAGGCGACGCGGGCTACCGCGAGATGAATACCCGGCTCCTGGCGATCGCCCCGACCATGGGCGTCGCTCTCAGCGAAGCCGATATCCGCGAGACCGCCAACATCGTGCGGCAGCTGAGCAATGATGTGAAAGCGCGATCGGAGCGGCTGTCGTAATGTGCCACTCGTGGCGGCCGATCATGCTGCGGCGATTTCGGCACCGTGGCATATGTCATAGACTGAGAAGGGGCCGCCAGGGCAGCCGCGTCACCGAGCCAGTGGATAGGTCTGCGGCGACTTCCGATATGCCTCTTCACAACGCGGCGAACAAAACCATGGCCCTTCTGGGGCGGCCCGTCGATAGGATGCATAAGGAGCATGCATCTTGCACACTGGATCGATCCAGGCCGGGTCAGGCGACGGAGCAAGTTCGATCTCGTAAAGAGGGATTTCATCAGCTACCGACCGCAGCGCCACCTCTCCGAGATCCCGCACTAAGATGCCTTTGGCGGCAGCGGCGTCGGCAATGGGTTGAGTCGCAAGCAATTGACCGGGGGACGCAAGCGCAGCAATACGTGCCGCTATGTTGACGGTCGATCCAAACAGATCACCTGCCCTGCGGATGACCGGTCCATGATTCAGCGCCGACCGGGTGAGCGGAAGGCGCGGTTCTTCCCGGCATGCCTGCAACAGCGTTCCAAGCGCCTGGATCGCTAACTCCGGCTCCGGAAACGAGAGCATCGCTTCATCCCCGATCCACTTGATCGGAGGCTCGTAGCCAGCAAGCGCCTCGCGGACCATGCTCTCGAAAATCTCGAGCACATCGATTGCCGCTGCATATCCATAAACGTCCGCGATGGCGCTAAAGCCCGCAAGATCGATGAATGCCACCGTAGCCGAAGCGCCGACGGAACTCTGCGTCTGGCTCATATCCCTGTCCATGCGAAGTTATTTAACGCCTGTAACACGGTTTCGCGAATCTCGGACGCGATCGTCAGAGCTCCAGGGCGTCGGTACGACACACCGCAGACCTCCCTTCGAGTGAAATTGGAGAAGGCGTTAGCCGCCTGTTTCCTCGGGAACACTTTGGTCTCGCAAAGTGTTTTGCCCCGTGGCAAAGGCGAAAGGGAGCGTGAACATGCGCGCAGTCATCATTGGAGCAGGCATCGCCGGACTTGCAGTTGCCAAGGGCCTGCGCCTCCTCGGATGGGAGACCGAGATTTACGAGCAGGCGAGCGAACTGAAACCTCTGGGTGCGGGTCTCAGTCTCAGCGCCAATGCGCTTCGTGCCCTTCGTACGCTCGGGCTCTACGAAGCGGTTGTGGCCGAGGCGCAGCCAATACACAGGCTCGATCTTCTCGACGACAAGGGACAAGTTCTCCAATCCACGGATTTTCAGCGCTTCAGTCAGAAATATGGTCACCTCAGCATGGCCGTGCTGCATCGTGGCGATCTCCACAAGGCCCTTCTTTCGGAACTACCACGTTCTATCATCCGCACCGAAATGGAATGCGTGGATGCTCGGCAGGTTGGCGACAACATCGCCCTGCGCTTTGCGAATGGGGAGATCGTGGAAAGCGAGCTGGTGCTCGCTTGCGATGGCATTCACTCCGCGGTTCGTAGAGCGTTGTTTCCCCAATCGCGCGAGCATTTCGCTCGCTACGCTTGCTGGCGCGCGATCGCGCCCGGTTTCCTGCAAGGAATGGACCCGGCGCGTCTTACCGAAAGCTGGGGGGCCGGAAAACGCATCGGTCTGGCCGCGATCCCCGGCGAAAGGGTCTACTGGTTTGCCTGCTGTGGCGCAGACCAACGGGACGACCCCAGGCTGGCTCGGGCCGATCTTGCAGAAGTGCAGGCGATGTTTTCCGGATTTCACGAGCCAGTCCCGGAGGTCCTTGATCGGACCGCGGAGGACTCGCTGATCTGGACGGACATTCTTGATCTCGATCCAATGCCCTCGTTCACGCGCGGAAGAGCGGTTTTGCTTGGCGACGCCGCGCATGCGGTGACGCCCGATCTGGGACAAGGCGCCGGACTTGCCATGGAAGACGCGGCCGTTCTTGCTGCGTTGTTCGGGCGACTTCCGGCCGACCGGGCCATCCGCGAGTATGACAAGCGCCGTCTCGACAGGGCACATAGGGTCGCGGCTGAATCGCGCCTCTATGCGAAAGTGGCGCAGTGGCAGAACCCGCTTGTCGTCCCGCTACGCAACTTGCTGGTAAAGAGCATACCGGAGCGTTTGATGGACCGGCAGCTCGAGGCGGTTCTCGATATAGATTTCGAGCCTGTCAGGGCCGCCGCCTAGCGCCGGCGATTAAGCGCACACCAATCGTCCAATTTTTCTTGTCGGCGGCATAGTGGCCAAGGCCCTGGCGGCAGGTGAAGGGGCGCCCATCTCATCCTGCGGCAGCCCACAGGGGGACACGCTGGCCATATCGCGGCGGAAGTAAGCGATCATTTTGCAGAAAGCCACTTGACCTTCCAGTAACTGGAAACCGTAGGTGGAAGGGGAGTTGCCCATTTAGGAGTGCCCCATGATCGACCGTCACGATGATGCCACCCACACCGACGCATCGCATGGCTCGTGCTGTTCCTCGCACGCGCCGGCCGCTGCCTCAATCGTCGTCACTCGCGATCCAGTGTGCGGCATGACAGTCGATCCAGCGGCGGGAAAGCCGTCAGCGACCTTGGGCGGCCACAGCTATCATTTCTGTTCGGAAGGCTGCCGGACCAAGTTCCAGAAGGAGCCAGAAGCCTTTCTGAATGCGACCGATCCGGTTTGCGGGATGAAAGTCGAGCGCGCCACGGCGAAGCATTTCGTGCGGCATGAGGGCAAGGGTTTTTACTTCTGCTCCGCCGGGTGCAAAGCCAAGTTCGAGGCCGATCCTCAGAAATATCTGAGCGGCCAGCCAGCGCCGGAGCCGATGCCGAAGGGCACGCAATATACTTGCCCGATGCATCCCGAGATTGTCCGCGACAAGCCCGGCGCCTGCCCGATCTGCGGCATGGCGCTGGAGCCGATGGGCGTGCCGACCGGCGACGAAGGTCCCAATCCGGAACTCGTCGACTTCACCCGCCGCTTTTGGGTAAGTGCCGTCCTGTCGATCCCGCTGCTTCTGATCACCATGGGACCGATGCTCGGCCTGCCGTTCCGCGACTGGCTGGGCGAGCGGCCGGCAGTCTGGATCGAGTTGGCGCTGGCGACGCCGGTGGTGCTCTGGGCGGCGATCCCCTTCTTCCATCGCGGCTGGGAGTCGATCGTCAACCGCAGTCCGAACATGTGGACGCTGATCTCGATCGGCGTCGGCACCGCCTATGTCTACAGCGTCGTGGCGACGTTGTTCCCGGATATCTTCCCGCACCAGTTTCGCGGCCACGGTGGCACGGTTCCAGTCTATTTCGAGGCAGCCGCAGTAATCGTCGCGCTGGTCTTTCTCGGCCAGGTGCTGGAACTGAAGGCAAGGGAGCGCACTGGCTCCGCCATCCGCGCACTGCTCGACCTGGCGCCGAAGACGGCACGGCGGATCGGGGCGGACGGTTCTGAGACGGATGTGCCGCTCGAGGAAGTGCAGGCCGGCGAGCGGCTCCGCGTGCGGCCCGGCGACAGTGTGCCGGTCGACGGCACGGTGCTCGAAGGCCGCTCCTCGGTCGACGAATCGATGCTGAGCGGCGAACCTGTCCCCGTCGAGAAGACGCAAGGCGACTTTGTGACCGGCGGCACGCTCAACAAGAACGGAACGCTGGTCATGCGCGCCGAAAAGGTCGGCGCCGATACGATGCTGTCGCGCATCGTCGAAATGGTTGCCAAGGCGCAGCGCAGCAGAGCGCCCATCCAGGGACTTGCCGACCGCGTCTCCTATTACTTCGTGCCTACTGTCGTTCTGGTCGCCATCGTCGCCTTCATCGTCTGGGCCATCTATGGGCCTCAGCCGAGCATGGTCTTCGCCATCGTTTCGGCCGTCTCGGTGCTGATCATCGCCTGTCCCTGCGCGCTTGGGTTGGCGACGCCAATGTCGATTATGACCGCCACGGGACGCGGCGCGCAGGCTGGCGTGCTGATCAAGGAGGCCGAAGCGCTGGAGCGCTTCTCCAAAGTCGACACGCTGATCGTCGACAAGACCGGCACGCTGACCGAGGGCAAGCCCAAGTTGACCGACGTCGTCGGGTTCGATGGCTTTGACGAGGCCGAACTTCTCGGCCTTGCCGCCAGCCTCGAGAAGGGTTCGGAGCACCCGCTTGCCGAGGCGATCGTCGATGGTGCGCGGGAGCGCGGCGCGACCGTCGAAGACGCAGCGGATTTCGAGGCCGTCACGGGCAAGGGCGTCACGGGAACGGTCAAGGGCCGCGCCGTTTCGCTCGGCAATCAGGCGCTGATGGACGATCTGGGCATCGGCCTGGAGGTGGCGAAGGAGCGTGCCGACGCGCTGCGTTCCGACGGCAAGACGGTGATGTTCGTCGCGGCCGACGGCAGGCTTGCCGGTTTCGTCGCCGTGGCCGATCCGATCAAGGCGACGACGGTGGAAGCGATCCGCGCGCTGCATGACAGCGGGCTCAGGATCATCATCGCGACAGGCGACAATGAGCGCACCGCGAAGGCGGTGGCGGCGAAGCTTGGCATCGACGAGGTGCGGGCCGACATGCTGCCCGAAAGCAAGAAGACGCTGATCGACGAGTTGCATGCCAAGGGCGCGGGCGTCGCGATGGCCGGCGACGGCGTCAACGACGCTCCAGCCTTGGCGGCGGCCGATGTCGGCATCGCCATGGGGACTGGCGCCGACGTGGCGGTGGAGAGCGCCGGCATCACGCTGGTCAAGGGCGATCTCAACGGCATCGTTCGCGCGCGCGCCTTGGCTCAGGCGACGATCCGCAACATCAAGCAGAACCTGTTTTTCGCCTTCGTCTACAACGCGCTCGGCGTGCCGGTAGCGGCGGGTATTCTCTACCCGGTTTTCGGCACGCTGCTGTCGCCGATGATCGCGGCAGCGGCAATGAGCCTTTCGTCCGTTTCCGTGATCGGAAACGCGCTGCGACTTCGTTCCTTGAAGCTTTGAGGTCAGACCATGAACATAGGAACTGCTGCAGAACAGTCCGGCCTGCCGCCAAAGACCATCCGATACTACGAAGACATCGGTCTTCTCAGGCCTGATCGCGCCGACAACGGGTACAGGGACTATTCGATGGCCGACGTGCATCGCCTGCGCTTCCTGCAGCGATCACGCAGCCTGGGCTTCTCGGTCGAGGAATGCCGCCAGCTCCTTTCGCTCTACGGCGACAAGGAGCGCGAAAGCGCGGATGTGAAGGCCATAGCGGAAGCCAAGCTCGCCGAAATCGACCGGAAACTTGCGGAACTCGCCGGGCTGCGGGACATGCTTCGGCATCTGGCCGACCATTGCAACGGCGATGACCGACCTGATTGCCCGATCATCGACGGGCTTGCTGGACGCGGCACGGTTCAGTGAGGCGCGTCCCCATCATTGCAGCAGTCCTTGTCATCGCCGGGATCGCCGCCGGGACGGCGCTCCCGAAGACAGCCGTCGCCCCAGTCGTCGCCGAGCGCCAAGCGTCGATGAAGGCGATGGCGAGCGCCGCCAAGACCATCTCCGAGATTTTTGCCGGCAAGGTGGCCTACGATGCCGCAGCCTTCAAGGCGGCAACCGAAACCATTCGCCGCCGGTCCGGAAGTGCCATGGTAGACGCATTTCCAGCGGACTCGCTTGGTGAACCCTCGGCCGCTAAGGCGGATATCGGTCAGTCCCAAGAAGAATTCGCCGCGGTCGCTCGTCATCTCGAAAGCCTGGCTGCGGCGCTGTCAGATGCGGCTGACGATGCGCCCGAAGGCATTACGGAAGCCATGAGGATGAAACCCGGAATGGCAATGGGCAGCAGCCTGCTCGGAAAACGGGCTGGCGGCGCGGCCGATTCCGATCCTTCGAAGATCCCAGCCGAACACGTATTCCATCTGATGCTGCAGAACTGCACGAACTGCCACGCCAAGTTCAGGGAGAAACGGCAGTAGGCAAGGCATCGACTTCACCCGATGCCGGACTAGGTGACATTGACGACAATCGACAGGAATCCTGCAATGTTCGTACAGCCCGTCGACTACTTCCTCGCAGTCTGGTTCGTTCTGGCGGGCCTGAGCACGGCCTATGTTGCGTGGGACCAGTTCCGCAACAACCCCGAACCCGTGGTGATGAAATGGGGTTTCATCCTGGTCACGCTTTATATGGGGCCGCTGGGGCTGCTGATCTACGTGCTGGCCGACAAGGAGCCTCGGCCAGGCGAACATGAGGCGTTCACCAAACCGCTCTGGAAGCAAGGCGTCGGCTCGACGATCCACTGCGTCGCCGGAGACGCCACCGGCATCATCCTTGCTGCGGCAATCACCGCCGCTCTCGGGCTGCCGATGTGGATCGATCTTGTTGTCGAGTACGTTGCCGGTTTCGCATTCGGCCTGTTCATCTTCCAGTCGCTGTTCATGAAATCGATGATGGGCGGCACCTACTGGGAGAATGTCCGCAAGAGCTTCATGCCGGAATTCATCAGCATGAATTTCATGATGGCGGGCATGGCGCCAATCATGAGCTTCCTGATGATGGGCAGCGACATGCGGGCCATGGAACCGACCGAGCTCCTGTTCTGGGGCGTGATGTCGTTCGGCGTGATCGTTGGATTCGTCACCGCATATCCCGCCAACGTATGGATGGTGGCCCGTGGACTGAAGCACGGGCTGATGACCGAACGCGAACCGGAGTTCGACAAGGCAAGGGAAGGCAGGCGCGAGCACGCACATAGCGGCGCGAAAGCCGGGATGGTGGGGCACCACGCTTACGCCCGCCTCGATGAACATGCCAAGCCCAGACATGCCAACCCAGGCGGCAATCCCGGGCCTGGCCATCGTGGATCCGGCCATGGCTCCTCCCACGGCGATGGGGGAGGAGGGTCGCGTGGTTCGCATGGCGGTCACGACGGTATGGAACCGGATGCAACTGTGCCGCAACTCGCGGCCTTCGGCGGCGTGTCCGTACTCGCGCTGGCGCTCGGCATGATCGCTCCGGCCAATTGGGTGAACCTCGCCCTCAGCGCGCGAGACGTAGGCGGCGCCATTATGCCGCCCGGCATGATCATGGACCGCGACACGCCGGCTGCAGCGATGCTGGACATGGCCGCCGTGCATCCTCGCCTGATCACGGCCAGCCATGGCTTGGAAGTTCGCGGCGACCGGGAACTGGAAGCCAGGATGGAGAACGGGGTAAAGGTGTTCGACCTGGAAACCTCGGTCATCCGCTGGGCGATCCTGGCGGACGTGAAAGTCGACGCCTATGCGATCAACGGGCAGGTTCCCGGCCCGCGGCTGCATATCCGGCAAGGCGACCGGGTGCGCATCAATGTGACGAATCGCCTGCCGGAGAGTACGACCATCCATTGGCACGGGTTGATCCTGCCGAACGAAATGGACGGCCCGGCCGAGATCACGCAGGAGCCGATCCCGCCCGGCGGCAGCTACCGATACGAATTTACGGCAGGCCAATCGGGAACCTACTTCTATCACTCGCATGACCATGTCGATCGCCAGCAGGCGCTCGGACTCTACGGCGCACTCATCATCGATCCCGCCAATCCCCAGGACGAGATTGCGGCAGACCACGACTATGTTATCCAGCTTCAGGAATGGCTGATGCGGGAGGGCCTGACTTTTCCGTCGATGCCGATGGACGGCGGGCAGCCGAATTATTTCACCATCAACGGCCGCGCCTATCCTTCGACGGACACGATCAGGATGAAGGTCGGCGAAACTCTGAAAGTGCGCTTCATCGGCACCAATAATGGGTTTATCCACCCGATGCACATCCACGGCGGTCCATTCGAAGTTGTCGCCCGCGACGGCGAGACCATCCCGGAGTCGGCACGATTCCTTGCCGACACAGTCAACGTCGGACCAGGGCAACGCTACGATGTCGTCTGGCAGGCACGTCGGCCCGGAAAATGGCTGATCCATTGCCATATCGGGCATCATACGACCAACAACAACGTCGAAGAGAAGGGCGGTGGCGGACTGATGGTCGTAATCGATGTGCAACCCTGAAGCCCGCTCCGCAAGGCGAAACGTAGATGGATATCCTTGCCATCTACGGCGGCCTGTTTGCTATTGCCTTCGCTGCGGCGACCATCCTCCCGGCGCAGTCGGAGGCCGCCCTTGCCGGGCTCCTCGCCATGGATTCCTTCTCGCCCGCAGTGCTGGTTCTTGTCGCCAGCCTGGGCAACGTCTTGGGTTCTGTGGTGAACTGGGGTCTTGGTCGAGGGATCGAACGCTTCCGGGACAAGCCCTGGTTTCCGCTGCGTCCGGCGAGGCTCAACCGCGCCACAGACTGGTATCGCCGTTATGGAAAATGGTCGCTCTTGTTAAGCTGGATGCCGATCATCGGCGACCCGCTGACCGTTGTCGCCGGGGTTTTGCGCGAGCCGCTATGGAGCTTTGTCGCAATCGTCGCCCTGGCGAAGGTTTCGCGTTATCTGGTTGTCGCCGGAGCAGTGCTGGGCCTGATGTGAACCGAAATGGCAGATATCGCAGCAGGCAGCTACGTTCACTTTTGGTTGCATCGCAACAAACTTTACGCACGCGAACTTGACAAATCACGCGAACAATTGTCCCAAGGGCACGATGACGAATGTTGGTCGAATCTCGATCTTGGGAAACATACCGCTCCGAGCAATGCTGGCGGTCGTATTCCTGGTCATGTCGGCTCTTCAGCCTGGTCTGTTTGCCACAGCCAACGCCACGGGTTTTCACTCCGGAGTGCATGTGCAGGCCGAGACACCCGCGCACGACATGGGCCATCATGGCGCCACGGCGGACGACGCGGACACGTCGGAGCATCATCACGGCGACAAGCAATCCTCGGACAAAACCTGCGAAGTCCATTGTGCACCGGCACATGCGGTGCCGGTCGAATGCCCTGACTTGGAGCATGTTGTCTCCCGCTGCTTTGCGTCGGTCGTTGCCGTGACTTTGCCGCTTGGCGAATACGCAGCGCTGATAAGGCCCCCCAAACACATCTGAACTGACACGCCCTCCTCGGGCGTTCGCGCGCAGCGTCGGGAATCCGTTCCCGCGCGGCCAAACGCATACGTCATGCTTCAGGTCTACAATGAAAATCGCAAGCTCCGCGATGCTCGCATCGCTGTTAGTTGCCGGATGTGCGGCGACCACGCCCCCGGACATCCTTCCCACCTTCAATCCGGCCGATCCGGCAATGGGCGTCCGTGATGCGCACTACCATCCGGTCGTCGTCGACTATCGCCACCGGGAGCCAGTGGATCCGCAGAATTGGCGGCGTCTCAATGAAGAACGCTCCCCTGCGAACCCGGGAGCCGGATCATGAAGCGCCGGCTCCTCACCATGGCTGCGGTGGTAACCATCCCGCTGATCGCTGCCGGATGCACGACAAGCGGGGCCCTTGATGGCATCTCAGCCCCCATGGCTGGTTTCACGACAGTCGCGGCGCGTGCCGAATCCGTGACCGGCAAGAAAACCGTCTGGGTGCAATCCAGCGAGGAAGCGCGGACGGTTTCAGAGCGCGTGAAAAGCCTCGTCCAGAAGAAAACAATCGGTCCAGACACCGCGGTGCAGGTCGCCTTGCTCAACAACAAGGGCCTGCAGGCCGCCTACGCCGAGATCGGCCTGTCGGCGGTCGACATGTGGCAGGAATCGATGCTCGTCAATCCGACGATCTCGGTCGGCATGATCGGCGTCGATCCTGTGCGGACGATTGAGGGAGCGGTGGTCAGCAACATCCTTGCGCTGGCGACCCACAAGCGGCGCGTCGCAGTCGCGGATGCGCGTTTCCGTCAGGCCCAACTCCGCGCCGCCGAAGAAACACTACGACTGGCCGCGGACACGCGGCGGGCCTGGATCAATGCTGTCTCGGCCTGGGAGAGCGTTTCCTATCTGAACAAGGCGCAAGCCGCCGCCGACGCTGCCTCCGAACTCGCTCAAAAACTTGGAGAGACGGGCGCCTTCACAAAGACCGGCCAAGCCCGCGAACACGTCTTCTATGCCGAAATCACCGGTCAGGCGGCGGAGGCGCGGCTCGCCGCCCGCACCGCCAAGGAAGAGCTCACCCGGCTGATGGGTCTATGGGGACCGGACGTCGATTACTCAGTCCCCAACATGCTTCCAGCCTTGCCCAAAGGCGCCAAGGCCAAACGCGCAATCGAGGCGGAGGCGCTAAAAAATCGCGTCGACCTTGAGATCGCGAAACTTGAGCTGGACGCGCTGGCGAAATCCTATGGTCTGACCGAGGCGACGCGCTACGTCAGCGATCTGGAACTGCTTTCAGGCGTGGAGGTGGAACGTGAGGAGGCGGAGGAGGGTGCGACGGAAACGAGTGTCTCACCCACTCTCGAGCTCGAGTTCGTCATTCCGATTTTTGACACCGGCGAGGCACGCATGCGCAAGGCCGAGCTTGGTTACATGCAAGCCGCAAATCGGATGGCCGAAAAGGCGGTCAACATCCGGTCGGAGGCCAGATCCGCCTATGACGCCTATCGTTCGACCTACGACATTGCCCGACACTATCGCAACAATGTTGTACCGCTGCGAACAAAGATCGAGGCGGAGTCGCTCCTCACCTACAACGGCATGATCACCAACACGTTCGAGCTGCTGGCGGACACACGCGCGAAAATCAGCTCGATCATGCTTTCCCTCAATGCCAAGCGCAATTTCTGGCTGGCCGACGTCAACCTCGGAACCGCCATCCACGGCGGCGGCGCAAGCTCGCCCGCGGGCGGCGACGCACCGGCAGCAGCCGAAGCGGGCGCCGAAGGCCACTGAACCTCAAGGAGAAGAAAATGCTTTCAAGACGTCAGTTGCTAGGCGCGGGAGCCCTGCTCGCCGGTGCCACTGCATGGACCAAAACGTCGGCGATGGGGCTGCCCGATGCTGCAATCATGGAATCTCCCGACATGCAGCCTCCGATCTTCCCGACGAGCGGACCGGACTACCAGCCGGTCGTGACGCTCAACGGCTGGACCCTTCCGCAGCGCATGAACAACGGCGTGAAGGAGTTCCATCTGGTGGCCGAGCCGGTCGAGCGCGAGATGTCGCCGGGCATGACTGCCTATCTCTGGGGCTACAACGGTCAATCTCCCGGCCCGACCATAGAGGCGGTCGAGGGCGATCGAGTCCGCATCTTCGTAACAAACAAACTGCCGGAGCACACGACGATCCATTGGCACGGCATGATCCTGCCCAACGGCATGGACGGAGTGACCGGTCTAACCCAGCCCGGCATCCCGCCCGGCAAGACCTTCGTCTACGAGTTCGACCTCGTGAAGAGCGGCACATTCATGTACCACCCGCACGCCGACGAAATGGTCCAGATGGCCATGGGCATGATGGGCTTCTTCGTCATTCATCCCAAAGACCCGAAGTTCATGCGCGTGGACCGCGATTTCGTATTCCTGCTGAACGCCTTCGACATCGAACCGGGGTCGTACGTCCCGCGCATCATGGAGATGACGGATTTCAATCTCTGGGCATGGAACAGCCGCGTCTTTCCGGGGATCAGCCATCTTCCCGTGGGGAAAAACGACCGGGTCAGGGTCCGGGTGGGCAACCTGACCATGACCAATCATCCGATCCACATGCATGGCTACGATTTCGAGGTGACCTGCACCGATGGCGGCTGGGTCCGGCCGGAGGCGCGGTGGCCGGAGGTGTCGATCGACATCCCCGTCGGCGCCATGCGGGCATATGAGTTCGAAGCCAAATATGAGGGCGACTGGGCAATCCATTGCCATAAGTCGCACCACACA
This sequence comes from Mesorhizobium sp. WSM4829, assembly GCF_055811475.1. Taxonomy (NCBI): domain Bacteria; kingdom Pseudomonadati; phylum Pseudomonadota; class Alphaproteobacteria; order Hyphomicrobiales; family Phyllobacteriaceae; genus Mesorhizobium; species Mesorhizobium sp. WSM4829. The sequence goes on along the minus strand of NZ_JBVVQJ010000016.1, from coordinate 66,224 downwards.
ATGAACGCGATGGGCCACGACGTGCCCACGTACATCGGCGTCGACAACTCAAAAGTCACCGACAAAATCCGCCGGGTCCAGCCCGATTACATGGCCATGGGTGACCGCGGCATGGCCGACATGGGCGAGATGGAGATGCCGCTTCCCGACAACACGATCCCGATGATGACCGGCTGGGGCCAATTCGGCGCCATCGAGATGGGCGGCATGTTCTCGGTCGTGAAGGTTCGCGAGGGCCTCGCCTCGAACGATTATGCCGATCCGGGCTGGTACCAGCACCCGGAGGGAACCGTGGCTTACGAGTGGAAGGGGGATGTCCCCGCTCCGACGAAATCAGGCGACGCAAAAACGATGGCCCCGGCAGCGCACGGCGGTCACGGCAAACAGGGATGAGAACCGAAACCCCTCGACCTCAACCATGAGAGAAAGTGCAGCATGAAACATATTATCGCAGCGACCGCTTTGATGGCGGTCAGTTCGGGAGCAGCTCTTGCCGGTGGAACCCACGCTGGAGGCCATGGCGACAAAGCCGCCACGATGCCAATCGGCAGCCCTGGCGAGGCTGGCAAGGCAAAGCGGACCATCAACATCTCAATGTCGGAGAAGGACGACGGAAAAATGTTGTTCCAGCCGGCCGTGCTCAAGGTGAAGAAGGGCGAGACCGTTCGCCTGGAGTTCGTCAACAAGGGCCAAGTCGACCACGAATTCGTCATGGACGTCCATGACGGGATCATGGAGCACAAGGCGCTGATGGAGAAATTCCCCGAGATGGAGCACGCCGATCCCAATTCGATCCGGCTGGCGCCCGGCGCCAGAGGCGAGATCATCTGGACGTTCGCCAACGCCGGCGAATTCGGCTTCGCCTGCCTGATCCCGGGTCACTACGATTCCGGCATGAAGGGCGATATCACCGTCGCCCACTAAGCCCCCAAAATCGCAAAGGAAGCAGTCATGAAGATATTGACAAGAGCATTCTCGACCCTCGCGCTCGCGCTCGCCATCGGCGGGAGCGCGTTCGCACAGGAATACGTGAAAGGCGAAGTCGTCAAAGTCGATGCCAAGCAGAAAAAGCTGACGATCAAGCATGAGCCGCTGACCAATCTCGACATGCCAGCGATGACGATGGTGTTCGTCGTCGCGGAGGACGGCATGATCGAGAAGGTCAAAGCGGGTCAGGCAATCGAGTTTGCAGCCGACCGCGTCAACGGGCGCATCACGGTCACCGATATCAAGTGATCTGGGACTGGCGCCGCGAGTTGCAAATCAACCCGCGGCCGCCGTCCGATCAGGCAAAAACGCGCTTCATGACGAGGGGCCGCGCAGAATGTTATCCAGAGATTCTCTTGCCAATCGTCAGGTGCCCTCGCGCGCGAAGGCGAGCGCTGCTTCCGTCATCGTCTGAATTTCCTCGATGGTCTTCAGCATTTTTTCCTGGAGATCGTGATCCTGGACGAACTCGGCGCGCAGCCGGAGCGAGGTCAGCGGCGTGCGCAGGTCGTGGCTGATCGCCGCCAGCATGCGCGTACGGTCCTCGACGAAGCGCTGCAGGCGCTCCTGCATGCGGTTGAACGGGCGTGCCTGTCGCTTTGGGGTCATCGTCCTATTCTCAAGACCACTCTTCGCCCATCGGAAAGGATTCCCGTTCCTGTGCCAGTTGGAGGTTGTCTGCTGGTCAGCGAGAACACGAATCGGGTTGAGAGTCGTCCGCAAACCATCGTTCCTTCTCCACGCGAAAAGGTAAGGTTGATGGTAGTTGTCCCTCGGCATTCGACCCCGGTATTGGTCTGCCCGCGAATAGTTCCGCGCCGTGTGATGCTGTTGACGGCAGCCGTCCCGGAAAAGGAGAGCGTCCCATCAATAGTCTGACCGGAGACTGGTGCCGTGATGATGAGCGGGTTTTGCGCCTGCGCGTAGCCGACAGCGTAGCCGACACCCCAGGCTATCAACATTGTCGCTAAGATTCGCCGGAAAGTACGGTGCATTTGGACGGTTCCTGTTGAGACCGCTGCAGTGCAGACCGCGAGACGGTCATGCTCGGCCTTTCCTGCCAGTCGGTCGTGTCCCACCGCGTGGTGTAGGTCGGCGGTAGCGAAGCCGCTCGCGAGCGCGCGCCCTCAACAGCGCTGTAGCGAGCGAGCGGCGTAGCGGCGGTCATCGATCTTCTTCGGTAGGGTTGGGTTGCTGACACAACCTGATTTGAAGGAACCACCGATGACCAACGACATGATGAACCTGCGCACGCTCGTAGAGAAGACCCCGACGCCGATATCCTGCGCGAGATGATCGGGTTTGCCGCTGAGCGGCTGATGGAGATGGAGCGGCCCTGCTTATGACTTGATCCTGCTACCGCATATCCGTGCCCCTTTAATGTTCAGAGGCCACTGGCGGAAAGCTCTTGACCTTCCCAGCGACCGGAAGTCCTTATCCTGTGGTTTTGGGGCGATGGGGAAGGCGATGTCGCGTCTAGCAGCCGCGTCAGCCCGGAAAATGTTTATCCATCCCGGATATCGGGCATCATACGACCAACAACAATGTCGAAGCAAAGGGCGGTGGCGGACTGATGGTCGTAATCGATGTGCAACCCTGAAGCCCGCTCCGCAAGGCGAAACGTAGATGGATGACTTTGCCGTTTACGGCGGCCTGTTTCTTGTCGCCTTCGCCGCGGCGACCATCTCCCGGCGCAGTCGGAGGCCGCCCTTGCAGGGCTCCTCGCCATGAATTCCTTTTCGCCGGCACTGATCGACCCAATGCGGACGTTCGCTCTCCGAGAACGAATTCACGCCCATGACCCTAGGCAGACGCCTTACCGCCGGCCGGCCTACGTCCGCTCTGGACGTGGAAGCTGACGTCGCGTTGCTCCCGCCCGAGACATAAGGCGGGAGACCGCAATTTGTTGCATCAAGCCGGCAGCGGCTCGTGGAAACGGCACCAGCCATTTGGGCTGATTGCACCGGCAACGATCTCGCACCCGTTTGGCTCTCGGAAGTGAGTACACCCACCGCAGCGTCGGCCATGATTTGGGGTGTCCTGGTACAGCGCCAGCGCCTTGGTTGTCTTTCCGGCTGCCATCGGTCCAGTCATACAGGCTGAAAGGCCGCCGGCGCTGGCAATCGCCGCACCGGTCACAGAGACTTTCAGGAAATTGCGGCGAGACAGCGCTCGGCTTGAAGCTGCCGATCCGTGGTTCACATCATCATCTTTACTCATGGTCTTTCTCCAAGAGCAGCCCTCGTCGCAGTTGGCTCAGGTGCTCTTGAGCGTGCCGTTCATCCCTTCCGGATAGAAGCCGCCCTTGCTCACTCCGTCCTTGTCGCTGAGATAGACGATCCGGAGCACCTCCTGTGGCGTTCTGGTGAAGGCGATCGCATCGGGCGTCGAAGGAACGATGTTGGCTTTTCCATCCACCTGGATTCCCTGATCCTTATCGTCAGATCCGTCGATTTTGTCTCGGGCATCGCAGACGGCGTTGGCGGCCTTCCAGGCTTCCTCTCCCTTCCGGTATAGCGTCGATCGCGCCATGCCCATGTGGTAGGCCTCGACCGCCAGGATGCCTGCGGCGGCGGCGAGGAAGTCTTTGTTTTTCAGAACCGTCGCCGCACCGGCATAGGCGGTGACGCCGACATCCTCGAACAACATCCCGCCGAGAACGAAGTTCGTTTCGTTGCCGAAGGGGTCGAAGTCCGACCCGAGGCCCGCCGCTTCCGCGACGGCCTTGAAACCGGCATCGAAATCGATCGCCGGCCGGTCAACAGCGTCCGTTCCAAGCGTCTTGCGGTAGAAGCGGACGTGCGCGAGTTCATTTTCGGCGACTTCCTGCATGAATTCGCCGATGGCCGGCGTCTCGAAGGAGACTTGCTTGCCGCCAACGACGTCGCCGGGTTTCGAACCAACATCGGCTGCGTCGATGCCCATTCCGGTGGTGCCGCGGAGGTAGTATTCAGCCTCCATATATTCGAGGTTGAGCGCAAAGCGGAAAATATCCTCGTCCGATATGTCCTGTGCCAATACCGGAGAAGACCGTGCGATTCCGTCGAGTGCCGCTCCGGCACCGAGTACGACAAGTCCCTGAAGCGACTGACGCCGGGATAGGTGAAGTGCGCCCTGCATGGCGGTCTCCTATGTTTTGTTGATTCAACGCCGCTGTCAGCACCGCGGCGCCGAGTGCATTTGCCTGATGATTAGATGGTCCGGGCCGCCAAAATATTCCCGCGTCCCGCTACAACATCCCCCCGAAAGGAGCCGGCGTAATCTCGGCGTGAACGGCGTCTACGTGCGCTCAGTCGCCGTGTTCAACGGATGAGTATCCTTTCGAACCAGGCGGATTGCGAGCCGGTCAAAGACTGATTGCGCGAGGCGGTCACAACGGGCGCCAGCGAAGAGAAACGTATCTGTGAACACGGTGGCGAGCTTGTCCCGCAGCGCCTCGCGGAGCAGCCGGCGTGCGCGATAAAGACGGGTGCTCACCGTCTGAGGTCGCAATGCCAAGAGAAAAGCCGTTTCCTCAATGCTCATTTCCTCGACGTCTCGCATGACAAAGACGATGCGAAAGGGCTCTGGCAAGCCACCGACGGCTCGCTCCAGGAGGTTGCGGGTTTCAGCGAGAGCGGCCGCCTCTTCGGGATCGGGCTTGTGGGCACTGAACGGAGCGACCATGCCCTCGATGGCTTTCACGTCGACGGTGGGCCGCCTTTTCCGGCGGCGTCCCAGCGCCTCGTTCAGCGCGATCCGGGTGAGCCAGGTCGACAGCTGCGCCTCCGCGCGGAATTCGGCCAGATGGGTGAAGGCGTGGATATAGGTCTCCTGAAGTACGTCCTCGGCCTCGGTGTCGTCGTTCAAGACAGCGCGGGCGACCCGGTGAAGCCGCTGATTGTGACGCTTGATGATTAACCAGAATGCGGCGGGGTCACGCTGTCGCGCGTGTTCAACCAGCCCCGCGTCGTCAAGGTCCTCGATCCTCACTGCCTCGGTGGATCCGGTCGGCTTCATCATAGGCGCTCCAGATGCATCAGCCTGCCGCGATGCGGGCGGGGTGGCTCCGCGCGGCGTGGCCTGAGGAAGTTCACCTCAAATTGCTCTTCGGAAACAGCACGCGATCGGGTTTTGCATTCATTCGCGCCAGCATTTCCTTGATCAAGCGTGTTTTGGTGCGCCCCGCTTCCTTCGGCGGCACGAGGTAACGCACGATGGCCTCGAGCCAGGTGTTTTCACTGACGCGAAAATGAACCACGGGATGCTCCTTCACTTCGAGTTCGTCCACCGGCGTTTGCGACAGGATGTGCTTATAGACCTTCACCTTCTGGCTCATGATGTCGCCGACCTGCTCGTCGACGACCTCTCTCATGGTTTTCGCTACGAATTCCAGATCGCTTTCATAAGCGAGCTGGAACTTGATTTCGTTCCAGACATAGGGAAACAGCGGCCAGGAATAGTTGAAGACCGGCGTGTCAAACACGGTGGAGTTCGGAAACTTGATGACGCGTCCGCTCGGATGATCGGTCCAAAGATGTTCGCCGCCGAATTCCCATAATGTCGTGTCGAGATAGCTGACATCAATGACATCGCCATGGGCATCGCCGATGCGAATGCGGTCGCCAACGCGATAAGGCGCCCTGGCCAAAATATAAATCCACGCGATGAAACTGGAGATCGGCATTTGCAGCGCAAAGCCGAGAATTAGTGAAATCAGGCCGAGTGAAACAACCGCAGTGTACCAGTTCACAAATAAGACTGAAATGGCCACGAAGACGATGGCGACGACGACGACTAATCGAAAAATACGTTGCAAGTTGAAGCGCGAAACACGATTGGGAATTCGGCCAATGAGAAAGACTTCGATAACATTCGCAACGGTCAGCATAACGAAAATGAGAAGGCCGCCCCTGACGTAGTTCAGCACGCGAATGCGCAAAGGCGCGTCAAGCCATTCTAAGCGCCAATTGATCAGGACTTGGATGCCAAAAAGCAGCAAGGCAGCGGCAGCGAAACCAACCGTCCACCAGACGTCTTCCTTGCGTAGGCTGAAGCGGAATTTTTCCTCGGGCTTTTTCGCCTTCTGTTCCATAGTTTTTGGGTCAGCAGTCTGTTGCGCGGCCCGTTCGAGTCGGGAAAGGTTCTCCTGTTTCCTGGCGCGCGGTTCCATGGGTTCACCTCCCGATGTGGCCATCAACACCCAGCCAGTGCCTTCTCGTTCCTCGACGGCGGCATTCCGGCAAACGACCCAACGTCAGTCGCTGACTGGCTCCCTGCTGGTCCCCGACAGCTGGCCTTCATTCCGGCGGGCCCGTCTTTGGTGAAATAGGGCGGCAAGCACGTCGCCACCATATTCGGCAAGTGCCTTATAGCCCCATCCGAAATTAAGTTGAGTTTGGTATCAGCAGCTCCCCGATAGCTCACCGGTAGAGATCTCGACTGTTCATCAAGCGGCCGTTGGTTCGAATCCAACTCAGCCTTCATCGGCCGGCGCGTTTCTTGCGTGAGGCGGACTTCGCTCCTGCGGCGGGATCATGCCGGCGGATAGCCGCCAATCCATTGGATTGCACGTATTGACTCGAGCCCATCACAACGACTGAGCGAAAGGCGGGATTCGGGATCGAGCTGAGCGTCGACGAACGGCTGAGATTAGGCGCGTTGCTGCCATTCGCAACGCCGAGAATGAAGGTCTCGAAAGGGTCAGAACCGGCCGTTAAATTGACGGACGTCCAACGGCGGAAGTCGACCCCTTGGCGGAAGTTAGAACCAGCCTCCTAGGCGCCAAAATAACGCGGCAACGGAACCCACGACGTTGGACGTTAGATGGGGTTGGTCAATCGACCTTGTTCACTCGCCCATCGTCTTTAGAGCCCGGGCGTGATTTTATTCAAAGCGCATGTCGATCCGCCGGGGGCTGGTTCGTCGACTTATTAGCGAGACTGTTCAGCGGCCACCATGTCCGCGGCTCGCCTCAGGAGGAGTTCTCAAATGCGCTTCATGTCGTTCGTCACTTCCGCCCACGCCGGACCGCCAACGGCGGAACTCATCGAGGCGATGAACAAGCTCGCCGACCGAGAAATCAAGGCCGGCCGCATGGTCGACATGGGCGGGCTCACGCCGGTCGCGATGGGCGCACAAGTGCGCATCGCCGATGGGAAGCTCAGCGTCATCGACGGTCCGTTCGTCGAGGCGAAGGAGGTCATCGGCGGCTACGCGATCATGGAGTTCCGGAACAAGGAAGAGGCCGTGGCGTCGGCGGTCGAGTTTATGCAGCTCCACAAGGATTTCATGCCGGATTGGGAGGGCACGTGCGAGGTCCGCGCTTTTGCCGGCCCTTGAGGCGAGGTTCCTGCAGACGGCGTCGGCGGCCATGACGGTCGCCGACGCCCATCGCACGATCCTCGCCGTGTGGCGGATCGAGCAGCCCCGGCTGATCACCAGTCTGGCGAGGATGCTGCGCGATGTGCCGTTGGCCGAGGATTTGACGCAGGAAGCCCTGTTGGCCGCCCTTGAGCGGTGGCCGGCCACAGGCGTTCCGGAAAAACCCGGCGCCTGGCTGATGGCGACCGCCAAGCGCCGGGCCCTGGATCATCTGCGCCGCAGCCGGATGCTCGAGCGCAAGCACGACATTATCGCCTGGGACATGGAGGAGGAGCAGCAGGCCATGCCCGACCTCGACTCGGCCCTGGACGACGACATAGGCGATGAGCTGCTTCGGCTCATCTTCACCGCCTGCCACCCGCGTCTGTCGCGCGAGGCCCGCGCGGCGCTGGCACTGCGGATGATCTGCGGCCTGACAACCGAGGAGATCGCCAGGGCCTTCCTGTTGCCGGAGGCGACGATCGCCCAGCGCATCGTGCGCGCGAAGCGGACTCTTTCGGAATCGGGGCTGGCCTACGAGACCCCAAGCGGCGAGGAGCTCTCAAAGCGGCTCTCCTCGGTGCTGGAGGTCGTCTACCTCGTCTTCAACGAAGGCTACACCGCGGCGAGCGGCGAGGACTGGCTGCGCCCCCAACTCTGCAATGAAGCGCTTCGCATGGGCCGCGTGCTCACCTCCATCGTGCCGCACGAGCCCGAAGCCCATGGACTGCTCGCTCTGATGGAGCTGAACGCCTCGCGCACGGCGGCGCGTACTGACGCCGAGGGCGAGCCAATCCTCATGCTGGACCAGAACCGCGCACTCTGGGACCAGCTCCAGATCCGGCGCGGGATGCAGGCGCTCGGGCGAGCGCGCGAATTAGGCGGAGCGGGCGGCATTTACGCCCTACAGGCAGCGATTATCGCCTGCCACGCCCAGGCGGGGACGGCAAGTGATACCGACTGGTCGCGCATCGCCGGACTTTATGCGGAGCTGGTGGCTGTCGTGCGCTCGCCAATCATCGACCTCAACCGCGCGGTTGCCGTCGGCATGGCTGAGGGCCCAGAAGTGGCGCTGGCGATCGTGGACCGCCTTTCGCGCGAGCCGGCGCTCAAAGGCTATCACCTGCTGCCGAGCGTTCGCGGCGACCTGCTCCGCAAACTCGGCCGCTACGAGGAGGCGCGCGCCGCGTTCGAAGCAGCCGCGGCGCTGGCGGGCAACAGGCGGGAACATGACCTGCTGAGACGGCGCGCCGCCGAGGCGGCCGACGCAGCGATGTCATCATAATCCCTGATCAGACAAGGACATGGTCGACCCGGATCGACCGCTTCCGGGGCTTTCGTCATTTCCTTGTGTAAGGTCTGACGTGGATATCGCTGAACGTCCGCTGTCTCACCCGACCCCCTTCCAAGGTGGTTCCGTGAAACGGCAGCTCAGGGTCAGAACTTCCGGTTCAGGCTGTGCGGCGGAAAGACAGAGAAGGTCGAACCTTGCCGATCAGGCATCGACGAAACGCTACCGTGAATCTATGTCCCAATAATGGACAGGGGGCCAGTTGCACCGCCGCCATCGAGGGCGTAGCCACCAACACGCCGGAACATAGTGCAATGGCGCGCATTTCCTCTCCTCCCGGGGAGGCGAGACCATTGCCTCTCGCGTCGACATTCGATTCACTGTTCCAGGCAGTGGGCCGAGGCATTCAGCTGCGTTTTGCAGCATGTCTCCTTCCTTTCGTCATATCGAGTCAGGACCATCAATGGCAAATCCTCCGCGCCGACCGACAAATCCACTGGCTGCTGCCGAAGCCGCCTTCAAGCCTGCCAAGAAGCCGATCGCACCGATTCGCGAAACCGCAGCTGCTCCAAATGTCAGAGAGCTTGTTTCAATCAGGATTGATCGAGCTGTCCTGGATTATTTCCAGGGCGACGGACCGGGCTGGCAGGACCGTATTAACGACGCTTTGCGGGCCATGGTCGAGAAACGGATCGCCGCCGAAGACGACCGTCCGGACGACATCACCTGAGCATCGCAGAGCCGCCGGCGGAGCTGGCGGCGAGCCAAATTGAATATGTTCTGCACGTCGGTTTGACAGGTTTGCTGGCCATGCCTCAGAGACAATCTCGAAAGCTCGCGATGATTGCTGGGTAACCACTGGCGGCGCCACGATCTTGCCGCCCATAAGCACACCGGAGGTGGCGTACACAGAGTTTCGATCTCGTAGACCTTATCAAGCGGACCCGGATTCCGTTCGTCTGGTGCCGTAGACTGCTGCGGCAGGAGGCAGGTGTAAGCACCCAGTTCGAAATCGCGCTGAGTCACCGCGCCTATTGCCCGCCCCGTTCGATCCGGCTTGCGCTAAGCCTGAAATCAATCTTGATTTTTGCTGCACGCAACGCAGCGACCAGGTCGTCACTCATAAAAATGTCGTTGAATACCGTCTGCTCGCTCCAAAGGTCGGCGCCTTCCAGCGCGGCAGGCGACAGAGCAAGGCCATCGTCCTTGACCAATGATTCGACACGCCAGATTTGCCTTTGTATCGCCTTGTCGTAATAAAGCTTTCGGATCGCTTCGCTGTTGGATTGCTCTGGTAGGAAGCTGTCCTTAGGCCCGCCAAAATTGAGCAGGAAGAACTCCCCGTTTACCGGCGTTTCCAGATCGGCCTTGTAGACCGGCAGGGGCACGAGTCCGCCGGCGCCGAGATTGAAGCGCGACAGCACCTCCGCCAGCTTGCCTTTGACGGCCATGAACGGCCCGGCATAGAACAGGTCACCGACCCTCTTGAAGCGCGTTTCCTCCCACACTGCGACCGCTTCGGTCATCTCGGTTCGCTCCAGCGGGACGCCTTGTCTGTGACGACGCAGCGCGGCAAGCACTCTCTCACTAGCAACAGGGATTTCGAAGCGCGCGGGCTCCCAGTCCTGGCCATAGAACTTTGCGCGCAGACCCTGCTTGTTGCCGATCCGCGAGTCGCTCCTGACGCGACTGATCCAGACGCTGCCGCTCATGCCGCTTCCCCTCCCAAGCCGTTGTTTTGGTCCGCCGACGGCATCCGCTGGGGTTCGCCGGCGGCCAATCCGCCGTGGATAGGCGAGCGCATAATTCGCGGCGAGCCCGATCTGGTCAAGGGACAGCGGCGAATGAGCGGCATGGATCACTGCGGCCGTGTCGCCATTGGCAACATGTCGGCGACGTCATGGACGAGGCGTTCCCGCAAACACCGGCTGGCCGCCGAGGACGTCCGGCTCGCGCACCGGACCGCGATCATGGCGCGCCGTTTGATTAGTCACAATGTTAGGAAAATGTGAGCGCCTGGCGCGACCGCGGGACGGTTTCGGTCAAGCCGGCAAGGATCGCAGTCCGGTCGGAGGGCTGGTCTCAGGCACCGGCGCCGGGGCAAGCTGCCTGGCCATGTCGATAAGCGGCAGCCTGATGACCGCGCGAAGGCCGTTGCTGCGGTTTTCCAGCGCGATGTCGCCGCCGTGGTGGCGGGCGATGGCGCGGGCAATTGACAGGCCGAGCCCGACGCCGCCGGTCTCCCGGTTGCGCGACTGCTCCAGGCGGAAGAAGGGCGCGAACACCTGCTCCATGTCGGCTTGCGGAATGCCGGGCCCGGCGTCCTCGACCACGATGTCCAGGCTGTCGCTGCGCCTGACCAGGCTCACCTTGGCCTGCTCGCCATAGCGGACGGCATTTTCGACGAGGTTGCGGATCGCCCGGCGCAGCGAGTCCGGCCGGCAGCGATACAGCACCTTGGGCCCGTCGCTGACGGTGACGTTTTGGCCCAGCTCCTCAAGGTCGTCGCAGAGGCTGCCGACCAGCGCCGAAAGATCGACGGTTCGCGTCTCCTCCACCGCGGCGTCTTCGCGCGCGAAGGCGAGCGCTGCCTCCGTCATCGTCTGGATTTCCTCGATGGTCTTCAGCATCTTTTCCTGGAGGTCGTGATCCTGGACGAACTCGGCGCGCAGCCGGAGCGAGGTCAGCGGTGTGCGCAGGTCGTGGCTGATCGCCGCCAGCATGCGTGTGCGGTCCTCGACGAAGCGCTGCAGGCGCTCCTGCATGCGGTTGAACGCCTCGGCGGTCTGGCGGATGTCGTCCGGCCCGGATTCCGGTAGCCGCGGCACGGCCTCGCCGCGGCCGAACAGTTCAGCGGCATTGGCGAGCCGTCGCAGCGGCCGCGCGATTGCCTGCGCCCCGAAAATCGCTATGGCGGACAGGATGAGTGCGGTGAGAGCCAGCGATATCGCCGATTGCGTCGTCCAGAAGGCGCTCGGCATCACCTTGGCGTAGGCGGCGTTCAGCCAGGTGCTGTCGTCGAGGCGGACGGAAAGCCCCATGCCGTTTGGGGCGCCGTCCAGATAAAGAAACTTGGCAGGTCGCGTGAACGGGCTGCCATTGCCGGACAGGTTCAGTATGCGCGGCGGCACCGAAGGGTCGGCGGCAGCGACAGCGTTCGAGGCCTGCCCGTTCATGTAGGCGGCATATTTGGCGGCAACCCCTGGCAGCGGTTTGGCGAGTTGCGTCAACGCCTCCTGTTGCCAGGCGAGGGGATTGCTCGGCCCGTCGTGCGAGGTCCAGAAGCGCGTATAGGCCGTGCCGCTGACGGTGAGGATGTCGGGTCGAAGCGAGGGCGGCGTCGTATCCAGCAAAATGGCAAGGGACGACGTGCGGCTGACGAACTCGCCCTTGGCAGCCGCGTGCAGAGCCTGCCCGCGCTCGTCCCACGAGATCAGGAAGGTGATCGCCTGCGACAGGGCGAGCGCAAGCAGCACCAGCATGAGGAAGCGGGCCGCCAGGCTGCGTTTCCACAACAGCATCATGCCTGGGCCACCTCGGCGGTGAAGCAGTAGCCGCCGCCCCAGTGCGTCTTGATCAGCATTGGATTCTTCGGGTCCGCCTCGATCTTCTTGCGCAGTCGGCTCACCTGGTTGTCGACGGCCCGGTCGAAACCGTCGGCCGAGCGCCCGACGGTGAGGTCGAGCAACTGATCCCGGCTGAGCACGATCCCGACATGCTCGATAAAAGCGGTGAGAAGGCGGAATTCGGCCGTGCTGAGCGCGACCGCCACGCCGTCGAGCCCGACCAGCTCGCGGCGGCCGACATTCAGCGTCCAGCGGTCGAAGCGCAGCGCGTTCGACTTGAGCCGACCGCGCTGCGGCGGCAGGCTGTGGACGCGCCTGAGCACAGCCTTGATCCGCGCCAGCAATTCCCGCGGATTGAACGGCTTCGTCAGGTAGTCGTCGGCCCCGATCTCGAGGCCGACGATCCGGTCGACCTCCTCGGCCATGGCGGTAAGGAAGATGATCGGAACGTCGACCGTTCCGCGCACGTGCCGGCAGGCGGCAATGCCGTCCTCGCCAGGCATCATGACGTCGAGGACGATAAGATCGGGCAGGCTGCGGTCGAGCAGCCGCTTGAGCGCGGCCGTGCTGTCGGCGACGCTGACGCGATAACCCTGCTGCGTGAGATATTTCCCCACGAGGTCGCGGATGTCCCTGTGGTCGTCGACGACCGCGATGTGCTGCGCCACTTCCATGCAATGCTCCAAGGTCGCCGCTGAATAGTCGGTCAGTATCGACGATATCTAGTTTGCGTCTACACGGATGATCACCTTCCGCGCCATGGCGGCAATCTCGCCCGACATCAACAAAGCGTGAGAAGTGTAACGAAATGTATCAGAGCACTGCGCCCGCGACAACTTGCGATGAACTGCCGGTGTTCGGGACAAGGTTCTGCGACAGCTCCCGCCTAACTTGGCCCCGTCGCTAGCCGGGACGTCCGGTCTTTGTCGCCAGGGGCGGCATCCAGACTCGGTCCTCGCCAGCCTTTGATCGAAAGGATTGCACAATGGCCAGATTGATCATCAACGGCACGCCACGTGACATCGAGGTCGATCCGGACACGCCGCTGCTGTGGGTGATCCGCGAGCAGATCGGGCTTACCGGAACGAAGTACGGTTGCGGCGTTGCCGCCTGCGGCGCCTGCACCATCCATATAGACGGCGTCGCCACGCGCTCCTGCGCGCTTCCGGTGAGCGCGGTCGAGCCCGACCAGCAAATCACCACCATCGAGGGGCTTTCGCCGGACAGCTCGCATCCGGTCCAGCAGGCCTGGCTGGCGCTCGACGTGCCGCAATGCGGCTACTGCCAGGCCGGCATGATCATGGCTGCGGCGGGTCTGCTCATGCAGAACCCGAACCCGGCGGACGAGGACATCAACGCCGAGATCACCAACATCTGCCGCTGCGGCACCTACAACCGGGTGCGCGCCGCGATCAAGCTGGCCGCCAAGGCCGGCGAAGCCACGCAACGCGGTTGAGGAGAACAGTCATGAACGCCACAATTTCCCTCTCCCGCCGCAGCTTCATCATCGGCGTGGCCGCCACAGCCGGCGGCTTGTCCCTCGGATTCAACGTGCCGTTCATCAAGCCGGCACTGGCCGATGGCAGCGAGGCGGCGCCGGAGATCAATGCCTGGGTGGTGATCAGGCCCGACGATACGGTGGTCATCCGCATCGCCCGCTCCGAGATGGGGCAGGGGACACTGACCGGCCTTGCGCAACTCGTCGCCGAGGAGCTGAACTGCGACTGGTCCAAGGTCACGACGGAATACCCGTCGCCGGCCCAGAACCTGGCGCGCGACCGCGTGTGGGGCAATTTCTCGACCGGCGGCAGCCGCGGCATCCGCGAGTCGCACGAGTATGTGCGCATTGGCGGCGCCGTTGCGCGCGAGATGCTGATCGCCGCCGCGGCCGCCGAATGGGGCGTCCCGGCCAGCGAATGCACCGCAAGGATGGGCATGGTCACGCATGCAGCATCAGATCGCGCCACCTTTTATGGGCAGCTGGCTGCCGCCGCCGCGCGAATGACGCCGCCCGCCAATGTCACGCTCAAGGACCCGAAGGATTGGACCATAGCCGGCAAGCCGCTGCCGCGGCTCGACACCGCCGACAAGCTCAACGGCAGCCAGGTCTACGGCGCCGATCTCAAGCTGCCGAACATGCTCAACGCGGCGATCCGGGCCTGCCCGTATTTCGGCGGCAAGGTGGAGAGTTTCGACGCGGCGGCGGTGGCGGGCATGCCGGGCGTGCGCACTGTCGTTCAGGTCGACGAGACCGCCGTTGCGGTTGTCGCCGACACCTGGTGGCGGGCGAAGACCGCTCTCGATGCCTTGCCGATCGTCTGGGACGAAGGTCCCAACAGGCAGGTCACCAGCGCCTCGATCGCGGCGATGCTCGAACAGGGACTCGGTGCAAATGACGCCTTCGTCGGCGCCAGGCAAGGTGACGCCGGTGCTGCCCTGTCCGCCGCCGGCCGGACGGTCACGGCGACCTATGCCTTCCCCTACCAGAACCACGCGACCATGGAGCCGATGAACGCGACGGCGCTCTACACGCGGGAGCGCTGCGAGGTATGGGTGCCGACCCAGAATGGCGAGGCGAGCCTTGCTGCAGCGGCCGAGGCCGCCGGCCTGCCGGTGCAGCAATGCGAGGTGCACAAGATCCATCTCGGCGGCGGCTTCGGCCGGCGCGGCAACTTCCAGGACTATGTGCGCCAGGCGGTCAGCATTGCCAGGCAGGTGCCGGGAACACCGGTAAAGCTCATGTGGTCGCGCGAAGAGGACATGCTGCACGGCGCCTATCACCCGACCACAAGATGCCGGCTGACGGGCGCGCTCGACGCGGACGGCAACCTGACCGCTCTGCACATGCGCATATCCGGCCAGTCGATCCTTGCCGCGGTGCGGCCGCAGGGCATGCAGAACGGCATGGACCCGGTGGTCTTCCAGGGCCTCGTCCTCAGCGGCACCGAAGGCACGCTGGGCTATACGGTCGACAATCTGCTTGTCGACCATGCCATGCGCAACCCGCCGATCCCACCAGGCTTCTGGCGCGGCGTCAACCTCAACCAGAACGCGCTCTACGTCGAGTGTTTCATGGACGAACTCGCCCATGCCGCCGGCGTCGACCCGCTCGCCTTCCGCCGCAAGCTGATGGCCAAACATCCAAAACATCTCGCCGTGCTGGAGGCGGTTGCCGAACGGATCGGCTGGGACAACCCGCCCGCGGCCGGCGTTCACCGCGGCCTGGCGCAGATCATGGGTTTCGGCAGTTATGTGGCGGCGGCAGCGGAGGTTTCGGTGACCGACGGGCAGCTCAGGATCCATCGCATCGTCGCGGCCACCGATCCGGGTCATGTCGTCAACCCCGCACAGGTGGAGCGGCAGGTCGAGGGCTCCTTCGTCTATGGCCTTTCCGCCTGCATCTACGGCGAATGCACCGTCAATGGCGGCCGCATGGAGCAGGAAAACTTCGACAGCTGCGAGGTCCTGCGCATGGCCGAAATGCCTGATGTGGAGACGATCATCCTGCCGTCCGGCGGCTTCTGGGGCGGCGTCGGCGAGCCGACCATCGCGGTCGCCGCGCCGGCCGTCCTCAATGCGATCTTCGCCGCCACCGGAAAACGCATCCGCACGCTGCCACTGAAGAACCATGACCTCGCCTGATATGATGCGCGCGACGAACAGGCGCGGCGGACCGGCGCTCGCGCCTGTCCTGCTTGCGGCGCTTTTGGCCAGCGCGCCGGCATGGGCCGACGCGGCACCTGGTGCTGCGGCATGCACCGGTTGTCACGGGCCGGCGGCGCTCGACTCAGCCATCCCCTCGCTCGACGGCCATGCGGCAGATGAGATCGTCACCCAGATGCACGCCTTCCGTTCCGGTGAGCGTAAGGCGACGGTCATGGACCGCATCGCCAGGGGATTTACCGAGGTGGAGACGCGCGCCATCGCCGAATGGCTCGCCAAGCCGGAGGCGGCACGCCATGCCCAGCCGTAGAGCCCTGATCGGCGGCGTGGCGGCCAGCGTCGCCGCGGCCGTCCTTGCCGCACCGCAGGTGTGCGCACAGACGCAGCCCGGCGTGATCGTCGTCGGCGGCGGCTTTGCCGGGGCAAGCTGCGCCCGCGCGCTGAAACGGCTGGATCGCGATCTTGCGGTGACGCTGATCGAGCCAGAGGCCGCCTATCTGGCCTGCCCGTTCAGCAATGCCGTGATTGCCGGGCTGCGCGGCATCGAGGCGCAGACTTTCAGCTATGACCAGTTCGGCGACATCGCGCTGATCCGCAAGCGGGCTGTCGCCGTCGATGCCGAGCGCCGGCGTGTTCGCCTGGAGGATGGCACCGACATCGGCTACACCAGGCTGGTGCTGGCGCCCGGCATCGACCTGCGCTTCGACGCCTTGCCGGGCTACGACGAGGCGGCGGCGGCGATCATGCCGCATGCCTGGAAGGCGGGCGCGCAGACGCTGCTGCTGCGCGACCAGCTCGCGGCGATGCCGGACGGTGGGATCGTCGTCCTCGCCGCGCCAGCCAATCCGTTTCGATGCCCGCCCGGTCCCTACGAGCGGGCAAGCCTGATCGCGCATTATCTCAAGGCCAGCAAGCCACGCTCCAAGCTGATCATCCTCGACGCCAAGGACGGCTTTTCGAAGCAGCGGCTGTTCGAAGCGGCCTGGCAGGAGCTCTATCCCGGCTTGATCGAGTGGGTGCCGCTGTCGTCGGGGGGCAGGGTGACGGAAGTCGACCCGGCGACAAGGACGCTGGTGACCGAGTTCGGCAATCACAAGGCCGATGTCGCCAATGTGATCCCGCCGCAGCGTGCGGGCGCGATTGCGCAGTCGGCCGGCGTTGCCGACCAGACGGGCTGGTGCCCGATCGACCCGGTCAGCTTCGAGTCCCGCCTGCAGCCGGCGATCCACGTCATCGGCGACGCGGCGATCGGCGGGGCGATGCCGAAATCCGCCTTCAGCGCCAACGCCCAGGCAAAAGCTTGCGCCGCGGCGGTCGCCGCCCTGGTCAGGGAGCGGCCGCCGGCGCAGCCGAAACTCATCAACACCTGCTACAGCCTGGTCGCGCCCGGTTATGGGATTTCGATCGCCGGGGTCTACCAGCCGCGTGACGGGCTGCTTGCCGAGGTGGAGGGTGCGGGCGGCACCAGCCCGCTCGAAGCGCCGCTTTCCGTCCGCGAATTGGAAGCGGCCTATGCGCAGGACTGGTTCCGGACGATCACCAGTGAAGTGTTCGGATGATGAGGCTGGCTTTTCTGGCTTTTTTGGGATTGCAGCTTGCGGCCTCGCCCGGTGCCGGCGAGGAGACGGGGTCCTACGTCGTGACCGGCGATGCGATCATGCAGCCTCTGGTCGGCGGCAAGGGTGATCCGGCGCGCGGCGCTGCGCTGATCGCGGACCGGCAGCGCAGCCTCTGCACGCTCTGCCACAGCGGGCCGTTTCCCGACGCGCATCTGCACGGCACGCTGGCGCCCGACCTGACCGGCGTCGGGGCAAGACTTTCGGAAGGCCAGATCCGGCTGCGCGTCGTCGACATGAAGCGGCTGGTGCCGAACACGATCATGCCTTCCTACTATCGGGTCGCGGATGAGCAGGGCCGGCGTGTTGCCACCGTCTGGCGCGGCAAGCCGATCCTGGGCGGCGCCGATATCGAGGATATCGTCGCTTATCTCACGACGCTGAAGGGGTGATCATGCACGAAGACCCGCTTGGAGTTTACGCAGGCCAGGGAGTTTACGCAGGCCTGGTCGGACGGCGGCAGTTTCTTCGGGCCGGCATGACCGGCCTGCTGGTGATCAGCCTGCCGCGCCGGGCCGTTGCCCGTCCGAGCCTCGAGGAAGCGATCCGGACCTTCACCGGCGGAGCCGACGTTCTCGACGGCCGCGTCCGGCTCGACCTGCCACCTCTGGTCGAGAACGGCAACGCGGTCGGGATCACAGTCGTCGCCGAGAGCCCGATGACCGAAGACGACCATGTCCGGCGCATCGCGGTCTTCAACGAGAAAAACCCGGAGGCGAATGTCGTGGTTTTCCACCTCGGGGCGCGCTCGGGCCGCGCCATGGTCTCGACGCGGATCCGGCTCGCGACCTCGCAGGTCGTTGTCGCGGTCGCGCAGATGAGCGACGGCAGCTTCTGGTCGAGCCGGGCGAGCGCCATCGTCACGCTGGCCGCCTGTATCGAGGACCTTTCATAATGGCGCGCGCGCTCGTCAATGTGCCGAAAGTGGCCAAGCAGGGCGAAGTCGTCGAGATCAAGGCGATGATCGCCCATCCCATGGAAACCGGCTATCGTATCGGCCCGAACGGCTCCAACATCCCCCGCGACATCATCCGCCGTTTCACCTGCACCTACAATGGCGAGGAGGTGTTTTCGGCCGATCTCTTTCCAGCGGTATCGGCCAATCCGTTCATTGCCTTCACGCTCGTTGCCACGACGAGCGGCACGATCGACTTCACCTGGACCGACGATGCCGGGAAGACCCAAACGGCGTCGGCGACGATCACGGTGAGCTGATGCGCGCCCTCGGGGGCCTGGTGGGGATTATCGCGGCGGTCGTCTGCGGCATTGCCATCGCCGCCGGCATCGAAGACGTCGAGAAGCGCTCCGGCTTCGACTTCATGACGCCGCAGACGCAGGCGCTGCAGGCCGACGACTTGAGCAATCCCGGCGTGCTGTGGGTGCTGCAGGGCGAACAGCTCTGGCAACAGGCGCAGGGCAGGGCGGATGTCGCCTGCTCCGGCTGCCATGACGATGCGCGCCAGACGATGCGCGGCGTTGCCGCGCGCTACCCGGCCTTTGACGCGGCGACCGGCCGGCCGATCGACCTTGCCGGACGTATCAACTCCTGCCGAGCGGAGCGGCAGCAGGCCGAGCCGCTGGCGCCGGAGTCCGAGGCTTTGCTCGCCCTGACGGCCTATGTGACGCATCAGTCGCGCGGCATGCCAATCACACCGGCGACCGACGCCCGGCTCGCGCCGTTTCGCGACAACGGCCGGCGTCTGTTCCAGAGCCGCATCGGACAGATCGAGCTTTCTTGCGCCTCCTGCCATGACGACAATTGGGGCAAACGGCTTGGCGGCAGTGTCATCCCGCAGGCGCATCCGACCGGCTATCCGCTCTACCGCCTGGAGTGGCAGACGGTCGGTTCGCTGCAGCGGCGCCTGCGGAACTGCATGATCGGGGTCAGAGCCGAGCCCTTCGAATTCGGCGCAGCCGAACTCGTTGACCTGGAACTCCATCTGACGGAGCGGGCCCGCGGCCTTCTGGTCGAGACGCCGGCCGTGCGGCCGTGATGCCGGGCTGTGGCCGTCGTTTCCTGCCTAGAACAAAGCGGCTATCACCGCGATCAGGGCGACTGCAAGCGCGACAAGGCTTGGCACCATCACCGCAATGCCGGACACAGTCGCCAGCCCCGCAATCCAGTCAAATTTCCTGTCAGCGGTTTCGCCCATTGTCGCTTCCCTTAAAAATCAACGCCTGTTCGGCGATGGCTGTTCCATATCCGGCAGCGGGGTGTCGGCCGCCTCGTTGAGAAGCACCCGCTCCGCTGCTCCGTCCAGGTCCTCGAGCTGGCCGCTTTTCATAGACCAGAGGAAGGCGAGAAGCCCAACCAGGCCCATGCCGAGTGCTACGGGGACCAGCCAGGCGAGCAGGCTCATGCAGCCTCCGCGAGATGGGTGGATGTCACGCCGCCTTGTATTCCTTGCGGATCTCTGCCCGGACCCGAAAGACGAAGCGCATTGGCAACCACCAGGATGGATGATGTGGACATCGCCACCGCCGCGACCAGCGGCGTAACGTGGCCTGTAACCGCGAGCGGGAGGGCCAGCGCATTGTAAAGGATGGAGAGCCCAATGTTCTGGGTGACGAGCTGCCTGGCCTTGCGGGCAATGGTGATCGCTTTCGGAACGCTGTCCAGGCTGGAGCCCAGGAACACGAGATCAGCCGCGTTGCGCCCGACGTCCGCGGCCGAGGAGGGCGCCATCGACACGTGAGCCGTTCCCAATGCGGGCGCGTCGTTGAGGCCGTCACCGACCATCAGCACCTTGCGTCCCTGCGCGCGCAGGACTTCCAACCGCGCGACTTTGTCGCGAGGAAGCATCCCGGCGGTGGCTGCTGCTACGCCGAGCATCCCTGCCACCTTCCTTACCTCCGTTTCCACGTCTCCGGACAGGATCTCGACGCCGAGGCCGAGACTGCGCAGGCGCTTTGTAGCGGCGGCGGCTCCGAGACGGAGGCTGTCGGAAATCCGGAACGCGCCGAGGACGCGGCCGTCAGCCGACAACCAGGCCTCGGCCGTGGCGGAACCGGCAGTGGAGCGGACGTCGACCCAGGATCTGCGGCCGAGCCTGTAAACGCGGCCGCCGACCGTGCCTTCGATGCCGTTTCCGGGCTCCTCCCGAATCTGCTCGACGGCCTGCCCGGCCGGATGCAGCGCCGCCACTGCTCGCGAGGCGGGATGCCGAGAGAACCGAGCAAGCGCGGAGGCCGCTTCGATCTCGTCGTCCGGCACCGTGAAAGACGCCACTTTTGTCAGGCCTGAGGTGAGCGTGCCCGTCTTGTCCAGTGCGACGTGATCGACTTCGGCCAGCCGTTCCAAAGCCGCGCCGTCCTTGAGGGTCACACCGAGAGCGAAGAGACGCCGCGCAGCGACGGCCTGGACCATCGGCACGGCCAGACCCAACGCGCATGGGCAGGTGATGATGAGGACGGCGATCGCCACCGTCAGTGATCGGTGCAAGTCTCCGGTGGCGATCATCCACCCTGCAAAGGTGGCGAAGGCAAGCAGATGGACCACCGGCGAATAAAGCGAGGCGGCACGGTCGGCGATGCGCCGGTAACGCGCGCGGCCGCCTTCGGCAGCCTCCATCAACCGCATCATGTCAGCAAGGAAGGACTCTTTCTGAGGTCGGTCGACACGCAACGTCAGCGGCCCGTCGAGGTTGAGCGATCCCGACAGCACGCTGGCCCCCGGTCGGACCGACTCCGGGGCGGACTCGCCCGTCACAACCGACAGGTCAAGCGAGGCGTTTCCGGAAATTACGGTGCCATCGGCCGGCACGCGCTCTCCCGCGAGAACAAGGACGGTCTCGCCGCTGCGGATAGCGGATACGTCGCGATATTCGCGTTCGCCATCAGGCGTGAGCACCGTGGCGCCTCGCGGCATCATCCGCGCGAGCGACCTGACCGCTTCGCGAGCGCGTCCGCGCATCGCCTGGTCCACAGCGCGTCCAGCCAGCAGGAAGAACAGCAAGGATGTCACCGCATCGAAGTAAGCATGGGCTCCGCCCGTCACCGTATCGTATGCGCTGAGGCCGAATGCGAGCAGCACGCCGACGCTGATCGGCACGTCCATGTTCGTCCGGCCGCCGCGCAGGGCGCTCCACGCGGAAGCGAAGAAAATCCGGCCCGAATAGGCCAGCGTCGGCAACGCGAGGGCCGTGGAGATCAGGTGGAATGCGTGCCTCGTGCCGGCGTCCGCTCCCGACCAGACCGAGACGGAAAGAAGCATGATATTCATGGCGGCGAAGCCGGCAACGGCCGTGGCGCGCAGCAAGCGGCCCATCTCCGGATCGCCGTCTCCATTCTCAGGCTCGGCGAGTGTTGCTTCGTAACCGGCTTTTCGAAGCGTTTCGATCATCGGCGGCACGGCGCCGTCCCGCCGCCACTTCACTACGACACGTTTTGCGGTCAGGTTCACCCGCGCGGAAACGATGCCCTCGACCTGGCTGAGCAAGTCTTCGATCGCGCCGATGCAGCCTGCGCAATGCACCTGCGGGACGGAAAAGTCCGTCTGAATCGTACCATCGCCGAGATCTCGGCTGGCAAAGACCACCTCTTGCGGGACGATCTCGCGCCGCCCGGGCCCAATCATCAGGGCCGCCTCGGTTCCCGGCGCGCAGCAGCTCATCGATCAGGCCTCCGGCCGGGCCATTGCCCGGTAGGCGTGCCATGTCGCGTGTCCGAGCAGGGGGAAGACGACGATCATGCCGACAAGGCCGGTGGCGATGCAGATGCCGAAAAGCACGAGCACCATGGCACCCCAGGCGATCATCGGCGGCAGGTTGTTCCACACCAGCTTCATGCTCGTGGCCATCGCGGTCAGAGCATCGACGCGCCGGTCAAGCAGCATCGGCACCGAAAAGACGCTGATCGCGAATGCAAAAGATGCGAACAGACCGCCGATCGCCGTTCCTATGATCAACATCGCCCATCCCGATGGCGTGCCAATCAGTATCCCGATCACATTGTCGAGGCCCGGAAATGCCGTCACGCCAAAAAACAGCGCCCACAGGAGAACCGCCGCCCGCATCCAGAGCAGCATCAGGAGGCAGAGAAGCAGGCCCGTGAAGAAGATCTGCGCGCCCGCTCTCGGTCGCACATGAAGCATCGAAGCAAGCCCGATTTCGCGGCCTTCGCCGATCGCGCGGCTCTTCTCGTAAAGCCCGATCGCCAGGAACGGCGCGACGATCAGGAAGCCGGCAAGCGATGGGAACAGGATATAGTCGCGACCGAACTCGACGAGGGTCCACACGAACGCCACCGAAAGCACGAAAACGCCGACACCGTAAGCGAGGCTGGAGGCGGGGCGGGTCCAGAAATCGCGCCAGCCCGCAGCGAGCCAACGCAATCCTTCCAGGACCGGGAGGTGGCGTTGAAGCTTGGGATCCCGGGTCTCCCCGATGCTGGATGTCGCGCTCAGCAACCAGTAGGATTCGTCGGCCTCGCCCATGACTTTCTCCTTCAGCAGGCTGGCTTGGCGGCCCGATAACCGCCGCCGTCGCCGGTATCCTTCACGTGCGCCACGCAATCCGGCTGCGATTGGAACGCCACGTAGACAAGATGCGCGTTGGCCCCCGCGAAGAGCAGTAGCCCCGCCGGGACCAGCAACCAGAGGATCCATCCGCCGGGAAGGCGAGTGCTTCTGCGGGGGGTCATGGCTGGCGCGTCCCCAGGTCATGGACAAAAAGCGCAAGTGTCCGAATTTCCGCGGTGGTCAGCCGCTCGTCCCAAGTCGGCATGTGGCCCTGGCGGCCTCCGTGGACGGAAGCGATGATGGTGTCCATGCTTCCGCCGTAGATCCAGTACGCGTCGGTCAGGTTCGGCGCTCCGACCTCGCGATTGCCTTGCGCGTTCTCGCCATGACATGCCGCGCATGTCGTCACGAAGACTTCCTTGCCGGCGTTGATGCGGCCGAGGTTCTGCGGTGTCGAGGTGTCGGGATTTGTCAGCGAGTAGACATAGGCGGCAACGTCGCGCACCTGATTCCGGTCGAGCATGTCGTCGCGGCCGAAAGCAGGCATCTGCCCGACACGGCTTTCGGGATGGGCGGTGTTGATGCCGACGCGCATCGTCTGCTCGATCAATTGGGGACCGCCGCCCCACAGCCAGTCGTCGTCCGTGAGGTCGGGATAGTTCGCGCCGCCCTTGCCATCGCGTCCGTGGCAGGCGGCGCAGTTGTCGCCGAACAGCTGCTGCCCGGTGTGACGGACGGTCTGCATCAGAGCTTCGTCCGCCATGATGGCGTCGTAAGGTTCGGATTCGAGCCGGGCCGTCCAGGCGGTGCGCTCGCGCTGGCCTTCCATCACCCGGGCTTCAACCGTCGTCCGCTGATCAACGCCCAGAAGCCCTTTCGTGTAGGTCGTCCCCAACGGCCATGCCGGCACAAGGAACCACCATGCGAGCGCCCAGATATGCGTGACGATCAGGAACATCAGGACCCCGCGCGGGACCGGCGTGTCCAATTCCTTGATGCCGTTCCACTCGTGGCCAGTCGTTTCGCGGCCGGTAGCGGGATCGCGTTCGCTTACTTCCATGGCTTGTCGTCCCGATCGAGGATGCTGGTCTTGGCCCTGTCGAACCGTTTCCGGTTGGACGGCCAGAAGGCGTAGACAACGACACAGAGGAAGAAGCCCATCAGGTAGAAAAGGCCCCAGCTCTTGGACAGGGCAACGAGCGTGTCGTGGTCGAAATCCATCATCGGTTTTCCCGTCAGCTTTCCGGGTCCGGCTTCTTTTCCGGCGCCGCCGTATCCTCGTACGCGGCTCCTGTCAGCCTGCCCAGCACCTGCAGGTAAGCCACTAACGCGTCCATCTCGGTGACGTGTGTGGTGACGCCATCGAATGCGCTCACCTGGGTCTTGTCACCATACCGCTCAGTCACCCCGCTCGCGAAATCGGTGTCCGGCGTGGCTTGCCCGTAGGCGTCGCGGGCGGCGTTTTCCACCATCGCCTCGGTATAGGGCACGCCGAGCGCGCGCTGGGCAGCCAGATGCAGCGGCAGGTCGTCCGTCTTCAGCGTCGTACGGGCAAGCCAGGTGTAGGCGGGCATGTTCGATTCCGGCACGACGTCACGTGGATTGGTCAGGTGTGCGACGTGCCAGAAATCCGAATATTTGCCGCCGACGCGGGCGAGGTCGGGTCCGGTCCGCTTCGACCCCCAGAGCATCGGCCGGTCGTATCGGGATTCCACGGCGAGCGAATACGGACCGTAGCGCTCGACCTCGTCGCGCAGGGTGCGGATCATCTGACTGTGACAGGCGTAACAGCCTTCGCGGACGTAGATGTTCCGTCCGGCCAGTTCGAGAGGCGTGTAAACCCGCATGTCGGGCGCCTGTTCGACGGTTTCGTCGATGGTGAACAGGGGAGCAATCTCGACGATGCCGCCGACGCTGGCCGCAGCTATTATTCCAAGTACGAAGAGGATCGCGGACCGCTCGAGCTTGCGATGGAAGAGTTCAGGCATCCGTCATTCTCCCGGTACTGCGGCGGGGATGACGGGTGCGTCGGTCTCACGGGCTGCCGCGAGCGGCACCATACGAACCGTCATCCAGATGTTGTAGCAGCCGACCAGCGCGCCCAGCAGGAACAGCAGTCCGCCGAAGGCGCGGGCGATATAGTATGGATACATCGCCACCAGTGAATCGACGAACGAATAGGCGAGAGCGCCTTCCTCGGTATAGGTTCGCCACATCAGCCCCTGGATGATGCCGGAATTCCACATCGCGAAGGCGTAGATCAGCGTTCCGGCGATGGCGAGCCAGAAATGGACCTCGACGAGCGCTGCCGAATACATCCGCTCGCGTTTCCAGAGCGCCGGGACGAGCGTGTAGACGGAGCCGAAGGTGATGAGCGCGACCCAGCCCAAGGCTCCGGCATGGACGTGGCCGACTGTCCAATCAGTGTAGTGCGAGAGAGAGTTCACCGGTCTGATCGCCATGAACGAACCCTCGAAGGTGGAGAGCCCATAGAAGACTGCCGCGGCCATCATGAATCGCAGGGTCGCATCGTCCCGGACCCGGTGCCAGGCGCCGTTGAGGGTCAGCAGCGCGTTACCCGCGGATGCCCACGAAGGCACGAGAAGCATCACGGAAAAGGTCATGCCGAGCGTTTGCACCCAGTGGGGGAGCGCGGTGTAGTGCAGGTGGTGGGAACCCGCCCACATGTAGAAGAAGGTGATGCCCCAGAAGCTCAGGATCGAGAGACGGTAGGAGAAGATCGGTCGCTGCGCCCGGACCGGCAGGTAGTAGTAGAGCATGCCGAGAAAACCTGCGGTGAGGAAGAACGCAACCGCGTTGTGGCCATACCACCACTGCACCATCGCGTCCTGCACGCCCGGCCAGATCGTGTAGCTCTTGGCGTGCCCCCACGACACCGGCAGCGCGAGGTTGTTGACGATGTGCAGGATGGCCACGACCAGGATAAAGGCCATGAAGTACCAGTTGGCGACGTAGATGTGCGGCTCTTTGCGACGCGCGATCGTGGCGATGTAAAGAATGAAGTAGGTCACCCAGACGATCACCAGCCACAAGTCCGCATACCACTCGGCTTCCGCGTACTCCTTCGACTGGGTGGTACCGAGCAGATATCCGGAAATGGCCAGAACACAGAACAGGTTGAAGCCGAGAAGCACGAACCAAGGACTTATCTGGCCGGCCAACCGCGCCCGAGACGTGCGCTGCACGACGTGGAAAGAGGTCGCAATCAGCGCGTTGCCGCCGAACCCGAAGATGACGCCGGACGTATGCGTGGGCCGCAGCCGCCCGAAGCTGGACCAGGCCGCATCGAAGGCGAGGTCTGGCCAGGCGAGCTGCGCGGCCACCCACACGCCCATGAACATGCCGAAGACAGCCCAGGCCATCGACAGCACGATCCCGACCTTGATGGGATCGTCGTAATAGGAGACTGCTCGGTCTTCGGTCGGTTCGGCGCCGTAGAACGACGACATGAGGAGGTAGATTACGACGCCCGCGAAAAGCATGACGATGACGCCGTGCACCCCGAGAGTGTCCGAGCGTCCGAGGGCGGCCATGGCCAGACCCGCGAGCGCTACTGCCACCGCGATGAGCAAGGCGTACTGCCGTTCAGAGGATTTGAGGTTCGATATCATGCATTCCCTCCAGGTACGGCATTCGCTCAGGCAACTTCCCCAGAAACTCTGTGCATTTCAAACAACTCCACCAGTTCGGATCTGTTTGCGGCTATGTCAGCCAGAGTACAGCCGTCGAAGACAGCGAGAAACGCCTGCAGCGCCTTGACGACGACGCCCTCGAGCCGGCAGGCAGGGGATATGACGCACAAGCCGCCATCCCTGCGCATACACTCCGTCAGAGCGAAGTCGTCTTCCATGTGCCGCACGACCTCACCCAAGTTGATGTCCTCCGGCCGCCGGGCGAGCGCTATGCCGCCGGTGCGCCCCCGAGCCGTGGTGAGATAACCCAGTCGCCCGAGCCTGAAAGCCACTTTCAGGAGGTGATTGCGTGATATCCCGTATGCCGCGGCCACGTCGGTCACTCGGCACGGTCTTTCCCGGTGGACCGCCAGGTAGATCAGCATCCTGAGCGCATAGTCCGTCTGAAAGGTGAGACGCATCCCGCGGATTCCTGGTTCTCATCGCAGAAAGAACCCACCCTAGCAGGCTGTCAGCTAGACGAAAATGCGACGTCAGCGCGAGCATGCCCGCCCACGCTAGGAAAGCCGTCGTCTCGGCGGGAAAAGCCTGCCCTTCCGCGTTTATCATCCCGTCGCCCCCGCGGTCGGGCGATCAGGCCGGAAAAACATGGCGACCTTCAGGCTCCGCGCGATCCTTTCGGCGCGGTCGACGAACACTTCGGCTACCTCAGGCGGGCATCGCTCTTCGACGGTTTTGCGGAAATGACCGAGCCATATGTCGAAATCCTCCTCGCGCACCTGCTTCAGCTTAAGGTGCGCAGGCACGGGGCGGCCGCTGTACGCGCCATTCTTCAGAATGACCGAACACCAGAAGTCGGTCATCTTCTCCAGATGCGGTTCCCAGTCGCCGTGGATTTCCGCAGCGAAGATTGGTCCGAGGCGAGTATCCGACCTGACGCGGACGTAGAAATCGCGGACAAGCGCGGCAATGAACCCGCGGTCGACCAACGGGTGGGACAGCGGCATTTCCGCCTGCGGGCGGGCGCGATCGTAAACAGCAGAATTCATCGCAGCACAAAGTGGTATTGTGTCTGCTACTTTTAGGTGCCTGACTTCCGCACGGCAAGCGCTCAATTCGTCCCAGCCCGCTCGTTCCGCCATTTGTTTGCGCCTGCGCAAAGTTCCGGGCGAGGCGGACGGTTTAGATGGCCTTCTTTGGAGACGACTATCGTGAACCAACCTGAAACCATCGATCCCGATATGACGGTCGACGAGATCATGCGGCGATGGCCGGCAACCATAAGGGTGATGATCCGAAACAGAATGCTCTGCATCGGCTGTCCGATCGGAATCTTCCATACGGTCGCCGACGCATGCCACGCCCATCGGGTCGACCTGGAATCCTTCTCCCAGGAACTTCTCGAGGCGATAAGCAGCGATCCGCTTGCGAACGCGCCGTCGGCCGTCCTCGGTGGCGGCATCGCGGCGCTTTGAACCGCATGCGCCGCGTGCGGCACGCTCCACCTGGAGAGGCAGTTGGCAAAATGGCGGATCTGTCACCGAGATCATTGGAATTCCAAACGTTGGCTGATGTCGATTGCCGCTCGCTGCTGAATGCGCCTTGATCCAGATCAAAGTTTGCGAGAACGCGTCCGGAGTTGGCCAATATTCACCTGGCCCGTTTCGTAGAAGTCGGCTTTCGACGAGAATCGACGGTGGGAACTTTATCAGAACCCCGGTTTACTCCCTTTCTACAAAGCTCGTATTGAACGCGTCCTTTTCCTGCCAGCGACGTGACGGCGGCGCTATGCAGCCGGCCCCTTGCGCCTGTTCTCAGACACCAGCATGAGCGCATACGGGTCAGTCACGGTGACCTTCTGGCGCCCGCTCCTTACAATACCCTGGTCTTCCCAGGCGCTGAGCCGCCTGCTGACCGTATGCAGCGTCGTTCCGGTCATCTCCGCGATGTCCTGACGCGTGATTGGAAAGTCGATCTCGATCCCTTCTGGCGTCTTTCGTCCGGACTGGCTGACGATACGCAGCAACGCGTGGGCGATGCGCTGCTCGACCTGCTGGGTCGACATCTCCATGACCTGCGCCTGGGTTTCCTGGAGGCGGGAACCGATCGTGCGGTAGGCACTGGCCCCGAACGTCGGGAAACGCGATTGCAGTTCTGCCCACGCGGAATTGGGCCAGGCGAGGACGACGCAATCAACCGCCGCGACCGCGGACGCCGGATAGGTCGTCCTGCCCATGGCGATGGCGATGCCAAAGAGTTCACCCTCGGTGATGTATCGAGCGATCACCTGATGCCCTTCGGGCGAGGTGCGGACGACGCGGATATGACCCGACAGGAGCAGGAAGAAGGACGTGGCCTCCTCGCTCCTGTTCGATTTCTAGCGGCTATTTGCGCCAGCGCAAACTGCCTGTTGGCGTCACGCACTATAAAGCCTTCAACGGCAATGGAGCCGCATACCAGGAAAGGACCAGGAAAATGAAGAAGCTCATCGCAGCGCTGGCGCTAGGCGCGGCGGTTGCGGTCGCAGGCGCGGCTGGCGCAGCCGAAATCGAGGTCACGATGCTGAACAAGGGCGAGAAGGGTGCGATGGTGTTCCAACCCGACTTCGTCAGCGCCGCCCCCGGCGACACCATTCGCTTCGTGCCGACCGACAAGGGCCACAACGTGGAAACGATCAAAGGCATGCTCCCGGAAGGCGCCGAGGCCTTCAAGAGCAAGTTCAACGAGGTCTTCACGGTAACGCTCGACAAGGAAGGCGTCTACGGCGTCAAGTGTGCGCCGCACTACGGAATGGGGATGGTCGCGCTGATCGAGGTAAGCCAGCCGGTCAACCTCGACGCAGCCAAGGCCGTCAAGCAGACCGGCAAGGCCAAAGCCGTGTTCGCCGAACTCTTCGGCCAGGCCGTGGCGGCCAGGTAGCGCGGGTCAACAGACGCGAATTGGCGCGGACGGCGGGGGCCGCGTCAAGGAGACGTAAGTGATGGACCGAGCGGACAGGCAGGCTTGGCGCCAAGGCGCGCCGAACCACGATCCCGCGATCCGGGAGGAAACGTCGCGGCGATATGGCCGCTGCCACCCGGGCCACGACTTCGCCGACCTCGTCCGCCGGTCTTCCTTTCCAAGGAGGACCGGCGGCTCTTGCAGAACGGCGAGCGGCCGGAGGCCGCGCCAAGCCTCGTTGCTGATCTCTTGCGAAGGCCTGCCTAATTCATCCGCGAAGCTTCGCATCCAGGACGTTGGGCTACCTTCCTAGCCCAGGGTACAAGCGCGACCAGCGCCGAACGTGATCCAGAGAGAGAGCCGTTCAAGCGGAGCCGTGACGGGACTGCTATTGCTTGAACGCTTCCCATTTTGGTTTCGTGGCAGCTGCCGCGCCGGATGACGCTGGCCGGATGACGCTGCTGGCCTCACCTTTTTCTTCGACCAGAAGCGCCACTTGAGGGTTGCCCCGCATGGTGTCCAGCTTTCGGCCCTGCATAGTGAAGGAATAGGTGCATCTGTCGTCGTAGGCGTAGTAGATTGGCACAAGGTAGGGCTGGTTACCGGACGAGCAGGCGAGCCGCGCGAGCCGGTTCTCAGAAATCAGGGCGGTGCATTGGGCGAGGGATAGTTGTCGAATTGTCATGGCGGAACTCCTCATCGAAGTCTCACAATGCGCGCGTCGCACACAATCGTCGTTGTCTCAGATCAATGTCCCTCGGTGACAACTTCCACGGGCTTATGGGCCACTCGCTCATCGAGCCTCTTGTCTTGAAGGAGAAGCGCCAGGATGAGCACCGACCGGGATACCGTGCGGTCCTATGATGCGGTCGCGGCGGAGTACGCTGCCGAGGCCGCGGCGATGCCAGAATGGGTCGCGACCGAGATCGATGCGTTCGTGACCGAGCTGGGTGGCTCTGGCAGGGTGCTGGAGATCGGAAGCGGTGGCGGGCGAGATGCCCTTGAGCTTGAGAAGCGGGGGATCAGCGTCCGGCGCACCGACATTTCGAAGGGTTTCGTCGAACTGCTTCGCGAGAGTGGCTTCGAGGCCGACCTGTTGGACCCGCTGACCGAAGACCTGGCCGACCCGCAGCGTCCCGGCACGCCGTACGACGGGATCTGGGCCTGTGCCTGCCTGATTCACGTCGCGCGCGAGGATTTCGGCACGGTGCTTGGACGGCTTGCCGAGGCAACCCGGCCCGGTGGCCGACTGCACGCCTCGGTTAGAGAGGGCGATGGCGAGGATGTGTCCACACACGGCTGCGCTGCAGCGCCTCGGCGCTACGTCGAGACGTACTGGCGCGAGCCTGCCCTGCGGTCCGCACTCACAGACGCCGGCTGGATCGTCAGCGAGGTACGTCGATGCATCGGAAAGCCCAATGATCGGTGGCTGAGCGTTCGGGCGAGCCGCGGGTGACGCACTAGGCCCGGATTCGACGCCACCGGGAACGGGCTGCGCCGCGTGCGCCTTAAGTAGATCACGACGGTTGATGGATGACGTCATTTGCTTTCGAAGCTCGGAGTATCCGCCCATCTCAAGCGCTGGCCCTGCGCCCCCACAGGACAGGCGCATAGCGAATGGCGAACAGCAGGAAGGCGGCACTCCACAGCGCACCGCCGCAGATCAGTAAGTGCGCGTGCCAGTCTCCTGCCAACGGCGCCGCGACCCGCAGGACAGCTCCCAATGTAACCGCTATGAAGGCTGCGAGAACGGTCCGGTCCGCGACGATCTCCCGTCCAGTGTGGCCGAGGCTGGACGTCCGCTGGTGCTCGAAATTCAGATTCCCACCTGGCACACCGTGGACCGCGTCAGGAAGCGTCTCTCCCTGCCGTTGTCGAGTGAGAACATGCCACCGCGTCCGGGCACAGCATCGATGACGAGGTTGGTGTGCTTCCACGCGTCGTATTGCGCCGCGCCGATGTAAAACGGCGCGCCGCCGATCTCGCCGAGCAATACGTCGCTGTCCCCCAGAGCGAAATCACCCTGGGGGTAGCACATTGGCGAGGAACCGTCGCAGCAGCCGCCCGACTGGTGGAACAGCACCGGCCCATGCTCGGCGATGATCTCCGCCAGGAACTCCAGCGCCGCCGGCGTGGCGCTCACCTTGTCGTGCATTCCATCCTCCTCCGGAAAGCGAAGCGCGGGAACGTACCGCGCCCCGTGAGGCAGTCCTCAGAAGAAGCCGAGCTTCTTCGGGCTGTAGCTGACCAGGATGTTCTTGGTCTGCTGGTAGTGGTCGAGCATCATCTTGTGGGTCTCGCGGCCGATGCCGGACTGCTTGTAGCCGCCAAACGCCGCGTGCGCCGGGTAGGCGTGGTAGCAGTTGGTCCAGACGCGGCCCGCCTGGATCGCCCGGCCGAAGCGGTAGAGCCGGTTGGCGTCGCGGCTCCAGATGCCGGCGCCGAGGCCGTAGAGCGTGTCGTTGGCGATCGACAAGGCCTCGTCGTCGTCCTTGAAGGTTGTCACCGAAACCACCGGCCCGAAGATCTCCTCCTGGAAGATGCGCATCTTGTTGTGACCCTTGAACACCGTCGGCTTGACGTAATAGCCGCCGGCGAGATCGCCCGGCAGCTCGTTGCGCGCGCCGCCAGTGAGCACTTCGGCGCCTTCCTGCTTGCCGATGTCGATGTAGGACAGGATCTTCTCGAGCTGCTCGGACGAGGCCTGCGCGCCGATCATCGTCGCCGGATCCAGCGGGTCGCCCTGGACGATCGCCTCGACGCGCTTCAGCGCCCGCTCTATGAAGCGGTCGTAGATCTTTTCATGGATCAGCGCCCGGCTCGGGCAGGTACAAACCTCGCCCTGGTTGAGTGCGAACATGACGAAACCCTCGATCGCCTTGTCGAAGAAATCGTCGTCCTCGGCGGTGACGTCCTGGAAGAAGATGTTGGGCGACTTGCCGCCGAGCTCGAGCGTTACCGGGATCAGGTTCTGGCTGGCGTACTGCATGATCAGCCGGCCAGTGGTCGTCTCGCCGGTGAAGGCGATCTTTGCGATCCGGTTGGAGGAGGCGAGGGGCTTGCCTGCCTCGAGGCCGAAGCCGTTGACAATGTTGAGCACGCCCGGCGGCAGCAGGTCGCCGATGAGGTCCGCCCAGAGCATTATCGCCGCCGGGGTCTGCTCTGCGGGTTTCAGAACCACGCAGTTGCCGGCCGCGATCGCGGGGGCCAGTTTCCATACCGCCATGAGCAGTGGGAAGTTCCACGGGATGATCTGGCCGACGACGCCCAACGGTTCGTGGAAGTGATAGGCAACGGTGTCGTGGTCGATCTCGGAGAGGCTGCCCTCCTGGGCGCGGATCGCGCCGGCGAAGTAGCGGAAGTGATCGATGGCCAGCGGCAGGTCGGCGGCGGTCGTCTCACGGATCGGCTTGCCGTTGTCCCAGGTCTCGGCGCGCGCGAGGAGATCGAGGTTCTCCTCCATGCGATCAGCAATGCGATTGAGAATCAAAGCGCGTTCGGCCGGGCTGGTGCGGCCCCATGCGTCCCTGGCAGCATGGGCCGCGTCGAGCGCGGCCTCGATATCCTTGGAGTCGGAACGGGCGACTTCGCAGAGAAGCTGACCGTTTACCGGCGAGAAATTCTCGAAATACTTGCCGGACAGCGGCTCGGTCCATTTGCCGCCAATGAAATTGCCGTAACGCCTGTCGAAGGGCGCCTTGACGGAGCGTGAGAATTCAACCTTGTTCATATCAACCTCCCGAAACAACGCCGCGGGATGCGGCGCTTCGGCGGAAAGACTTGCCGCATCTGCCCGCTCGCTGTCACGATGGTGAGAACAGTGGACCCGCGGGACGTGTCGCAGAACTGCGACAGTCATGCCGGGATTCGAAAAGATCAGTGCGATCTATGGAGATCGAGGCGGTTGAGCTTCCGGTGGAGCGTCGCACGGCTGATCCCAAGTGCTGCGGCCGCGGCCGAGACATTTCCATCTGTCCGTGCCAGCACCCGTTGCAGAGCCCCGCGCTCCGCCTCGGCGAGGGCTTCGGTGACCTTCCTCGCCCCGCCAAGCAGATCGGCCGCGGGGAGCGGCTTGCGAAGGCTTTTTTGCGCGATTCCCAGCGCCAGTCGCGCTGAGCGGGTCGCGCCGACCACAAGGTCGTCCGCATCGACCGCGACCAGCCCGCCCGAACCTTTGTCGGTTATTGGCGCGAGCAGAATGCGCGCCTTCGGGAATGCCATCTTGAAGTTCTCCGCCTCAATGCGTCGCGCGGCGTCGACCACGGCCACCGAAATAAGATTGGCGAAGGCTTCGGTTAGATCTGCCCGGCAGGAAGACACGTCGAGGGCGGCGACGAGGTCTCCCTCGTGATCGTAGATGGGCGCGGTGATGCAGCTCAGCGCTGTGTTGCGCGTGTGAAAATGCTGGTCGCGATGGATCGTCAGCACGCGCTGCTCGACAAGACAGGTGCCGATGCCGTTGGTGCCCTCGCTCTCCTCGTTCCAGACCGAGCCTGTCCACAACCCCCAGTTGTGAAACGTCTCGTCATCCGCAGGTGCACCGCGCCGTTCGACCGGCACGCCCTCACGGTCGGCGAGAAGCACGCAGCATCCAACACCTCCCACCGCCAGGTAGAGTCTGTCGAGGCTTGATTGGGCGGCTCGGATCAGCGGTTCGATCCGTTGCCTGGCATCGACAAATTCGGCCTCGGTCAGGTAACGCGGCGGTTTGGGATCGGTTGGATCGAGCTTATGCAGATTGGACGAGCGTCGCCATGAAGCGACCAGCGCCGACTTCGCCGCGGCATCCGAAATGATTGCGGCCTGTATCCGATCGGCATGATGACCGGGTAGAACCTCGCCCATGCTATCCTCCCAAATCCCGACTCTTTCCTTTCAGTCCCTGGATCAGGCCTTTCAGTACCTGGATCAGGTACGTGTACGTCGGGGTTGCGTTGGCAGCGCTATCTCCGCTTCGGTCGAACCCTCTGTCAATTGCCAAGAAGAACCAGGCGCCTCCCTTGCGCCAGCGTTATCCGGCAACGGCCGGAGCTCTCTTGACATGGATCAAACCTGCGGACGAGTTTCTGGATCGGCGGCGTCTGCGGCATATGCGAACCTTGTGTTCGCCACGCTGGCATTCGGCGCCGGAGTGTCCGATATTCCCGACAGCGCCATGGACACGAACCGCAAGGACATACACAACTCCGACATTCCTGTGCTTTGCCGGAGCTGTGAGGCCCGGCACAAGGGAATGTGCGGCGTGCTCGATTCGGCCGAGCTTGTTGCGCTTTCTCGCCACACGCGCCTGGCCCGGCATTCTGCCGGAGAGGAACTCGCCGCGGAGGGCATGCCCGTCGAGTCCTATGCGAATGTAATGCGGGGCGTAGTCAAGCTGACCAAGGTGCTGGAAGACGGCCGCCAGCAGATCGTCGGGCTGCAGTTCGCCCCGGATTTCCTCGGGCGACTTTTCGCGCCTGACAGTGCCGTAACTGCCGAAGCTGCGTCCGACGTCGATCTCTGCCGCGTGTCGAAGAGTGGTCTGGAACGGTTGATCGCGGCGAATCCCAAGCTGGAGCGTCGGTTGATGGAGCAGACGCTCAGGGAACTCGATGAAGCCCGCGAATGGATGGTCACGCTGGGGCGGAAGACGGCTGCCGAGAAGGTCGCCAGCTTCCTTTATCTCATCGCCACGCACCTCGATCCATCAGCGGACAGCGAACAGAAGGGCCGCAAGTTTCTTCTGCCTCTCACACGCGGTGACATTGCCGATTTCCTCGGGCTGACCATCGAGACCGTCTCGCGGCAGTTGTCCAGGCTCCGCGCGGAGAAAGTCATTGCAATCAGCGCAGTGACCCAGGTCGATGTGCCCGACCTCGAGCGGCTCAGGAAGCGTTGTGGCTGAACGAATGGACCAGCGCCAGAAGCGGAACGGGGATTTTCATTTCGAACGCTACGCGGGCGTTCTCGCCTCATGATGAAAAATCAAGGCCTTTTCGGCTCATGAGCTTCGATGACCTCGACCTGAATTTGCTGCGCGTGTTCGACGTCATGATGCGCGAAAGAAGCGTCACGCGTACGGCATGCGAATTGGGAAGAACGCAATCTGCGATCAGCCATTCCTTATCCAGGCTGCGGCACCTTTTCGGCGACAAGCTGTTCACGCGCGATGGAGGCGTTATGAGGCCGACCCCGCGGGCGGTCGAGCTTCTGCCAGACATTTCGGCCGGATTGGCGACGATTCGAGCCTCGATTGATCGCCATCAAACTTTCGATCCCGCAACCACGCGGCGGAACTTTCGTGTCGGACTCACCGACTACCATGCGATGATAATCATACCCCGTCTTCTCCGGGAGTTTTCCAGGCAGGCGCCCGGTGCCACGTTGAATATCATTCCAGCGAACGGGCTCGATATCCCGTCCTCGGTTCATCTTCGACAGATCGACTGTGCCTTGACTGGAGCAGTGATCAAGGATGACCCAAGCCTCCTAAAGGTCGAACTGGGCCAGGATCGTCTCTTCTGCGCAGTTTGGAGCGGCAGCCAAATCGCAAGTTCGGCGATGTCATTGGAGACATACCTGTCAGCGTCTCACTTGCAGGTTTCCGCCGATGGTGTTTCCAGCGGACTTGCGGACGCCGCGCTCAAGGAGCTCGGTTTGCGGCGGAACGTGGTCGCGACGATATCGAATTATCTGGCACTTCCGTGGGTCTTGCGAGGCACCGAACTTGTTGCTCATTGTGGTGACGGAATCCTCCAAATCCTTGATAAAGCGAGTGAAGTGACTCTCCTTTCGCCGCCCCTGCCGATCCCAAATGTGAGCGCGTGGTTGCTCCTTCATCCGCAGATGGCCACGGACCCAGGGACGATCTGGCTCAAAGAAGTTCTCTCAAACATCTACTCTGAGTCACAGATTAAAAAGAGAGAAATTGTTTCTGAGAGAGAACAGGAGAAATAAACAGGAGACACACGGCTGAAACCATTACGAGTGCAGCCATTGTATGAGCAGATCTCATAGTCATCATGACGAGAATGAATTTGACCAATAATGAGGCCTGCGCAACCTTGGTGCTCCACAAAAAAATAAGGGGAACCAAGATGCAAGCAATTCTCAAGAGTCTGGTCGGAGCAGCGGTAGGGCTCGTTGTATCCAACGCGTCCGCCGCGACGATCGACAATGTTAGGAAGAACGGAGTTCTGACCTGCGGAACCAACTCAGCGACGGCCGGATTTAGCCTTCCAGACAATGAGGGCAAATGGACCGGGTTCGTGGTCGACTATTGTCGCGCTGTTGCAGCAGCGGTTCTGGGCGATGCGCAGAAGGTAAGGTTCATTCCGCTTACGCCGAAGGACCGGTTCACCGCGCTTCAGTCGGGCGAGATCGATATACTCGCACATAACGCAACCTGGACATCATCGCGCGACACGTCTCTCGGAATACTTTTTGCGGGCACGTATTTCTACGATGGCCAGGGTTTTATGGTCCGCAAAGCGGAGAACGTCGGTTCGGCCAAGGATCTGGATGGCGCATCCATCTGCGTCACCCAGGGCACGACGACAGAATTGAATCTCGCCGATTACTTCCGGTCGCATTCGATGACATTCTCGACCGTCGGGTTTGCCGATGAAGAAGCCGTCGTAAAGGCATACGACGAAGGTCGCTGCGACGTCCTCTCCGCCGATACGTCCACTTTGAATGCATCGCGCCAGCGCATGGCGAAGGGCGACGACAGCATCGTGCTTCCCGAACTCATCTCCAAGGAGCCGCTTGGGCCAGCCGTGCGGCAGGGCGATGATCATTGGCTCAACGTGGCCAAATGGACGCTCCTTGTCATGGTCGCAGCCGAAGAATTGGGCGTAACCCAGCAGAATGTCGATGAAATGAAGTCGTCGGACAACCCGAACATTCGCCGGCTGCTCGGAGCGGAGGGCAGCCTCGGAAAGGATCTCGGGCTTGGCGATACCTGGTCCGTGGACGTTATCAGGCAGGTCGGCAACTATGGCGAAGTGTTCGATCGCAATATCGGCAAGGCCTCGCCGCTCAAGATGGAGCGCGGCCTGAACGCTCTTTGGAGTGAGGGCGGTCTCCAGTACGCCCCGCCGATCCGCTAGGCTGGGTTGGTCCACAAGACGCCAGCGATTGCGCCGGCGTCTAAGTCCACATCAACACAGGAACAGGGTCATGTCCGACGTGCTGCTCGCCGCGCCCTCGCGCAGGAGCCTGTCCCTGCACGACGCCAAGGTCCGCGGCGTCATCTATCAACTTTTGCTAGCGGCCAGCCTGCTGGCTTTGGCCGTGGGCATTGCCGTTCAGACTGCGTCGAACATGAGGGCACGCGGGATTCCGCTGTCTTTCGGCTTCTGGAACGAGGCCGCCGGCTTTGACATCAATCAGACGCTGATCCCCTACGACACGCTCTCCACCTACGGCCAAGCGTTCTGGGTGGGCGTGGTCAACACGCTCTATGTGAGCTTGCTTGGAATCGTCCTGGCCACAATCTTGGGCTTTGTCGTCGGCATTGCCCGTCTGTCACCGAACTGGATCGTTTCAAAAGTCGCGGCCTCCTATGTAGAGATCATACGCAACATCCCGTTATTGCTGCAGCTTTTGTTCTGGTACAATGCAGTCCTGAAAGCGCTGCCTGCGCCGAGGGCGTCGATCGAACTCCCCGGCGGCATCTATCTGAACAATCGCGGTCTCATCATTCCGGAAATCCAGCTCTACGCAGGAGCAGGTACCGTGGGACTTGCATTCCTGGCGGCCAGCTTCTTCTGCGTCGCTTTTTGGTCCTACGCCAGACGCGCACAGAACCGCACCGGAAAGCAGCTGCCCGTGCTTTGGGTCAGCCTCGCTGCCTTGATCGGACTGCCTCTGATCGTCTTCCTCCTGGTCGGTTCGCCGGTGTCGTTCGTGACGCCAGAGTTGAAAGGGTTCAATTACCGCGGTGGACACCAGCTTTATCCGGAGTTCGCGGCTCTTCTGATCGGTCTGTCCGTCTACACCGCTTCCTTTATCGCGGAAATTGTCCGCAGCGGGATCCAGGCTGTGCCGAAAGGCCAGACCGAAGCCGCCCATGCGCTCGGGCTTGCGCCGGGCAAAACGCTTCGCCTGGTCATTGTTCCGCAGGCACTGCGCATCATCATACCGCCCCTGACCAGCCAGTACCTGAATCTCACGAAGAATTCCTCACTCGCCGTGTTTATCGGCTACCCCGATCTCGTTCAGGTTTTCGCGGGAACGGTGCTCAACCAGACTGGCGCCGCCGTCCAGGTGATGGCGATTACGCTGTCGGTCTACCTCGCGATCTCCCTCGTCATGTCGATGACCATGAACGCGTTCAATCAACGTTTCGCGATTGTCGAGAGGTGATGCATGAGCGGCCAGTCCCTGCATCCGCACCTCGTTAGCGCTCCGCTTCTGCCGCCTATGGCGCCGCCTTGTGGAATCCGGCCGAGCCCGGCGACCTGGATCAGAAAGAACCTGTTCTCGACGCCGTTCTCCGGCGTTCTGACGATCTGCTTCACAGTTCTCGCCGCATGGCTTTTGCATCAGTTCGTGCGTTTTACAGTCTTGGATGCAGTCTGGGCCGGCGGACAGGAAGAATGCCGCGCCAACCCTGAGGGCGCGTGTTGGCCGTTCATCGTCGAGAAATTCGACTATTTCCGTTACGGGGCATATCCGGTTTCCGAGCGCTGGCGGGTGGACCTGACGCTGGCGATCGGCGCCGTGCTGATCGCCTGGCTGCTGTGGAAACGGGCGCCGCGGCGCAACGTGGCGGCTATGCTGTTCTTTGTTGCCTACCCGGTCGTCGCCTTCGCGTTGTTGCGCGGTGTCGCGTCCTTCAATCTGCCGGTCATCGATACCGTCTTGTGGGGTGGGCTGCTGATCACGCTGCTCATGTCGATCGTGGGCATCGTCTTCTCGCTGCCGCTCGGCGTGCTTCTCGCGCTTGGCCGACGATCGGAGCTTCCCTTCGTCAGGGCAGTGTGTGTGATCTTCATCGAGGTCGTCAGGGGTGTGCCGTTCATCACGGTGCTGTTCATGGCGAATTTCATGATGCCGCTCTTCGTCCCCGACTATCTGACGCCCGATCGGCTGCTGCGTCCGCTGATTGCAATAGCGCTGTTCTCGTCGGCCTACATGGCCGAGGTGGTGCGCGCAGGCCTTCAGGCGATCCCGAAGGGGCAAAATGAGGCGGCAAAGGCGCTCGGCGTCAGCTATTTCACCATGATGCGTCTGATCATCCTGCCGCAGGCGCTCACTATCGTTATCCCAGGCATCGTCTCTACCTTCATCGGGCTGTTCAAGGACACGACGCTGGTAGCGATCGTCGGCATTGCGGACTTCCTGAGAGCCGTCGAAACGGCGCGAGTCGATCCGAACTGGGCCGGGCCGACGATCTCCTCGACCGGCTATCTTTTCGCCGGGCTGGTCTACTGGATTTTTTGCTTCGGAATGTCCCGGTACTCGCAGTCGATGGAGCGCGCGTTGGCGCGCGGCCACAAGAGCTAGGAAGCGGATGTGCGACAGGCAGTTTCAGCAGCGAGGCACGCGGCGCAAATCCTCTAATAGCCCGCCAAAAGTTCGAGCAGCCGCGAGCGGCAAAAACCACACCGGAAACCAGGCAATGACGTGTGTAGATACATCGCAACCGACGGTTGCGGAAAGAAATGTTGGAATGATCGACTTCGACAGGATCTATGATCGCCACCAGTTTGGGTCAGTCAAATGGGCCAATCAGTGGGACGAATTCTCGCCTCGGGTCGAGGGCGAAGATCTGCTTTCGCTGTGGACCGCGGACATGGATTTTCGCGCGCCTGAAACCGTCATCGCGCGGCTGCGCGAAGCGGCTGACCATGGAATCTATGGCTATACCCGCCGCGACCCCCGTCACTACGAGATTGTGCAATCATGGTTCGCGCGTCGGCACGGCTGGTCGCCGGCACTGGAATCGCTGCTGCCGGCGCCTGCGATCATGCCGTCGGTAGCCGCGATGCTTCGGACCTTCACGAAGCCCGGGGACGGGGTGATCGTGCAGTCTCCCATCTACTCGCCCTATTTCGAAGTGATTCAGGGGAACGGCAGGAAGCTGCTGGTCAACAGGCTAAGGTTGCAGGATAACCGATATG
Organism: Mesorhizobium sp. WSM4829; assembly: GCF_055811475.1. Classification (NCBI taxonomy): domain Bacteria; kingdom Pseudomonadati; phylum Pseudomonadota; class Alphaproteobacteria; order Hyphomicrobiales; family Phyllobacteriaceae; genus Mesorhizobium; species Mesorhizobium sp. WSM4829. The sequence goes on along the minus strand of NZ_JBVVQJ010000016.1, from coordinate 25,600 downwards.
AACTCGACCTGGAGAACTTCGCGAAACTGGCAGCCGGCGCCAAGGCCTTCCTGTTGTGTAATCCGCACAATCCAGCTGGAAAGGTGTGGACGCGCGGGGAATTGACGGCGCTGAACGATGTCTGCGAGCGCTACGGCATCCTTGTCATATCCGATGACATCCATTGCGATATCAGATTGTCGGATCGCCCGCACATCGTCTTCTCGTCCCTCTCGGAGGATGCCGCGGAAAAGTCATTCATCTGCACGGCTCCAACGAAGACCTTCAATCTGGCCGGCGTGCCCTCCGCAACCGTGTCGGTTGTCAACAAGCAGCGGCGCGAGGCGCTTCTGGCTACCATGCAGGCATCGTTCATGGTCAATGCCAACTTCTTTGGACGGCTGGCGCTAGAGGTCGCCTACAGCACCGGCGCGCCTTGGCTGGATCAGCTGACGCGCTACATCGGCGGCAATGTCGATTTCGTCCTCAAGTTCGCCGAGGATCGCCTGCCGGGCATCACACCGATGCGGCCGGACGCTTCCTTCCTGGTGTGGCTGGATGCGCGCGGGCTCGATCGGAGGGTCGGAGGCGTTCAACGCTTTTTCGTCGACCGAGCCGGGGTCAATTTGTACGACGGGCGCGTCTATGGGCCCGGCGGTGAAGGCTTCATTCGCCTCAATGTCGGTTGCCCTCGTCCGCTGTTGCGCAGAGGGCTCGAACGCATGTCCAGGGCGCTGGAGTCGTTGTGAGGGCGTAGGGCCCGTTGGGCGACAAGCTTCGTTCAGATCGCGTTGCGCAACGCGAACCCGCACCTCTGCTGCTTGACGGCGATAGCGTGCTTGCATTCAGCTCCAGGCGTGGCTGGCCAATCCATAGACCCAGGGCCCGTTGCTTTCGCGGTTCAGAAAGCGGTGGCCTTTGGACATCGTCGTCACGGTCTCGGCAATGCCGAGGCCGCTCTGCTGCAGAAACTCGGCAAACACGCCATCCTTCTCGCGCGTATCGACGCGGGCGAATCGACCTGCCAGCTTGTTCAGATGGACGGCTGTGAGGTGGACCGCGTCCTGGTCGTTTCGGGCTATTGTGGGACCAATCACATGGCCGCGCCCGAACTCGCGACACATGGAATAGCCAACGACCTCGCCGCCGCGACTCAAAGTGGCGATCGAGGCATCCTCCGAGAGCAACGCAAGCAGCCTTGCACGGTTGGTCCCGAATGCGCGCGCGTCCAGTTCGGTGATCTCGCGAAGTCTGCCGCTGGGCAGATCACTTAATTCACCATCCGGAGCTGGCATTGGCGGGAGTTTTTGTGGGATCTCGCCCTGGCGCATGTAGACGATCGCCTCGTTCGTGAAGCCGAGCGACACATACAGAGGATAGGCGGCATGGGTGGCATTCAGGGCCAGATTGCGATCCCCGCACTGCTCGAGGACCTGGTCCATGAGCCATCGGCCGCCTCCCTGCGCCTGTGCGCGAGGCGTCGTGATCACCAGGCCGATGGTGGCAAAATCGTCCCCTTGGGGAAACCACATCGCGCTTCCGAAGACGCGCCCAATTCCGTCAACGGCGACGATGCCGTGGCCGGCGCGGCGCAACAGATCCCAGTCTTTTGGGCGATGCGGCCAGCGGACCGAAATCGACAGTGCATGCAGCAGATCAACATCGACATCATTGATGTCGCGCGCAACCAGTTCAAAGGATTTCAGGCGTACTGATCTCTGCATCTCAGTCGATCCGCTCCTTCAACGAATGTCTTTCAACGAATGCCCAGGGCACGCGGTGTTAAATCCTGGCGCCGATAGCCATGTTTGCGACAGGCCTCATTTGCAGCAGCATTACACGGGAACGCCAGCAGGTTTCGCTGGTTCGAGGCGTTTTTTCGCAATCTTCAGCCAAAGCACGACGCGATTCGGCAGGGAACACTGCTGCCTGCGGATAGGCTGGTCGCACCCGGTGATAGTGTGCAAGCAGAGCGGACCGCCATGAACGTGGAAGAAATCCTCGCGACCCTGATCGCATTTCCCTCCGTTGTGGGCACGCCAAACGGCGAGATCGTCGATTGGATCCGCGACCACTGTCAGGCAGCCGGAGCCGAGGTGACGGTTGTGCCCGGTCCCGAGGGCGACCGGTCCAACCTGTTCGTCACGGTCGGGCCGCGTGGCGGTCGGGGCTACGTCATCTCCGGACATATGGATGTCGTGCCGGCCGGCGAGCCGGAATGGAGCTCGGATCCGTTCGTCCTGCGTCGCGACGGCGGCAGGCTTTACGGCCGCGGCACCACCGACATGAAGGGCTTTCTCGCCTGCGCATTGGCAGCGCTGCCAGGACTTGCGGCAATGAACCTGCGGCAGCCAGTCCATCTCGCATTCTCCTACGACGAAGAGGCGGGGTGCCGTGGGGTGCCGCATCTCCTGGGTGCGTTGCCGAGCCTGTGCGAGAGGCCGCTTGGCGCAATTGTCGGCGAGCCCAGCCGGATGCAACCTGTGCGTGCGCACAAGGGAAAGGCCGCGGCGCGGCTCGAGGTGATCGGGCGATCCGGCCATTCGTCACGCCCCGATCTCGGACTCAATGCCGTGCACGCCATGGCCGGCGTCATCTCGCACGCCGTGGCCTACGGCCAATCGCTCACGGGCGGCCCGCTCGATCAAAATTTCGAGCCCCCATACTCTTCCTTGCAGGTGGGTGTCATCGCCGGTGGACAGGCGGTCAACATCATCGCTGGCCACTGCACAGCCGATATCGAGGTGCGTGCCGTGCCGGGCGTTTCCCCAGCATCCCTGCTTGAGCCGGTCAAAGCCCGGCTTTTCGATCTGCGCGACAGCGGCTTCGAGGTGGCTTGGCACGAATTGAGTTCCTATCCCGCCCTTGCGCCGGCGGATGGGAGCAAGCTAGCGGCAGTCCTGACAGAGCTGACCGGGCAGGAGCCGCTCACGGCGGTCAGTTACGGCACTGAGGCCGGGCTTTATCAGCAGGCCGGTATCGATGCGATCATTTGCGGCCCTGGCGAAATTTCCCGCGCGCATCGTCCCAATGAATACATCGAGATCGGTGAACTTGTTGCCTGCCAGAGCATGATCGAGGATCTCGGCGCGCGTCTCGCGGCCTGAGGGAAGGGCGAGTTCCATGGCATTTCTTTTCAACTCCGATGCGGCGCGTGCTGCGGTGTTCCGCGAGATTTTTGCGCGCGAACTCCCGGATCTGGAATTCTTCCATTCCGGCGATGAGTTGGAGCCGGACAAGGTGCGCTATCTCATCACCTGGACGGTGCCGGACGACATCTCCTGCTACCGCAACCTGGAAGTGCTGTTTTCGATCGGAGCCGGCGTCGACCAGTTCAAGCAGGACGTCGTGCCGAGCCATGTGAAGCTGGTGCGCATGGTCGAGGACGGCATCATCCGCATGATGCAGGAATACGTCGCGCTTGGCGTGTTGGCGCTCCACCGGGAGATGCCCGCCTATCTCGAGCAGCAGAAGAGGTGCCTCTGGCAACCGATTGCCGCTCGACAGGCGGCTGAGCGCCGGGTCGGTCTTCTTGGTCTTGGCATGCTGGCGCAGGCGGCAGTCGAGCGCCTGAAGCCGTTCCAGTTTCCGCTTGCCGGGTGGAGCCGCAGCGAAAAGCGGATAGAGGGCGTCGATTGTTTTCACGGCGCCGATCAGTTGCCCCGCTTTCTGAAGCAGACGGACATTCTCGTCTGCCTGCTACCGCTGACGCAGGAAACCAGCGGCATTCTCGATGCAAAATTCTTCTCCTTGCTGCCAACCGGGGCGCGGCTGCTGCATGTCGGCAGGGGTCCGCAACTCGACCAGGCCGCGCTGATCGACGCGCTCGACAGAGGCCACGTATCCGCGGCGATGCTTGATGTCACTGATCCGGAACCGCTCCCGGAAGACCATCCGCTGTGGTCGCATCCGAAGGTGATGATAACGCCGCACATTGCCTCGGTGACACAACCGCATACGGCGGCGCAAGCCGCCGTCGACAACGTCCGGCGCCACCGCGCCGGCGAAGAACTGATCGGCCTCATCGATCGGACACTCGGCTACTAACCAGGAGACCCACATGTCACTGCTGACCACGATCGACACAAATCCCGCCTTCACGCCGAAGGAGGCATTGCCGCTGCCTGAGCGGCTCATTTCCGGCACTCCATCCTTCAAGAGCTGGGCGCAGGATGCCTCGAAAGGTGAGAAGGTTCTGACCGGCGTTTGGGAAGCCACCCCCGGCGAGACGCATTCGATCAAGGGCACCACCTACGAGTTCTGCCATATCCTTTCGGGCCTCATCGAAATCGAGGAGAAGGGCGGCGAGACCAAGACTTACCGCGCCGGCGACAGTTTCGTGATGAAGCCCGGTTTCGTGGGTGTCTGGCGCACGATCGAGACCGTGCGCAAGATCTACGTCTGCGTTTACGACTGAGTTCAGTGCTCAAGGTACGGCCGAGTAGAGCGCGCGGCGGTTCCAGAACAATCGACTATCCAAGTTCGGCCCGACGCGATTCGACGCTGTCGGGCCGCTCATTCTCGACGAAAAATGCGGCGCGCGGTCCGCTATGGTTCCGCTAGTGCGAATGAGGACCTCGATCGATGAAGACCTATGACATAGCGCTCATCCCCGGCGACGGCATCGGCAAGGACGTGACCGGGGCGGCATGGCAGGTGATGCAGGCCGCGGCCAAACGGGGCGGTTTCGCCCTTGATGGCACACGCTTCCCATGGTCGTGCGCCTACTACTTGGAAACCGGCGCAATGATGCCGCCAGACGGCATCGAGACACTCCGAAAATTCGATGCGATCTATCTCGGCGCTGTAGGCTGGCCCGCGGAAGTACCCGACTCAGTATCGCTTCACGGGCTGCTCCTGCCGATCCGGAAAGGGTTCACGCAGTACGCCAACATACGGCCGCACAGGCTGTTGCCGGGCGTTCAGGGGCCCCTCCGCTCCGATGGTTTCGACATCCTGTGCATTCGCGAGAATACGGAAGGCGAATATTCCGGCGCCGGCGGGCGCGTGCATTCCGGCACGGCCAATGAGGTCGCGATCGAGACGTCAATATTCACGCGTGCCGGTGTCGAACGGATCATGCGTTTCGGTTTCGAACAGGCGCGGGCGCGCGGCAAGAAGCTCGCATCCGTGACCAAATCCAACGCCCAAAAGCATTCCATGGTTTTCTGGGATGAGGTCACGCGTGAGGTGGCGAAGGACTATGCCGATGTCGAGGTCTCGCACTACCACATCGACGCCATTGCCGCCCGCATGGTGCTGGCGCCGGAAAGCCTCGACGTGATCGTCGCCTCGAACCTGTTTGGCGACATCCTCACGGATATTGGAGCGGCCATTCAGGGCGGGCTGGGTTACGCCGCCTCCGCCAATATCAATCCCGATCGCAGTGCGCCTTCCATGTTCGAACCGGTCCACGGTTCGGCGCCCGACATCGCGCATCTCGGTGTCGCCAATCCGATCGCCGCGATCTGGTCGGGTGCGATGATGCTCGAGCATCTGGGCGAGGGGCATGCTGCGGCAGAAGTGATGTCGGCAATCGAGTCCATAACCGCGCGGGGCATTGGCACGATCGCAGGCAAGGACCGGACTGAAACAATCACGCAAGCCGTGCTTGCGGCGTTGAGCTGAAAGGGCAGAGGAAAGACCATGAATGCGATAACGAAGATTGGCACGTTTGACGATGCGGACCTGTTCCGCCAGCAGGCGTTGATTGGCGGTGTGTGGCGGGAAGCGGATACAAAGGCCGCCGTCGAGGTCACCAACCCTGCCACCCTGGCCGTTCTTGGCAGCGTTCCCGATATGGGCGGCGACGACACCCGGGCCGCGATCGGTGCTGCGGCCGAGGCATTCAAAAGCTGGAAGAAGACGACCCATGCCGAGCGTGCGAGATTGCTGGAGCGCTGGCACGACCTCATTCGCCAGCACGAACAGGATTTGGCGCTTCTGCTGACGCTGGAACAGGGTAAGCCGCTTGCCGAGGCGTCGGCGGAAATCCGCTACGGCGCATCTTTCGTGAAATGGTTTGCGGAGGAGGCGCGCCGGATCGGTGGCTCGACCATTCCGTCACCCACCGCCGATCGACGCATTCTGGTTCTCAAGGAAGCAGTCGGCGTCTGTGCCATCATCACACCGTGGAATTTCCCCAACGCGATGATCACGCGCAAAGTAGCACCGGCGCTGGCCGCCGGCTGCACGGTGGTGATCAAGCCGTCGGAATTTACGCCGTTTTCGGCGCTCGCGCTCGGTGTCCTGGCGGAGCGGGCGGGCATCCCGGCAGGCGTTATCAACATCGTGACCGGCATGCCGGGCGAGATCGGCAAAGAGCTGATGGCCAACGAAACGGTGCGCAAGATCTCGTTCACCGGTTCGACCCGCGTCGGCGCGCTGCTCATGCGTGGCGCGGCCGACAGCATCAAGCGGCTGAGCCTGGAGCTTGGCGGCAACGCGCCCTTTATCGTTTTTGACGACGCCGATCTGGATAACGCAGTTGAAGGTGTGATCGTATCCAAGTTCCGTAATGGCGGTCAAACCTGCGTTTGCGCGAACCGGATTCTCGTGCAGGAAGGCGTTTACAACGCTTTCGCCGAAAAGCTGAGCCAGCGCGTCACGCGGATGAAGGTTGGCGCGGGGACCGACGAGGGCACTGAGATCGGCCCGATGATCAACGCGGCCGCGATCGACAAGATCGAGCGTCACATCGCGGATGCGAAGCAGAAAGGTGCCCAGATCCTCGCCCAAAGCGAGGCAGTGCCCGACGGCAGGCAATATGCACGGCCCGTCGTCCTGGGGGAGGCTACCACCGAGATGCTCCTGGCATCGGAAGAGACCTTCGGACCGGTGGCGCCGCTTTTTCGCTTCGAGACGGAGGAAGACGCCATCACGATCGCAAACGCTACGCCGTTCGGCCTTGCCGCTTACTTCTACACCGACGACCTCAAACGGTCATGGCGTGTCGCCGAGGCGCTGGAGTTCGGCATGGTCGGGCTCAATACCGGCCTGATCTCGACCGAGGTTGCGCCTTTCGGCGGTGTCAAGCAGTCAGGCGTGGGGCGGGAAGGATCGCAGCTCGGCATCGACGAATATCTCGAGGTCAAGACGCTTCATGTTGGCGGGCTTAATTAGAGGCCTTTCGGAGTCGCAACTGCGAACTAAAGTGCGTCGCGTTTGACCGGCCTCATGCGGCGCGCTTTAGGTTGTTGTTTATGCTGTCGCTATCGCAAAACCGCTGCACACCCTCGGTCAGGGCCCAGGGTCAGGCCTGAGGGCATCCCTTAGCGCGACATGCATTGGAACACAGTCCCCTTTTCAGCGGCCGATTTTCAGTGGCAATCGCAAACCTCCGGGATTAGCCGAAGCATCCCTCCACTTCGGTCGGGTAGAGGCGATGGGCGACCATCGCCTCTACCTCGACCGAAGTTGGGGCGGCTTATGCCAATCGCCAGCGTTGGAGATTTGGCTGCCCGACCGTCAGGCAGCGAAGGTCCACCGCCGTATGGATGTCAGGGTCTACGCTGCGCCGCTCGCTCCTTGCTCCGCCCTGGGACGACGAGCGAGGGGTGGTTCGGTCAATCCCAGGCTCCGAGGGCATGCTTTTGTGCGACATGCATCAGCAATGAGAAATGGGCGGTCGAAACCGCCCCTTTCTCATTTCGATACTTCGAATGCCGCGATGGCCGGAGGCCCGCCGGCCTCAAGCAACTTCCCGAACGGGCTCCAGGCCGACCGCGGCGGCCAGCCCGCCGATATCCTTGATCTCGGTATATTCGTAGAAGGGGTTCGCGGGCTCGTGGCCGCGGTTCACCCAGACCTTGCTCTTGATGCCGAGATCGTAGGCGGTCATGAGATCGTAGCGGAAGGAGGAGGAGACGTGAGTGATGTCCTCCGGGCCGCAGCCGAGCTTGTCGAGCATGTATTCAAAGCCCTTCATCAGCGGCTTATAGGCGCCAACCTCTTCGGCGGTGATGACGGTGTGAAAGGGCGCGCCGAGCTTTTCCACATTCGACATGATCAGGCTGTTCATGGAGTTGGACAGGATCACCAGTGGGATTTCCTTGGCCACTCTGGACAGGCCAGCCGGGACGTCGGGGTGCGGACCCCAGGTCGGCACTTCGTCATAGATGCGTTGGGCGTCTTCGGGTTTGAACTGGATACCGATGCGCTTGCAGCTGCGTTCGATGGAATTCTGCACCACCTCGAGGAAGGGTTTCCATGGCCCCAGCACCTCGTCAAGGCGATAGCCCCTAAAAGCCTCCACGAAGCTGGCCATTGCCTCTGGGGAGAGGCGCTCACCGTAGACGCGCCGCGCCGCGCCGGCCATATCGAAATTGGTGAGCGTGCCGTAGCAGTCGAAGGTGATGTATTTCGGTCTGAGCGTCGACATGGCGACCATCCTCCTGGTTTTCTCGGCACAGCGTGCCTGTACCACAATCAGCATAGTCGGAGATCTGGAAGACAAACGGCCGCATTCGCCGCGACCTGAAGCAGATCGTTTCGTATTGCATCGCCGGTTTGGCAGAGAGTTGCGCCAGCTGTCCTTTCGAGCTTTGGGAGCGGCGCGGCCTGTCGGCCATGCTTCGGCAGAAGATGCGGCACGAGCGGCGAAGGATAGTGAAAACGCGTCGCGCTTGGCTGCCGGTCGGGAGGAACTGCTGTCTTTGGTGGTCTACCGTCAGCACTGAAGACGAAGGCTGGAAATTCATCATGACCACAAGACAGATCATCCTTGAAGAGATGACACCGGGGCACCTGGAAGGTGCTGTCGAGTTGTCTCGCCAAGTCAATTGGCCGCATCGCCGCGAGGATTGGGAACTGGCCCAGTCGGTCAGCCGGGGGATCGTCGCCCTGGAAGAACAGCGCGTGGTGGCGACGATCATGATGACCCCCTACGGCGACAATGCCGCCGCCATCAACATGGTGATCGTCGATGCGGCCATGCGCGGCCGCGGACTCGGCCGAAAGATGATGGAAAAGGCGCTGGCGAAGGCGGGTGAGCGCACCTGTTGCCTGACGGCGACACGGGAAGGCCTGCCGCTCTATGAGAAGCTGGGCTTCGTCACGACTGGCGAGATCGTGCAGCATCAGGGCGAGGCGTTGGCAGTTTCGGCGCCGGCCCGTGTATCCTGGGCAGAGAGCGGCGATCTTGCCCGCCTCGAGGTGCTGGATCGCGAGGCGTTTGGCCATGACCGATCGGCGCTGATGAAACGGGTTTTCGAGCGCGCGAAGCTCGCTGTCATTCGCGATGAAGGCGTTGCCCAGGCCTTTTCCGCCATCCGGCCATTCGGCCGGGGGCTGGTCATCGGCCCGGTGGTGGCGAGAAACGGTACCGAGGCCAAGGCACTGATCGACTTTCTGCTCGCCCATCATCAGGGCAAGTTCGTGCGTGTCGACACCGACGTCTCAACGGATCTTGCTGAATGGCTCACCGGGCGCGGGCTGGCGCATGTCGGCGGCGGGATCGCGATGCGACGCTCCATAGCCACGCACAAAGAAAGCAAGCCGGCGCATCATCGCACATATGCGTTGGTCAGTCAGGCACTTGGTTAAATCAGGCAATCGGTTGAATCGGAGGAAGAAATGCTGGCAAATTCACTGATCGAACTCGATCGCGCGCATCTGGTTCACCCGTTTTCATGCTATCGGAGCCACGAGGAGACGGGCGTGCGGGTGCTCAAATCCGCCAAGGGCGCAACGGTGACCGATGCAAGCGGGAAAACCCTGCTCGACGGATTCGCCGGTCTATGGTGTGTAAACATCGGCTACGGCCAGGAAAGTGTCGTTGAAGCAGCCGCAAAGCAGCTAAGAGAGCTTCCCTATGCGACCGGATATTTCGGGCTGGGGTCCGAGCCTGCCATTCGCCTTGCTGCCAGGCTTGCCGAACTGGCGCCCGGCGATCTGAACCATGTCTATTTCACGCTTGGCGGCTCCGACGCAATCGACAGCACGATCCGCTTCATTCGCTATTACTACCATGCCAAGGGCACGCCGCAAAAGGACCAGTTCATCTCGGTCGAGCATGGCTACCATGGCTCCTCGACGGCAGGGTCAGGCCTGACCGCAATTCCGGCTTTCCATGCAGGTTTCGGCGTGCCTTACGACTGGCAGCACAAGATTCCCTCGCACTACGCCTATCGCAATCCGGTCGGTTCCGACCCGCAGGCGATCATCGATGCATCCGTCGCGGCCCTGCGCGCCAAAATCGCGGAACTCGGTGCTGGCCGCGTTGCGGCCTTCTACGCCGAACCCATCCAGGGTTCGGGCGGTGTCCTCGTTCCACCGACAGGTTGGCTGAAGGCTCTGCACGCCGTGTGCAAGGAACACGACATCCTGTTCGTTGTCGACGAAGTTATCACTGCCTTTGGCCGCACCGGCCCCCTCTTCGCCTGCGAGGAAGACGAGGTCGTGCCGGATCTCATGACCACGGCGAAGGGACTGACCTCCGGCTACGTGCCTATGGGCGCCGTCTTCATCTCGGACCATGTGTACAATACGATCGCGGACGGAGCCGGCAAAGCGCCTGTCGGCCATGGCTATACTTATTCGGCCCATCCCGTGAGCGCGGCAGTCGGGCTCGAATGCCTGCGTCTCTACGAAGACGGCTTGCTCGAGAATGGGCGCAAGGCCGGCAAGCGCTTGATGGCAGGCCTTCGCTCGCTCGCCGACCACCCGCTGGTTGGCGACATTCGCGGTCGCGGCATGCTGGCAGCAATCGAGTTGGTCACCGACAAGGATCGCAAGACGCCGCTGCCGGCTGCGGCCGATCCGGGGCGCCGCATCTTCGAGCGCGCGTGGGCGAACGGCCTTGTCATCCGCGCCTTCAACAGCGGCATTCTCGGCTTTGCGCCGCCGCTCTGCTGCACCGATGACGATATTGATGGAATCCTCGAACGCACCCGGATGACCCTGGATCAAACCCTCGAGGACCTGGACGTGCGGTCGGCGATAAAGGGATGATCGTCCGGGCTGCCGCCGCATGCACGCGGCAGCCTCTTTCTCATCTGTCGAATATCGCGTCGAGAGGCAAATGGGATTTGACGATCGGTGACTTCAGCACGACGAAGCTGAAATATTTGTCGATTCCGATATCCAGTTCGATCATGCGCTCCATGATCGTCTGGTACTCGCTGATGCCCGCTGTGACAAACTTCACAAGATAGTCGTAACCGCCTGAAACCAGGTGGCATTCGATAACAGAATCGACCTTCTGGATTGCGGTGAGAAATCTCGCGAAGTCGTTCTGCTGGTGGTGCTTGAGCGTGACTTCGGTGAAGATCGTCAGAGTCTGCCCGAGCTTGGACACATCGATCTGGGCGGAATAGCCGGTGATGAAGCCTTCCGTCTGAAGCTTCTTCACCCGCATCAGGCAAGGGCTCGGTGAAAGGTTCACCAGGTCGGCGAGCTCGACATTCGTGACCCGCCCGTTCTTCTGCAGTTGGGATAAGATCTTGATGTCGATCTTGTCGAGCTTCATTGGAAACCTGTCAAACGTTGGAACCGCGGATCGTCCGGCAGACGGCGTCCGTCACCTCCTGCGTGGTCGCTGTCCCTCCGACGTCCGGCGTCAGCACGCCCTCACTCGTCACCGATTCCACAGCGTTCATCAACCGGACGGCCGCTGCGCTCTCGCCCAGATGTTCGAGCATCTGGGCAGCGGTCCAGAAGGTGGCGACCGGGTTGGCAATACCCTTGCCGGCGATGTCGAATGCCGAGCCGTGAATTGGCTCGAACATCGAGGGATAGCGCCGCTCGGGATCAATGTTGGCGGTCGGTGCAACGCCGAGGCTGCCCGCGAGCGCGCCCGCAAGGTCCGACAATATGTCGGCGTGGAGATTGGTGGCGACGATCGTATCGAGGCTCCGCGGTTTCAACGTCATACGCACTGTCATAGCATCGACCAACATCTTGTCCCAGGAGACGTCCGGAAATTCCGGCGCGACCTCGGCTGCGATTTCGTCCCACATTACCATGCCGTGACGCTGCGCGTTGGATTTTGTAACAACTGTCAGGAGCTTTCGCGGCCGTGACTGCGCCAGCCGGAATGCATAGCGCATGATGCGGGTGACGCCGACGCGCGTGAAAATCGCGACCTCGGTTCCGACCTCCTCGGGGAGGCCGCGATGGGCTCGGCCGCCGTGGCCCGAATACTCGCCCTCGGAATTCTCCCGCACGATCACCCAATCCAGATCGCCAGGGCCAACGCCCGCCAGCGGCGAAACAATGCCGGGCAATATCCTGGTCGGCCGCACGTTCGCGTATTGATCAAAGCCTTGGCAGATCGGCAGCCGGAGGCCCCAGAGCGTGATGTCGTCGGGCACATCGGGAGCGCCTACCGCGCCAAAGAAGATAGCGTCGAAGCGCTTCAGTTGCGCCACCCCATCTTCGGGCATCATCCGACCATGGGCCTTGTAGTAGTCTGAGCCCCAGTCGAAGTGCTGGATGCGCAGCTTGAAGTCGCCGCAGCGCCGCTGCAGCGCCTCAAGCGCCTGGAGACCGGCGGCAATGACCTCTGGGCCGATCCCGTCGGCAGGAATGGCGGCAATCTCATATTCGCGCATCGTCACTTTCCCTTCAGTGCTGGCCGCCTCACGGCCTCGATCTCGACCTGATGTAGCTTGGCAAACGGTCTTCTCAGAATTCAGCGACCTTGCCCCACGCAGCTGTCTTCAGACGCTCCGGCCTATAGGGACGCGGATCGACGATCGGCTCGCTGCCGGTGATGATATCGGCGATCATATGTCCAGCGCCGGGGCCGATCCCGAAGCCGTGGCCGCTAAATCCCGCGGCGAGAAGAAAGCCCGGAATCCCCTCCACTTCACCAATTGCCGGAACGCCATCGGGCGTGCTGTCGACATAGCCCGCCCAAGCATGAGAAATCGCGACGCGCTGGAACTCGGGCAGCAATTCGCAGGCTCTTTGATAGGTCAGGCGAATCTGCCTCATGTCAGGTTTGGGGTCGAGAATCCGATTCCGTTCCATTGGCGTCACGTCGTCAAGTACCCATCTCCTCAGGCTTTCATGTCCTTGACGCCAGCCCTCGAACGCTCCCGGGGCCAGACTGCGCCAGCGGCGGGCGAACATCGGCACGAACTCGCGGCTGAACCTGAGCTGCTGCGGCGTTGGATCGACTCGCGCCCGCCCGCTGATCGCCAGCGCGTATCCGCCGTTGCTGCGCCGCGTCAGCGAGACGCGCGCGGTATGCAGGGCATCCGGCAGGCCATTTGCGCCCGGCGCTACGGATAGAATGGACTGACGCACGGCAGCTTGCGGGAAACGGATACCAAGCTGGTTGCAGAAGGAAGAAGCCCACGCGCCTCCGGCCATGACCACGGTCGTTGTTCGGATGGTTCCGGCTTCTGTAACGACGCCGCTGACCCGGCCGGCGCTCAGTTCCAGCCCGCGCGCCGCGCAATTTTGATGCACGGTGCCGCCGGCCGCCATGATGCCGCGCGCGGCAACCGGCACCGCCTTCGATGGATCCGCCGTTCCGTCAGTTGGCGAGAACACGCCGCCTTTCCATTTGCGGCCGGTCGCCTTGCCCCGTTCGGTGGCTTCTTCTGCGCTCAGCACATGCGTCGTGACACCAACCGTCCTTGCGAAATCGCGCCACTTTGCCCAGCCTGCCAACTCGTTTTCGTCCTGCGAGAGATAGAGCAGGCCGCAGCGGCGAAAGCCGGTGTCTTCGCCGGTCTCCTGCGCCACTTTTTCCCAGAGATCGAGGCTCCTGGTTGCCATCGGCAACTCGCGTGCGTCACGGTTCTGCTGACGGCACCAGCCCCAGTTGCGGCTGGACTGTTCGGCGGCAACGCGCCCCTTCTCCAGCAGGGCAACGCTGACGCCGCGGCGTGCGAGATAATAGGCCGTGAATACGCCGACCACGCCGCCGCCGATGACGACGACGTCCGCCTCGCGAGGCAGGGATGGACTGGACTCGATGTGAATGAGCGGCGCGGGCATGGATGGGACTCCGGTAAATTTGAAACATCCTAGCCTGCGGCCCGCAGAGGCAGGCTGCGGAGTTCATGCCTGGACGGAATTTCCTGCGGTTTGCTGCCCTTGGAACAGGCAATTGTTGCCGAAAAGCGCTCGCTGGCCCCAACCTCGCAGGGGCAAGCAGGAGTACACTTCATCCAGTCGCGTGATCTGCGGTATGGGCTTTTCGGGACGCGGCGCGCAGTGACGCAAGGCCTGTCGCGCACAAATCAGCGGAAGAAGGACCTGGTTGTCTGATCCCGGTTTTCTGCGCCGGAACGGTGGCAGAGTGAAATGCCGAACCTGACGTTCTTTTCAGAAGTTCCTGCCGCCCGAGGGCCAAATTTCGACGACTATGCGGAGACAGAACAGTCAAACTGGCTGAAAGAACGGAGCAACCTTCCTTATAACGGGTAAGCTCCAGAGGACTTCCGATAGGCAGGGCTTACGCCTTCGGAGAGTTCTCCAAGAAAAGGGAACAGTGTCCGGTCCACGGACCGAATTTCATCAAGGGAGCCGCCAGGATGAGCAGAATCCGTCTCTCGCAGCCTCAGCGCTCGAAGCGCCGAGATGACCAGACGACGGACGCTATGGTGAGGCGCTTCTGCTCAAAGCGCGATGATGTGGTCCGCAACAGCGTGGACCCGCTCGGTTCAAACGGGAGATGATCGCAATGGTCGCTAGCATCCAGCCTGTAGCCCCCGCCGATGTGGCGCTTTCGGTGCGCGACCTCACGGTGAATTTGCCGAAAGGCATGGAACGGACTTATGCCGTCGAGAACATCTCCTTTGATCTGAAACGCGGCCAGATCCTGTGCGTCATTGGCGAATCCGGATCCGGCAAGTCGGTCACCGCCAACGCCATCATGGGGCTACTGCCCAATGTGATCCGCGTCTCCTCGGGCGCCATCCACCTCGATGGGATGAACATCGTAGGCATGCCGCAAGACAAGCTGCGCAGCCTGCGCGGCCGAGTGGTGTCGATGATCTTCCAGGACCCGCTGTCGGCGCTCAATCCGTTGATGACCGTGGGTGCACAGATCGACGAGGTCATGGCGGCGCATGGCGTCGGAACTCCGAAATCGCGTCGCGGCCGCGCTGTCGGGCTGCTGACCGAGGTGGGACTGCCGGACCCGGAACTCATGTACCACCAGTATCCTTTCCGCCTCTCCGGCGGGCAGCGGCAGCGGGTGATGATCGCCATGGCGCTGGCGCTCGAGCCGACGATCCTGATCGCGGATGAACCGACGACCGCGCTCGACGTGACCACCCAGGCGCAGATTCTGGAGCTGATCCGCGACATTCAGCGCCGCAAGGGAATGAGCGTCATGTTCATCACCCATGACTTCGGAGTGGTGGCCGAGATCGCAGACAGCGTCGTGGTGATGGAGAAGGGCCACATCGTCGAGCAGGGTAGTGCTCAACAGGTCCTGAAGTCGCCTGGCCATCCCTACACAAGGCGTCTTATCGCAGCCGTCCCGCACCTGACCGGTGAGGACCGCGTTCCTCTGGAGACGGCCGACAAAGCGCCGATCCTGAAGGTCGAAGGCCTGATGAAGACCTACCGTAGCGGCAGTTCCCTGTTCAGCGCACAGCGCGTCGTGCCCGCGGTCAACGAGGTCTCGTTCGATCTGGCGCCCGGGCGCACGCTGGGCGTTGTCGGCGAAAGCGGTTCCGGCAAATCGTCGCTTGGTCGGCTTTTGATCAAGCTGCTGGACAGCGACGGCGGCGGGATTCTGTTCGAGGGCCGCGACATAGCCAAGCTTTCCGAAGCCGAATTCCGCCCGCTGCGGCCGCGGGTCCAGATGATCTTCCAGGATCCGTTCGCCTCGCTCAACCCGCGCTCGACGATCGGCCACATCCTGACCGTTGGCCCAGTCGCCCACGGCACGCCCTATGCCCGGGCGCGTGAAGAGGCGAAAGCGCTCCTGGCCCATGTCGGCCTCGATGCCGGCGCCTTTGATCGCTTTCCACATGAATTTTCCGGTGGGCAGCGCCAGCGCATCGGCATCGCTCGGGCACTGATGTTCAAGCCGAAGCTGCTGATCGCCGATGAGGCGGTGTCGGCGCTGGACGTGTCGATCCAGGCCCAGATCCTGCAGCTGCTCGACCAGATCCAGCGGGAGACCGGCGTGTCGATGATCTTCATCACCCACGACCTGCGCGTCGCCAGCCAGATCTGCGACGAAATCGCCGTGATGCAGAAGGGGCGGATCGTGGAACGCGGTCCTCCCTCGCAAATCTTCCTCGACCCGCAATCAGCCTACACACGTGAGCTGGTGGCGGCGATTCCTGGAGAGCAGCCGGGATCTACCCGTCCGGTTGCAGCAAATGGGTAAGAGCCACGGCGGATACCGCCAGAACAAGGGGAATTCCAATGACTGAACACGCAAACACCAAATCAAACTACTCGCGACGCGATGCACTACGATTGATGGCGATAGGCGGGGCGGCTGGCCTCATTGCGCCCAATCTGTTGGGCAAACCCGCCTTCGCCCAGAACCCGCCAGCGAACCCAACCGGCCGCGTCGTCGTCGGTCTCTCGCAGGAGCCCACCAAATTCAATCCGTTGATGCCGCATATCGAGGTCGACGACGCTGTGCATTTCTCGCTTTTCGATGCGCTCTTCCGCATGGATCCCAAAGGCATTCTTCAGCCCAATCTTGCGGTCGAACTGCCAAGCCAGAAAAACGGCGGCATTTCAGAGGACGGTCTTAAGTGGCACATCCGCCTGCGTGACGATGTCCGCTGGCACGACGGCAAGCCCTTCACGGCCGAGGATGTGAAATTCACGCTTGAGCTCATCACCAATCCGAAATTCCAGGCGTGGCGCACGGCCGGCCATTCGCTGGTGCGCGAGATCAAGGTGGTCTCGCCGACCGAGCTGACCTGGCGGATGGAGGAGGCTTTCGCCCCCTATTTGTCGTTTCTCGCCGAAACCTTCATGGTTCCCAAGCACATACTCGAAAAGGAGGCCGACCCCAACGCCGCCGCCTTCAATCAGGCGCCTGTCGGCACTGGCGCATTCAAGTGGGCGCAGCGCGTTGCCGGCGATCATATCGAACTCGTCGCGAACGCGGATTATGCCGGGGAGGGCCCCTATTTGGAGCGACTCGTCTTCAAATACATCCCCGACATGACGGTGCTCTACACCCAGTTCAAGAGCGGCGACATCGATCTTGTCGACCAGGCATATATAACCGCCGACCACTACGCGGAAGCCAGCACACTATCGGATCGCGTGGTCAAGCTGGAGCCTGGAGCATCGGTCGAGTCGATCTATCTCAATCTTGAGAAGCCGCAATTCAAGGACCCGGCGGTCCGCCAGGCGCTCTACGCGGCAATCGACAGGAAAGCGATCCTCGAAGCACTTTATTACGGGGTCCACAAACCCACCGAGACGTTCATGCCGCAGAATTCCTACTACTACAATCCGAACCTGCCGGCACAGGAGTTCAACCTCGAGCGCGCGGGCCAGATCCTCGACGAGGCCGGCTGGGTACCCGGAGCCGATGGAATACGGGCGAAGGACGGGGTGCGCCTGTCGTTCGCCAACTCCACCACCTCCGGCAACCATTTGCGGGAGCAGACGCAGCAGTTCCTGCAGCAGACATTCGCCGAGATCGGCGTCGAGATGACCATCTCGAACCTGCCCGCCGCTGTCATGTGGGGCGATTTCTGGCTCAAATCGCAGTTCGAGTCAGCCATCTCCGGTGTAACCAATGTCATCGCCGGCGACCCCGATGTTTCCAACCGCCTGCACAGCAAGGCGATCGTCGCCAAGGGCGGAAAGGGCTCGAACACCGGCCAATACTCCAACCCGGAGGTCGATGCGCTGCTCGACAAGGGCGCCCGCACCTTCGATCGGGAAGCGCGGCGCGCCATCTATCTGCGTGTGCAGGAAATCGTCCGTCAGGATCTGCCGTTCCTGCCTCTGTTTGCCTCCACCAACGTGTTCGGCCGCAAGCAGGGGCTGGAGGGTTTCGAGGCAAATTCCAACACCCGCGTCGCATCCTGGCATGCCGCCGGATGGCATTGGAAGGCCTGACATCCATACGCCGCGGCCCCCCCCCCGCGGGGGGGGGGGGGGGGGCCCGGAGTAAAATTGGGGGGGGGGTTTAAAATGATGAGATTTATAGCCGCGTGCGGGGGCACCCCCGGCGAAACAACCCCAAAAAACAGCAGA